>NZ_JBHWCC010000006.1:0-218255 GCF_042735715.1 Streptomyces sp. NPDC059582
CCTCCGGCCCCCGGCCGTCAGGCCTCCGGCCCCCGGCTTCCGGCCCCCGGCTTCCGGCCCCCGGCCGTGAGGCTCCCGGGTCCCCGGCCGTCAGGCCTCCGGCCTCTGGCTCCCGGCCGTCAGGCTTCCGGCCCCCGGCCGTCAGGCTCCCGGGTCTCCGGGTCTCCGGCCGTCCGGCCTCCAGCTTCCGGCCCCCGGCCCCCGGCCGTCAGGCTCCCGGGTCTCCGGGTCTCCGGCTTCCGGCCCCCGGCCGTCCGGCCTCCGGGTCTCCGGGCCCCCGGGATGCCTGGCCTCGCCCCGACCCGTCGCTCACCGGACCGGCAGGGTCAGGCTCAGGCCCTCCTCCCGGACCGTCCAGGTCCGGCGGCGTACCGGGCCGGCGACGGTTGCGTCGGCTCGGTAGCGGAAGTCCGTGCCCGAGACGGTCACCAGGCGTCCGCGGGCCAGCAGCGGGGCCACCTCCGCGCCCACCGACGCCGGGTGCACCTCCACCGCGGCGAACCCGGCGCCTCCCGGTGTCACCGACACCGCCTCCACCGGCTGGTCCAGGTCGATCAGCGTCACCCCGTCGACCTCCACCCGCAGCCGGGACGGCCCGGTCCGGGGCGCGGTGACCGGGGACGGGGTCCTCGGCGGGCGGGACGGCACCAGCGTGCGGACCAGGGACTGGTACGTCCGCAGCCACGGGTGCGCCGGGTCGTCGACGGGCTCCTGCGGCACCTGGAACACCGGGACCGGCGGGATGTGCAGCGCCCCCAGCACCACGCCGTCGCTGTCGTCGACCAGCAGATCCAGCCGCCGCTCGGCCCCGTACAGCACGGCGCGCGCGGCCGCCACGGTCCCCGTCGGCACCCCGAGCGAACGGGCCACCGAGAGCGCCGTGCCCACCGGCACCACCGACAGCACGCATCCGGCCAGCTCCCGCTGACGGTGCAGCAGGGACACCGCCCGTACGAGCGCCCGGTCGTCGCCGACCACCACCGGCCGGCGGGACCCCCGCCGGGCCAGGGCGCGGGCGAACTCCTCGGGCCCCTCCGGCAGACACACCTTCGTCGTCGCACCCGCACTGAGCACGTCTTTCGCGATCCGTACGGCCTCGCCGTCCGTCTGCCGGGCGACCGGGTCGATGACCACCAGCAACTGGTCGGAAGTCGCCACCTCGGTCATGCCTCGCTTCCTCGGGTAGCATCTTTGTGCAAGAGCCCCTTGCGCTATTGCGCCAGGGGCTTCGTCTATTCCGGGGCATCCGGGTCCGACGGGTTCACGGCCGACTACGGCCGTAGGTGGCCGACGTAGGCCGCCGGTGTACACAGCACAAAGCCGTGCCGCGTACGCCCCGACTCTGGACATGCCCCGCCCGGAAGGGGTGTACGCGCGTGCCCGCACTTGTGCTGCTCGGTGCTCAGTGGGGTGACGAAGGCAAGGGAAAGGCGACGGACCTGCTGGGCGGATCCGTTGATTATGTGGTGCGCTACCAGGGCGGCAACAACGCCGGCCACACGGTGGTCGTGGGCGACCAGAAGTATGCCCTTCACCTCCTCCCTTCCGGAATCCTGTCCCCGGGGTGCATCCCCGTCATCGGTAACGGTGTCGTGGTCGACCCGTCGGTCCTGCTCTCCGAGCTGAGCGGTCTGAACGAGCGCGGCGTCGACACGTCCAAGCTTCTGATCAGCGGAAACGCTCATGTCATCACTCCGTACAACGTCACCGTCGACAAGGTGACGGAACGCTTCCTCGGGAAGCGGAAGATCGGCACGACCGGCCGGGGCATCGGACCCACCTACGCGGACAAGATCAACCGCGTGGGCATCAGGGTGCAGGACCTCTACGACGAGTCGATCCTGACCCAGAAGGTCGAGGCGGCTCTCGACGTCAAGAACCAGGTCCTCACCAAGCTCTACAACCGCCGCGCGATCGCGGTGGACCAGGTGGTCGAGGAACTGCTGGGCTACGCGGACAAGCTCCTGCCGTACGTCGCCGACACCGTCCTCGTCCTCAACCAGGCGCTCGAGGACGACAAGGTGGTCCTCTTCGAGGGCGGTCAGGGCACGCTGCTGGACATCGACCACGGCACGTACCCCTTCGTCACCTCGTCGAACCCGACCGCGGGCGGCGCCTGCACCGGTGCCGGCGTGGGCCCGACGAAGATCAGCCGGGTCATCGGCATCCTCAAGGCCTACACCACCCGGGTCGGCGCAGGACCCTTCCCGACCGAGCTGTTCGACGCGGACGGTGAGGCGCTGCGGCGGATCGGCGGCGAACGCGGTGTCACCACCGGCCGCGACCGCCGCTGCGGGTGGTTCGACGCGGTCATCGCCCGCTACGCGACCCGCGTGAACGGCCTGACCGACTTCTTCCTCACCAAGCTCGACGTCCTCACCGGCTGGGAGGAGATCCCGGTCTGCGTGGCGTACGAGATCGACGGCAAGCGCGTCGAGGAACTCCCGTACTCGCAGAGCGACTTCCACCACGCGAAGCCGATCTACGAGACCCTCCCCGGCTGGTCCGAGGACATCACCAAGGCGAAGTCGTTCTCCGACCTCCCGAAGAACGCGCAGGCGTACGTGAGGGCCCTGGAGGAGATGTCGGGCGCCCCGATCTCCGCGATCGGCGTGGGTCCGGGCCGGGACGAGACGATCGAGATCAACTCGTTCGTCTAGGCCGCCGCCGCGGGGACGAACCGCCTCCGCCGGCTGCTCAGGCCGCCCGCCGAACCGCCCGTCGGTCCGCCCTTCCGGGTGTGATCGGCGGGCGGTTCCGCGTGCCGCGGGGTGCAATCGGGGTATGAGAGCGCACCGCAGGACGCTGTGCCGGGGACCGTACGGCGGCGAGGGCGAGCGGCCGGACGAGACGGACTGCGCCGACCCGGCCGTCTTCGAGATCGCCCGGTACGACAGGCCGCCGCTGCGGGTGTGCCCGGTGCATCTGGGGCCGTCCCTGCTGATGGCGGGCGCGGTGCTGTGGCCGCCGGAGATCACGCTCATCGGCCGTCCCTGACGTGCGGGACCGGCCCGCGCGGCCCGGGCCGGACACCGCCGCGCACGGTCCTCAGCTGAAGACGATCATCGATCCCTGTGCCAGGCTCCGCGTCGCCGCCGCGTGCAGTCCCAGCCAGACGTGCCGCTCACGGGCGAAGGGGCTGGGATCGTACGGCGCCGGCGCGGCCGGCTGCTCCAGTTCCGTCGGCGTGGGCGGGGGGCCCGGGGCCAGCGGCGGGTGCGCCGCGTCGATGCCGATCACCGGGGCGACCTGCTCCAGCTCCCGCAGCAGGGCCTGGGAGGAGCCCAGCGGGCCGCCGCCCGCGAGCAGGTCGTCGTCGGACAGCGGGTGCGGGAAGTCCACCGGCACATAGGCGCCCGCGTGGTCGTAGTGCCAGACCAGGTGCGACTGCTGGGCCGTCGCCTCGAACATCTCCAGGAGCTGCTCGTAGTCGCCGCCCAGGTCGTCCACCGGCGTCACCGGCAGCCCGCACACCTGGAGGAGGTAGGCGCGGCGCAGGAAGTGCAGCGCGTCGTAGTCGAAGCCGGCCACCGGGGCGACCTCGCCGGACAGGCCCGGCATGTACTGGTACACCGGCACCGGTGGCAGCCCGGCCTCGGTGAGCACCTTGTTGTACTGGGCGAGTTCCTCGGCGAACGGGTTGTCGGGCGTGTGGCACAAGACGTCGACGAGCGGTACCAGCCACAGGTCACAGGCCAAAGAGAGCTCCTCGCTCAGCGTGTAGCACGGCGGTCAGGGAAGGGAAGAGTAGTCGCTGCGGCACGGGTTCAGCTCCCCTCGTGCAGGTCCCATACCCACACCCCGCCGGTCCACCTACCGGGTCGGCCGACCAGCTTCTCCAGGGCCTGGCGCAGCTCGGTGTCGTGGGGCTGCGGGGCGAGCACGAGCACGCCCGCCTTCCAGAAGGCGAAGTCCCGGGCGGCCTGCGCTTTCCAGTTCGTGCCGATCTCCGGGACCTTGCCCGAGTAGCGGATGTCCCGCAGCAGGTTGGAGGTGTGGCGCGGGGAGGCGCCGTAGATGCCGACGCGGTCGTCGCCGTAGGGCCCGTTGAAGTAGCCGCCCGGGAGTCTGAAGCCGAGGTGCGCGGCCGTCTGCCAGTGCAGCCCCTCCGCGTTGCCCGGGTCGGGCAGCGGGACCGGGACCAGGCTCTCGCCGGGCTGGACGTACGGCTTCCACATACCGTCGGCGATGAAGGCGGGGACATCCACGCGGGGCGTCGACTTCAGCGGCGCGGGGACCAGGGGGAGCAGGGCCAGGGAGACGGCCAGCAGACCGGCGTAGACCGTGCCGACGCGGCGGATCGCCGCCAGCCGTTCGATCGCGAGGGCGAGGAGCACGCCCAGCGCGGGGGCGCAGATCATCGCGACCCGGCCCTCGATGACCGACTCGAACAGCGGCTTGTCGGAGAGGAAGGCCCAGGGGCCGGGGAAGACCGTGTCGGTCAGCGGGACGCGGACCTTCGGGCCCAGCGACAGCACGGCCGCGGCCAGGGCCGTGAACGCCAGCGCCTTGACGACGGTCCGCTCCCACAGCCGTACGACGATCGCGAAGGCGAGCAGGGCCAGCGGCCAGCCGTAGAAGGCGTTCTGCTCGGTCGGGTTGAGGGAGAGGGCGTTCGCGCGATCCGCGTCGCCCGCGAGCAGTGAGCGTTCGGCGAACGAGAGCAGGGCGAGGGGGCTGTTGCCCGCGTTGTCGCCGTGCAGGACGCTGTGGTAGCTCTGCGGGCCCGCGAACTGCCAGACCAGCGGGTAGCAGACGAGCGGCAGACAGACCGCGGCGGCGATCAGCAGGCCGCGCAGCAGCGGGCGCCAGGCCGCCTTCGCCACGTCCCGGCGCAGCACCCCGTAGGCGCAGGCGAACAGCAGCATCCCGATCGACGCGAGCAGCAGCGGCTCCTCGCCGAGGAAGATCTGGTAGGCCGCCATCAGTCCGAGGATCACCGCGTTGCGTACGACCCGGGTGCCCGCGCACAGGCGCAGGGCACGGTCGATGATCAGCGGGATCATGAACAGGATCACGAAGTTGGGGTGGGCGTTGGCGTGGCTGACCATCGGCGGGGCGAAGGCGGCCAGGGAGGCGCCGACGAAGGCCGCCGCCCGCTGCCGTACGACCCGTTTCACGATCAGCCAGTACCAGGCGGTGGCGGTGGCGGCCAGGCCCAGGGCCATGCACAGGCTGAGCGCGGCCGCGGGCCCGAGGAGCAGCGTGACCGGGGCGAAGGGCACCGACAGGCCCAGCATGACCGTGTTGGCCATGAGGTTCACGCCGTCGGGGAAGCCCTGGAGGTCGGTGAAGAGCGGATTGCGCAGATGGGAGACGTTGTCGGCGGTCACCGCGAAGAACCACTCCCACTGGTTCTGGTCCTGGAGGGAGTCCTGGAGATAGCGGTGGGCCGGGTCGAAGAAGCGGCCCGAGTACAGGGCCACGGACATGAGGAGGAAGAGGACGGCCGCGAAGGCGTCGGCGGGGCGCAGGGCGCGGGCCTTGAGGCGGCCGAGTTCGCCGAGGACCCGGGCGTAGTCCAGGGGCCGCACCTTCGAGCCGGACTGATGGGACCAGGTCACCGGGACCTCGGCGACCGGCCAGTCGGCGCGGCGGAAGTGCTGGAGGACCTCGACGTCGATGCCCCAGCCGTTGAGCCGGGAGCCGGCGAAGGCGGCTCGCCCGCTGTCGCCGTCGAACAGCTTGAAGCCGCACTGGGTGTCGCGTATCCCCGGGACCGCGACGCTGCGTATCAGGAAGTTCCCCGCCCGGCCGAGCAGTTCGCGCAGCCGGTGCTGGCGGTAGCCGATCTCCGCGCCCGGGACCGAGCGGGAGCCGACGGCCGCCGCGTTCCCCTCGCTCAGCGCCTTGTCGAGCTTCTCCAGCTCCTCGATCGGCGCCGCCAGGTCGGCGTCCGTGACCAGCACGCGCCGGCCGCGCGTGGCGGCGACACCGAGCCGCAGGGCGTGGCCCTTGCCCCGGTTGCGGGGGCTGGCGACCAGCTGGATCCGGGGGTCCCGGCGGGCGGTGACGATCTCCCGGGTGGCGTCGGTGGAGCCGTCGTCGGCGACCACGATCTCCCACTCGCCCCACCTGCCCTCGGGCTCGCCGAGATAGCGGGTGATCGCGTCGAGGGTGGGGCCGAGCCGCTGCTCCTCGTTGTAGGCGGGGACGACGACGGACAGGTCCACGACGGACAGGCCGACGGCGCTCCTCCCGGTGTTCCTCATCCGCCGGCCAGCCGTTCCATGAGGGTCAGGGAGTGCGTGTTGTACTCCTCGACCATCAGCCGGGCGGCGGGCAGATCACGCCGGGCCAGGGCGTCGACCAGTTCCGTGTGCCCGGCCCACAGCAGGCCGCGCAGGTCGGTCACGCGGCGCAGGTGCTGCACCGCGCACACCCAGGACTGCACGCGCAGCCGGTGCAGGAAGTCGACGAGGTAGGGGTTGCCGAACAAGGCGCTGAGCTCGCGCCAGAACCGCAGGTCGTATCCGATCAGCACGGTCAGGTCACCGGCGTCGGCGGCGCGCTGGGCCTCCTCGCCGCGCCGGCGCACCCCCGCGACGGCGGCGGCGACCCGTGGGTCGCCGAGGTCCTGGAAGCGTTTGTGGCCGGATTCGAGTGCGTGGAACATGCCCTCGGTGACCAGCCCGCGGGCCTCGACGATGCCCCGGAAGTCGTCGGCCGAGTACTCGTGCACCCGGAAACCGCGGTGCTGGTCGGCCTCCAGAAGGCCCTGTGCGGAGAGATCGACGAGCGCCTCGCGCACCGGGGTCGCGGAGACCCCGTACTGTTCGGCGATCTCCTTGACCGTGAACTCCTGTCCCGGCTGCAACCGCCCGGCCAGCACCTCGTCACGAAGCGCGTCCGCGATCTGCTGCCGCAGGGTGCTGCGGGTCACGGCGCCGTTGCCGCTGGGGCCGGGCATCGTCGGGGGGTCTCCCTCGTCACGTGGCAGGGGCGTGCTCGTCCGAGTCGCTCATGTACATCTACGAGCACGCCACCTTACGCGTTCGGGTTCCCGGGACGCCCGGGCGAGGCGCCTACTCCGTGTGTTCGTCGGCCACGCAGAGCGCGGCGTCCAGAGCGGCCAGTCCTTCCTTCAACTCCGCCTCGCCGGCGTTGCACGGCGGCACGAAGTGGGTGCGGTTCATGTTGATGAAGGGCCACACGCCGTGCTTCTTCGCGGCGGCGCCGAACGCGGCCATCGGCGCGTTCTGCGCACCGGCCGCGTTGTACGGCACCAGCGGCTCCCGGGTCTCCCGGTTCCTGACCAGGTCGAGCGCCCAGAACATGCCGACGCCGCGCACCTCGCCGACGCTCGGGTGGCGCCGCGCGAGCTCCCGCAGCCCCGGCTCGACGACGGACGCGCCCAGCCGCGCCGCGTTCTCGACGACGCCCTCCTCGGCCATCACGTTGATCGTCGCGACGGCGGCCGCGCAGGCCAGCGGGTGACCGGAGTACGTCAGGCCGCCGGGGTACGCCCGCTTCGCGAACGTCTCCGCGATCGCGCCGGAGATCGCGACCCCGCCGAGGGGCACGTATCCCGAGTTCACGCCCTTGGCGAAGGTCATCAGATCCGGCACCACGTCGAACAGGTCGGCCGCGAACCACTCACCGGTGCGCCCGAACCCGGCCATCACCTCGTCGAGGACGAAGACGATCCCGTACTTGTCGCAGAGCTCACGCACCCCGGCCAGGTAGCCCGGCGGCGGGACCATGATCCCGGCGGTGCCCGGAATGGTCTCCAGGATGATCGCGGCGATCGTCGACGGCCCCTCGAAGGTGATCGTCGTCTCCAGGTGCTCCAGCGCCCGGGCGCACTCCTGCTCCTCGGTCTCGGCGTAGAAGCGGGAGCGGTACAGGAACGGCGCCCAGAAGTGCACGACCCCGGCCGCGGCACCGTCGGAGGCCCAACGGCGTGGGTCGCCGGTGAGGTTGATGGCCTGCTGGGTCCCGCCGTGGTACGAGCGGTACGCCGAGAGCACCTTGGGGCGGCCGGTGTGCAGTCGCGCCATGCGCACGGCGTGTTCCACCGCGTCGGCGCCACCGTTGGTGAAGAAGATCTTGTCCAGGTCGCCGGGGGTGCGCTCGGCGATCAGCCGGGCCGCCTCCGAGCGCGCCTCGACGGCGAAGGCGGGCGCGAACGTGGACAGGGTCGCGGCCTGTTCCTGGATCGCGGCGACGACCTTCGGGTGCTGGTAGCCGATGTTGGTGAAGACGAGCCCGCTGGTCAGGTCGAGGTAGCGGTTGCCGTCGTAGTCCCAGAAGTACGACCCCTCCGCGCCGGCGACGGCGAGCGGGTCGATGAGCTCCTGCGCGGACCAGGAGTGGAAGACATGCGCGCGGTCCGCGGCCTTCACGGCGGCGCCGGCCTGGGGGTCGGTCTGAGGGGTCATGCGGGCGAGCGTAAATGTCCGCGATACGGAAGCGGTATCGGCGTCCTGTCTGCGGTCGGGGGCTTTCCGCGACAGGTTGTCCACACCGCAGGCCCGCACCGCGGGCGGGACGGCTGTTACGCAACCGTGGAGACCGCTCCGGCCGGCTCCTCCCGGGGCCGCACTATTCTCGGTGCGTTGCACACCTATGGGGGGAAGGCGGCGCAGCCATGGAGATGCTCGGACCGGGAGATCCGCCGCGGATCGGCGGGTACCGGCTGCTGGCGCGGCTCGGGTCCGGCGGCATGGGGCACGTGTATCTGGCGCGGTCCGACCGCGGGCGGACGGTCGCCGTGAAGCTGGTGCGCCGGGAGCTGGCCGAGCGGGAGGAGTTCCGGGCGCGGTTCCGGCAGGAGGTGCGGGCCGCGCGACGGGTCGGCGGGTACTGGACCGCGCCGGTGCTGGACGCGGACACCGAGGCGCCGGTGCCGTGGGTCGCCACCGGGTACGTCGCCGGGCCCAGCCTCCAGCAGGTCGTCGGGCACGACCACGGAGCCCTGCCGGAGCGGTCGGTACGGATCCTCGCCGCCGGGCTCGCCCACGCGCTCGTGGACATCCACTCCGCCGGGATCGTCCACCGCGACCTCAAGCCGTCCAACGTGCTGGTGACCCTCGACGGTCCCCGGGTCATCGACTTCGGGATCGCGCGGGCCATGGAGACGATGGCCGAGAGCGGTCTGACGAGCACCGGCTCGCTCGTCGGTTCGCCCGGTTTCATGGCGCCCGAGCAGGTGCGCGGTGACCGGGTGACGCCCGCGTGCGACGTGTTCTGCCTCGGTTCGGTGCTCGCCTACGCCGCGACCGGCACCCTGCCCTTCGGCTCCGCCGACAGCGGGGTGCACGCCCTGATGTTCCGTATCGCGCAGGAGGAGCCCGATCTGACGGGCGTGCCCGAGGGCATCGCCGACCTGGTCCGCGACTGTCTGCGCAAGGACCCGGCGGCCCGCCCGTCGCTCGGCGCGCTCCTGGCGCGGACCGGAGCGCAGGACACGGTCTCCGGCGGACGCTCCCGCGATCCCTGGCTGCCCGGCGTGCTGGTGGCCCAGCTCGGCCGGCACGCGGTACGGCTGCTGGACACGGAGAATCCGACGGGGCCGACGGGGCCGGTGGACCGGGCGGGTTCGGCGGGGCCGGAGGGTCCGGCGGATCGGGTCCGCCCGGAGGGCCGGGTGGACCGGGCAGGCCCGGCAGGGCGGGTGGGTTCAGCAGATCCCACAGGTCCGGCAGGTCCGGCAGGTCCGGTGGACCGGTCGAAGCCCGTGGAGCCGGTCGACGCGGAGGGCCCGCGGCGGGCGGTCCACGCCCAGGAGGCCGTGCCCGAGCACGCCTCCGCCGCGGACGACGTCTCCCCGTCGGACGCGGGCCCCGGACAACTGCCGACGTCCGCGGTGACACCGGCGAACCCGTCGGCACCGGCACCCGCCCACCCCTCCTACGGCCACCCCCAGCAGCACCCGCACCCGCACCCTGCCTACGGCTACCCCGGGCACGGCACGCCCACCGGTGTCCCGGCTCCGTACAACCCCTACGGCGACCCCGGTGGCACCCCGCCCTACGGCCCGCCGCCCGGCGGCTCCACCCTGCTCCACCCGTCCGGCCTCCCCGAGGAGCCGCGGCGCCCGAACGGCCGGTCCACGGTCTTCCTCGTCCTGATCGCCCTGGTCGTCGCACTGGCCGCGGGCGGCTCGGTGTACGCCCTGATGAGCGGGGCCGGCCGCCCCGGCGCGAGCCCCACCGCCCCGTCGACGGGCGGCGCGCAGACCTCGCCGGACGCCACGACCCCCGAGCCGTCCCGGCCGGAACCCTCGGGCTCCGGATCGAGCACCGCCGTGCCCGGCGACGGTGCCGTTCCGGAGGGGTACGTCGGCACCTGGGCCGCGACGATCGACGGCGCGAACACCCGCCGGCTCACCATCCGGCAGGGCGAGGTGGGCGAGGCGCTCCTCACCCTGATCGCCGACGGCCCCGCCGGGACCGGCGTCTACCACTGCGAGTTCACGGCCCGGCTCACCCGGAAGCCCGCCGCGCAGGGCCCGTTGGAGATCGGCCCGTCCACCGTGACGTCCGGTGAGCCGAGATCCTCCTGTTCCCCGGGCGGAGCCACCCGGGTGACCCTGCTGCCCGGTGGCGGTCTGGAGCGGGTGAACACGAGCACCGGAGAGCAGCTCACGTACGTCAGGCAGTGACGAAGTGGACGTCACGGCAGGACAGTTGAACGTACGGCGAACTTCGCAGGTACGGCCTGGAAGGCCCTCTCCGGCAGCCGTACGGTGACCCCACGATTCGGCTCCGGGGAGTTGCGGGGGCACCCAGGTGGAGTGGCTGAGCGCAGAGAACGTCGTCGCCTTGGGGACCGCGGTCCTCGGTATCGTCGCGTCCGGCGTCATGGTCTGGTACGAGCGCCGGGTGCCGCGCCGCAAACGGATCGGCTACCGCGTACAGATGGACAACCCGATCGGCGACGACGTCAGATCGGGGCGGGCCAGCAGACGGCTGGGACTCTTCGACGAGGCCCCCGGCATGACCGACGCCACGCTCGTCCTGCTGCGGATAGAGAACGACGGCTCGCAGAGCATCGTCGACAACGACTACACCGGACGTGAACTCCACGGCCTGACGGCGGTGTTCACCGACCGCACCATCCGGGGTGTCTCGGTCACCCAGCCGCCCGAGACCGACCACCTCATGGACCACTTCACCCCGGCGGCCGGCCTCGGCTACGAGGGCAACACCCTGCGCATCCCGCGCGTCCCGCTCAACCGCGGCGACCACTTCAAGCTGCTCGTGCTGCTCTCCGGCGGTGACGTGGGCCGTGAGATCCGGCTGAGCGGCGGCATCCGGGACGGCGAGGTGCACCCCAACCGCAGCGCGACCCCGGACGAGAAGCCGCCCCTGTTCAGCCGCGCGGCCCGGATGATCACCATCATGCTCACGCTCAGCGTGCTCACCCTCGCCGCCCTCGTCGTCACCCGCGACGACACCCCGCCGCCCATCGGCTGCGCCCACGGCACCCTGACGATCACCGGGTCGACGGCGTTCGCGCCCGTGCTGAAGGAGGTCGCGCAGAAGTACCGGCGGGACTGCGAGGGATCGACCGTAGTGGTCGACGCGCACGGCTCGACCGCGGGTGTACGGGAGCTGGCGGCGGCCGGCGCGCAGAGCAAGGGCGCGCCGCCCGTCGTGGCCCTCTCCGACGGCCCCAAGCCCAGCGACATGCCCGAGCTGCGGGAGAACCGGATCGCGGTGTCGGTCTTCGCGCTCGTCGTCAACGACAGGATCCCGCTGCGGAACCTGTCGACGCGGGACGTACGGCGCCTGTACCGCGGCCAGATCACCAACTGGCGGCAGCTCGGCGGCCCGGACCTGCCGGTGCACCTGGTCAGCCGGGACGCCAACTCGGGGACCCGGCAGGTCTTCCAGCGCCGGGTGCTGGGCCGCGGCGAGATCGCCAACTCCTCCGTCGACTGCGTCCACAAGGACGACCCGACGGCCCCGGTGATCCGCTGTGAACTGGACTCGACGGACCAGGTGCTGACGACGGTCGCCGAACTGCCGGGCGCGGTCGGCTACAGCGAGCTCACCGCGGCCGACCGCGCGCCGGGCCTGCACCATCTGGACCTGGACGCCGACCCGCCGTCCGTCGACGCGATCGAACACGGCACGAGCGCCTACCCCTACCGGGAGATCGAGTACGCCTACACCTACGGCCGGCCCCCGGCCGACTCCCTGGCGTCGAGCTTCCTGACCTATCTGTCGCGGGGCAACGGCCAGGACGTGATCCGCACCCACGGACACATCCCGTGCTGGACGCCGGAGGGGATGAAGCTCTGCGCGTAGCGCCCGTCCGGGGGCCGGGGGCGCGTACACCCGACAGGGGTCCCGGGGCCGCGGTTCACCGCGGCTCGGGCGGGCGCTGCCTCGGCATGTTCGGCCGGGAGGGGCCCGGCGGCAGCGGGAAGCGCCCGTGGCCGCCCCCGGCGTCCTGCCGGGGCACGGAGGCCACCGACGACTGGATCCCCAGTGGTGCCGACCCGGTCCGGAACTCCACCATCCAGTCGGCGGTCTCGGTGCGCACCAGCTCGGTCATGTCCTCCGAGAACCGCCGCAGCACGCCGAGGCACCGGTCGGCGGCCTCGCTCGCGGTGCCCTCGGCCGGCCCCAGCACCTCGCGCACGCTCTCCGATGCCCAGTCGAACTGGAGCAGCTGAAGCCGCCGCTGGATCGCCTGCGCCGTCGCCACGTCCCTTATCCACCCCGACGTCACCCCGAAGAACCGGTCGACGCCCACGCACGCGCCCGCCAGCAGCAGCGCCAGATATCCCCAGGGCGCCACCCCGCCGACGACCCTGGTGAAGTCCAGGAACGGCAGCGTGGCCCCCGAGACCGCCCCGACCGCCGCGCCCGTGCGCAGGGTCCACGCGCCCCGCCGCTTGCCCACCCGGTCGGCCAGGTACCAGGAGGCGGTCTCCAGCGCCCCGCGCTCCACCCACCGGTACAGCTCGTCCAGCCGCTCGGCCGGCTCCCCCCAGTCCCCGAGCGGAAACGCCCGCCCGGTCAGATCGCCCGGCCGCAGCCCGGCCGAGCCCTCGTCCCGCCCGTCCTGAGGCGGACCCTCGGGCTGCATCTCCGGCTGACCCACCCGGCACTCCCTACTGATCCCGACCGATCACGTTGCGTGACACCGTGGCACGGCGAACCGTGACATCCGATGCTGATGCGCCGCACCCCTTCCTACCGCCCAATGGGTGGCGAAGAGACAGGTTTCATCGCTTTTCCGCCCGTAAGAGGGCCTTGATCAGGTATAGGACGGACAAACGAGTCACTCGAAAGAGTGCTGGAGCGATGCCTGCCTGGACCACGTAGGCTCGTGCCAGGTGGGGAGAACCCCGCCCCGACACCGTACGAAACCAGGAGCTGATCGTGATTCCCGGTGGTGGCCAGCCCAATATGCAGCAGCTGCTCCAGCAGGCCCAGAAGATGCAGCAGGACCTGGCGCGGGCACAGGAGGAACTGGCGCAGACGGAGGTCGACGGCCAGGCGGGCGGCGGCCTGGTGCGGGCGACCGTGACGGGCTCCGGTGAACTCCGCGCCCTGAAGATCGACCCGAAGGCGGTGGACCCGGAGGACACCGAGACCCTCGCCGACCTCGTCGTCGCGGCCGTCCAGGCGGCCAACGAGAACGCGCAGACCCTCCAGCAGCAGAAGCTCGGCCCGCTGGCCCAGGGACTGGGCGGCGGCAGCGGCATCCCCGGCCTGCCGTTCTGACGTTCGTACCGGGAGAGGCGCCCACCGCCTTCCTCGAACGGGCGGCCTCCAACTACGGTACGTACTGAAAGACCCTGAAGACCCAGGAAGGGCAGTCCGTTGTACGAAGGCGTGGTCCAGGACCTCATCGACGAGCTGGGGCGGCTTCCCGGCGTCGGTCCCAAGAGCGCGCAGCGGATCGCCTTCCACATCCTCCAGGCGGAGCCGACGGACGTACGGCGGCTCGCGCACGCCCTCCTCGAAGTGAAGGCGAAGGTCCGCTTCTGCGCGACCTGCGGCAACGTGGCGCAGGAGGAGCTGTGCGGGATCTGCCGCGACCCCCGCCGGGACCCGACGGTCATCTGTGTCGTGGAGGAGCCGAAGGACGTCGTGGCCGTCGAGCGCACCCGTGAGTTCCGCGGCCGCTACCACGTCCTCGGCGGCGCGATCAGCCCGATCGACGGGGTCGGCCCGGACGACCTGCGGATACGGGAACTCCTGGCCCGCCTGGCCGACGGCACGGTCACCGAGCTGATCCTGGCCACGGACCCGAATCTCGAAGGCGAGGCGACAGCGACGTACCTCGCCCGCATGATCAAGCCCATGGGCCTGAAGGTCACCCGCCTGGCCAGCGGCCTCCCGGTGGGCGGCGACCTGGAATACGCGGACGAGGTCACGCTCGGCCGCGCCTTCGAGGGGAGACGACTCCTAGATGTCTGACGCCACGCTGCACGCGACCGAGCGGAACCCGGACGACTTCGCGGTTCAGATCGCGGACCAGATCGAGAGCTTCCTGGTGGCCGTCGGCGAGGTCGCGAAGGGCGACGAGCCCGACTCGGCCGTCCCCTTCCTTCTCCTGGAGGTCTCCCAGCTCCTGCTGGCCGGCGGTCGGCTCGGCGCGCACGAGGACATCGTCCCCGACGAGCGCTACGAGCCCGACCCGGGCCCGGAGCCGGACGTGGATGACCTCCGCGAGAACCTGGCCCGCCTCCTGGAGCCGATCGACGTCTACTCCGAGGTCTTCGACCCCTACGAGCCCCGCAAGGCGCCCGTTCCCGCCCGGATCTCCGACGACCTCGCTGACGTCATCGCCGACCTGCGCCACGGCATGGTCCACTACCGCGCCGGCCGCACCACGGAAGCCCTGTGGTGGTGGCAGTTCTCCTACTTCTCCAACTGGGGCACCACGGCCTCGGCCACCCTCAGGGCCCTGCACTCCGTCCTGGCCCACATCCGGCTGAACCAGCCCTTGGAGGAACTGGACGGCCTGGACACCGACCAGGACGTGGGCGACGAGACGCTGGAGTTCGAGGCCGGCCGGGTGATGGCGGAGGAGATCGCGGGACCCCTGGGGCTCGGCCAGACCCAGTGACGTGACGTCCGTGCGGGCCGCCTCGGGGGCGGACCGCACGGTTCCTGTTCTTCTGCGGCCCGATTCCGCGGCCCGGTACTCCCCATCCCCGGTCCTCCTGACGCCCGAGCCGGGGAGTCTGAAACCCACGTCACAGCGATCACCTGTGTGCCCCTGGTGCCAGTGGGCAGGGAGTGTTCTGGAACGGCGACCGGACATCTCACCATGCGGGACCGCAGGGGTGGAATTCGGACGCTCGATAGACTGAGCCGACCCGCAGTACACCGGCGTATGTGCGGGCAAGAAGACAAACTGAGCGAGGAGCGCACGTGGGCCTTGTCGTGCAGAAGTACGGAGGCTCCTCCGTAGCCGATGCCGAGGGCATCAAGCGCGTCGCCAAGCGAATCGTGGAAGCGAAGAAGAACGGCCACCAGGTGGTCGTCGTCGTTTCCGCGATGGGCGACACGACGGACGAGCTGATCGATCTCGCCGAACAGGTATCCCCGATGCCTGCCGGGCGTGAGTTCGACATGCTGCTGACCGCCGGAGAGCGGATCTCCATGGCACTGCTGGCCATGGCGATCAAAAACCTGGGCCACGAGGCCCAGTCGTTCACCGGCAGCCAGGCAGGCGTCATCACCGACTCGGTTCACAACAAAGCCCGGATCATCGATGTCACGCCCGGCCGGATCCGCACCGCGCTGGACGAGGGCAACATCGCCATCGTGGCCGGGTTCCAGGGCGTCAGCCAGGACAAGAAGGACATCACCACGCTGGGGCGCGGCGGGTCCGACACCACGGCCGTGGCCCTCGCCGCCGCCCTCGACGCCGAGGTCTGCGAGATCTACACCGACGTCGACGGCGTGTTCACCGCCGACCCGCGCGTGGTGAAGAAGGCGAAGAAGATCGACTGGATCTCCTTCGAGGACATGCTGGAGCTCGCCGCGTCCGGCTCCAAGGTGCTGCTCCACCGCTGCGTGGAGTACGCCCGCCGCTACAACATCCCGATCCATGTGCGCTCGTCCTTCTCGGGGCTCCAGGGCACCTGGGTCAGCAACGAGCCGAAGCAAGGGGACCAGAAGGTGGAGCAGGCCATCATCTCCGGTGTCGCGCACGACACCTCCGAGGCCAAGATCACGGTCGTCGGCGTGCCGGACAAGCCGGGCGAGGCCGCCGCGATCTTCCGGACCATCGCCGACGCCCAGGTCAACATCGACATGGTCGTGCAGAACGTGTCCGCCGCCGCCACCGGTCTGACGGACATCTCCTTCACGCTGCCGAAGACCGAGGGTCGCAAGGCCATCGACGCCCTGGAGCGCAACCGGGCGGGCATCGGCTTCGACTCGCTGCGCTACGACGACCAGATCGGCAAGATCTCCCTGGTCGGCGCGGGTATGAAGACCAACCCCGGTGTCACGGCGACCTTCTTCGAGGCGCTGTCGGACGCGGGCGTGAACATCGAGCTGATCTCGACCTCCGAGATCCGCATCTCGGTCGTCACGCGCGCCGACGACGTGCCGGAGGCCGTCCGGGCCGTGCACTCCGCCTTCGGACTGGACTCCGAGAGCGACGAGGCCGTGGTCTACGGAGGCACCGGGCGCTGATGGCCGGAACCGGACGCCCCGGACGACCGGCGCTGGCGGTCGTGGGAGCGACCGGTGCCGTCGGCACCGTCATGCTCCAGATCCTGTCCCAGCACGCGGACGTCTGGGGCGAGATCCGTCTGATCGCCTCTCCGCGCTCGGTCGGCCGCAAGCTGGCCGTGCGCGGGGAGGAGGTCGAGGTGGTGGCCCTGACGGAGGAGGCCTTCGACGGGATCGACGTCGCCATGTTCGACGTGCCCGACGAGGTCGCCGCGCACTGGGCGCCGGTCGCCGCCGCCAAGGGCGTGGTGGTCGTGGACAACTCGGCCGCCTTCCGGATGGACCCGGAGGTGCCCCTCGTCGTGCCCGAGGTCAACGCGCACCGGGCGCGGGTGCGTCCGCGCGGGATCATCGCCAACCCGAACTGCACCACCCTGTCCATGATCGTGGCGCTGGGCGCGCTGCACGCCGAGTTCGGGCTGCGCGCACTGGTCGTCTCGTCCTACCAGGCGGTGAGCGGGGCCGGGCGGGCGGGCGTCGAGACCCTGCGGCAGCAGCTGTCCCTGGTCGCCGGCACCGAACTGGGGTCCCATCCCGGTGACGTACGGCGGGCCGTCGGGGACAACACCGGGCCGTTCCCGGAGCCGGTGGCGCTGAACGTCGTGCCGTGGGTCGGGTCGCTGCGCGAGGACGGCTGGTCGTCGGAGGAGATGAAGGTGCGGGACGAGTCCCGCAAGATCCTCGGGCTGCCGGAGCTGCCCGTCGCGGTGACGTGTGTTCGGGTGCCGGTCGTCACCACGCACTCCCTCACCGTCCACGCCCGCTTCGAGGGCGAGGTCACCGTCGACCGGGCCCGCGAGATCCTCGCCACGGCGCCCGGTGTCGTCCTGTACGACAACCCGGACGCCGGTGAGTTCCCGACCCCCGCCGACGTGGTGGGCACGGACCCGACCTGGGTGGGGCGGGTGCGGCGGTCGCTGGACGACCCCACCGCGCTGGAGCTCTTCGTCTGCGGGGACAATCTGCGCAAGGGGGCCGCGCTCAACACCGCCCAGATCGCGGAGCTGGTGGCGGCCGAGTTCGCCTGAGGCCCGTGCCCGGGGCGGCCGGACGGAAAAGCGCCGGCAGTGCGCGCGCTGATTTGTAGAATCCGAAACAAAATGTGAGTCGGTCGATGGTCCGGACCACTTGAATCATCGGTCCTCCGCGGCTGAAGATTTTCTCCCCGCCCTCCGCAACCGCGCCGAGGGCGGGGAGCGTCTTTGCGGTCGCCCTTCCGGAGCGTGGGGACGCGTGTGATCCAGGCGTGGGGACGCCGTGGTGTGGGCGTGGGGACGCCCACCGTATGGGACATAGGGGAAGAGCGGGACGCATGAGGGCATTTGAGGCAACGTCAGTTGTGCTGCCTGACGCGAGAACGTCGCCGGTCGCGTCGGCCGTCACGTCCGACGCAAAAGAGACGCCCGGCACGTACAACCCTCACCGGGGGGAGCGTGTCCAACTGGCGTGGCAGAGGTACTCGATTTCACAGCGGCGACCCGTGGCACCGTGCTGCGGCCGCCCCGACGGACCCGCATGCCGGGTGGCATGCCGGTGATCGCGCCCATGCCCGCAGCGCGGCCCACCCGCATTCCGAACCAGCGTGACGCCGAGGACGCGGCGGCGGGCACCACCGTCGACCACCTCACCGAGACCTACCGGGCTCACTACCGCTCGCTGCTGGGTCTCGCGGCGCTCCTCCTCGACGACACGGCCTCCTGCGAGGACGTCGTCCAGGAGGCCTTCATCCGCGTCCACTCCGCCCGCAAGCGGGTCCGCGACCCGGAGAAGACCCTCGCCTACCTGCGTCAGACGGTCGTCAACCTCTCCCGTTCCGCGCTGCGCCGCCGCATCCTCGGCCTGAAGCTGCTCTCCAAGCCGATGCCGGACATGGCGAGCGCCGAGGAGGGGGCCTACGACCAGCTGGAGCGCGACTCCCTGATCAAGGCGATGAAGGGCCTCCAGCGCCGCCAGCGCGAGGTCCTGGTGCTGCGCTACTTCGCGGACATGACCGAGGCCCAGGTCGCCGAGTCGCTCGGGATATCGCTGGGCTCGGTGAAGGCGTACGGGTCCCGCGGCATCGCGGCCCTGCGCATCGCCATGGAGGCGACGGCGTGAGGGAAGAGTCCGCGGGTAGGGAGTCGCAGGAGCGGCACGAGCCGTTCGTCCGGCACGAGCCGACGAAGTCGCCGCACGAGCAGGAACCGAAGCAATCGCACGCTGGGAACGGAACCGTGAACCACAGCCCTGACGAAAAGAGCCCCGCCGGGCTCGACTCGGACGAGCTGGCACTGCGCAGCCTGCTGCACGAAGTCGTCCAGGAGATCGAGCCGCGCGACGGCACACTGGACCACCTGCGGCGGGCGGTACCCGCCAGGCGCGCCCGCAAGCGGCAGGCCGCCGTCGGCATGGCGGCCGCGGCCCTCTTCATCGGCACCGCCGTCCCCGCCCTGCTGCACGTCTCGCACTCCGTCGGCTCCGACGCCGACCCGTCGATCGCGGGCAACAGCTCCCAGGCGCAGGGCGGCTCCGGTTCGGGCAAGGGCCCGGACGGTGGGTCGAGCATCTCCGGCGGGGCAGGCGGCAACTCCACCGGCCCGGGCCAGGACGATCCCGAGGGTCCCGGGCGGAGCAACGACACCGGCACCGCCACCGGCGCGTCCGGCACCGCCGACCCCTCGGCCAGCATCGAGGCGACCGCCCCCACGTGCACGGCCGGCCAGCTAGGCTCCGCCACCGCGAGCGCCGACGTCCCCGACTCCGCCGGCATCGTCTACGGCACGTTCCGGGTCACCAACGTCTCCACCGTCGGCTGTGCCGTCGGCGGCGGCGGCAGCGTCACGCCCCTCGCCCAGGGCGCCGCGGACGCCACCAGGATCACGGTCGTGGAGCACGCCGCGGGCGACGCCGCGGCCGGCCTGCCCGACCCTTCCCTCTACGTCCCCCAGCTGACCATCGCACCCGGCTCCGCCTACGAGGTGAAGTTCGCCTGGGTGCCCTCCGCGACCTGTCCGACCACCGGCGGCAACGGCGGCACCGACACCGGCAGCCCCAGCCCCGACCCGAGTCCGACCGGGGCCGTGGGCTCCACCTCCTCGGGCAGCTCCACCGGCAGCGACGGCACCTCCACCCAGATGCTCGCCGAGGACGGCACGGCCGACGGCAGCGTGGTCGTCTCGCACACGCCGGAGGCGGGCTCGCCGTCGGCCGCGGTCACGGTGTCGAACGCGTGCGCGGGGACGGTCTACCGGACGGGCGTGCTGGCCGCGTCGTAGGGACGCCCACGTCCGCCGGACCGGCGTACCGGGCCGCGTCCTGAGGGCGGCGAGCCGGGCGTACCGGCCCGGGTGTCGGGCAGGGGGAGCCCGGGTTGCCGGGCGAGCCCCGGAGGGCCAGGCGGGCGGCGGTCAGACCGTCGCGTGCCGCTGCTCCTCGGTCACCAGCCCCAGCCGCGCGTCCCGCGTGAACTCCACCTCGCGGCGCAGCAGCCGGAACCACATGAAGACCACGAAGCCGGCGAACACGAACCACTCACCGGTGTAGCCGAGGTTCTGGAACGCCTTCAGGTCCAGTCCCGTGTCCGGCGCGGCGGCCGCGGGGACCGCCGTCAGCCCCGGGTCGCCGTGGTTCAGCGTGACCCACGCGTCGTACACGTCGTACGGCACGAGGTTCACCAGGGACGCCGAGCTGATCGCCGCGGTCTGTCCGGCGGGCAGGCCGCCGCGCGCGCTGACCCCGTTGTCCCCCGGGGTCTCGGACGCCTGGAGCGCGCCGGTGACGGTGACCTCGCCGGCCGGCGGCGCCGGGGCCGCCGCCGGGTCGGCGTCACCGGGCAGCCAGCCGCGTACGACGGGCAGCGCCCGGCCGCCGTCGGTGCGCAGCAGCGTCAGTACGTAGTAGCCCTCGCGGCCGTCCAGCTCGCGGCCGGGGACGAGCAGCTGCTTGCCGTACCGTCCGGTCGCGGAGACCTGGTCGCCGGACGTCGCCTTGTCCACGGGCAGCAGCTCGGCCAGCGGCCGGGCCGTCTGCGTCCGCTCGGACGCCGCCTGCCGGCCCGCGTCCTGGTGGTCGGCCATCCGGGACTCGAACCGGCTCAGCTGCCAGGACCCCATGAAGACGCAGAAGGGGATGGCCAGCAGCACGAAGACGTTGATCCCCCACCAGCGGGGCGTCAGCAGGAACCGGTACACGCCCTCAAAGGTACGGGGCGGGAACGCGGCGCCGGGCGGCGGGGCAGGACACCGGAAAAGTAAGGAAATCGGAAGTAGATCGGAAAGGGACTGCTCGAAGTCATCCACAGGGTGGGGGCCTCACCGGCGGATTGCCGTCCGGGACAGGCAGTATGGGGCCATGACTGAGAGCAACGGGTCCGCCTCGCCGGATCAGCAGGTACAGCGCGAGGAGATGCCGGACTGGGAGAAGCGCTTCCGGGCGCCACGGGTGTCGCTGCCCGACTGGGCGGAGGACGCACCGCACCGGGCCTTGTTCGTGTCCAACGCCACGGGGACGTACGAGCTGTACGCCTGGGACCGGGCGACCGGCGAGCAGCGCCAGGTCACAGATCGGCCGAACGGCACCACGGACGGCGTGCTCTCCCCGGACGGCACGTGGATCTGGTGGTTCGACGACAAGGACGGCGACGAGTTCGGCGTCTGGCGCCGCCAGCCCTTCGACGGCGGCGAGAACGAGACGGCCACGCCCGGCCTGGAGCCTTCCTACCCGGCGGGCCTGGCCCTCGGCAGAGACGGCCGTACGGCGGTCGTCGGCCGCTCCACCGACGACGAAGGTACGACGCTGCACCTCGCGCGCCTGGGCGAGGCCCCCACGGAGATCTACCGCCACCGCGAGTCGGCGGGCGTCGGCGACCTCTCGCACGACGGCTCCCTGATCGCGATCGAGCACACCGAGCACGGCGACGCCATGCACTCGGCGCTGCGCGTGCTGCGCCCCGACGGCACGGCGGTCGCGGAACTGGACGACACCGAGGGCGGCACCCGGGAGCTGGGCCTGGAGGTGCTCGGATTCGCCCCGGTCGACGGCGACACCCGCCTCCTCATCGGCCACCAGCGGCGCGGCCGCTGGGAGCCCCTGGTGTGGGACATCGCGACGGGCGAGCAGACGGACCTGGTGCTGGACCTGCCGGGCGACGTGAACGCCGAGTGGTACCCGGACGGCAGCGGGCTGCTGATCGTGCACGGCTTCGAGGCCCGCAGCGAACTGTTCCGCTACGACCTCACGACGAGCGAACTGGCGAGGATCCCCACGCCGCCCGGCACGGTGTCCGGGGCGACGGCCCGCCCGGACGGCAGCGTCGAGTACCTGTGGTCGTCGTCCGCCGAGCCGTCCGCCGTGCGTTCGACGACGGGCGGGGTGGTCCTGGACCCGCCCGGTCTGAAGTCCCCGGGCTCCGTCCCGGTGCAGGACGTGTGGGTGGAGGGCCCGGGCGGCCGTATCCACGCCCTGATCCAGAAGCCCGCGGGCGCCACCGGCCCCCTTCCCACGGTCTTCGACATCCACGGCGGCCCGACCTGGCACGACAGCGACTCCTTCGCGGCCGCCCCGGCGGCCTGGGTGGACCACGGGTACGCGGTGGTCCGGGTCAACTACCGGGGCTCGACGGGCTACGGCCGGGCGTGGACGGACGCCCTGAAGCACCGCGTCGGGCTGATCGAGCTGGAGGACATCGGCGCGGTCCGCGACTGGGCGATCGAGTCCGGGCTCGCCGACCCCGCCCGTCTGATCCTCACCGGCGGCTCCTGGGGCGGCTACCTCACCCTGCTGGGCCTCGGCGTCCAGCCGGACGCCTGGACCCTGGGCATCGCCGCGGTCCCCGTCGCCGACTACGTCACGGCCTACCACGACGAGATGGAGGCCCTGAAGGCGATGGACCGCACCCTGCTCGGCGGCACCCCGGAGGAGGTCCCGGACCGCTTCGAGGCGTCCTCCCCGCTCACCTACGTCGACCAGGTCAAGGCCCCGGTCTACATCTCGGCGGGCGTCAACGACCCGCGCTGCCCCATCCGCCAGATCGAGAACTACGTCAAGCGCCTCGAAACCCGCGCCGCGGTCCACGAGGTGTACCGCTACGACGCGGGCCACGGGTCGCTGGTCGTGGACGAACGGATCAAGCAGGTGCGACTGGAGCTGGAGTTCGCGGAGAGACACCTCGGCGGCTGACCGCTTTCGTCCCGCCGGCGCTCGCAGCCCGTCCGGCGTTCGAGGACGAGGCGGTTCGGTCCGACGGGTTCCGGGGTGAAGCCCCGGGGGACGGGAACGGGTGGGGGCGACGGGGGCGCCCCTGCCTACACCCCGCCCTGCCGGCGCGGTCGCCTTCCCAGCAGCTCCGCCATCCCGCGCCGGGTGGCCGCCAGCACCACCCGGTCCGCACCCCGCAGCACATAGGTGTCGGGCAGGTTCCACACCAGCCCCGACTCGCCCTGCCGCCCCTCGCCCGGCCCGGAACCCGAGGCTCCCGACCCCGACCCCGACCCCGAGCCCGCCCCGGACCCCGCCGCCCGCGAACCGGTCGCGTCCAGCGCGAGCACCCGCCAGGCCCCCGCCCGGAACGCCTCCGCGACCGTCCTCCCCTCCAGCTGCGGATGCGCGGCCACTTCCACCGCCGCGAACAGCAGCACCCGGCGTTCCACCGGAATCGCCCCCAGGATCTGCCGCCCCAGCATCGCCCCGGCGAACGCGGGAGCAGCCAGATGGGAGACGCTCCGGCTGCGGGTGAGGGCCTGCGGGTGCGCGGCCCGCAGGGTGCGGTACACGGCGGTCGCGAAGTCGTCGTCGTACAGCCGCAGCACCACCCGCAGATCGGGCCGCACCGCCCGCGCGTACAGGACCGCTTCGAGGTTCGTCGTGTCCGAACTCGTCACCGCGAGCAACGCGTGCGCCCGATGGATCTTGGCGGCCTCCAGGACGCCTTCCTGTGTCACGTCACCCAGCACCACCGGCACCCGCAACCGCCGGGCCGTGGCCAGTCCCCGAGCCTCCGGCCCGGCCTCCACGCACACCACGGGGATGTTCAGTTCCCGCAGCCGCGTCAGCACCCGCGTACCGATCTTGCCGAGCCCGAGGAGCACCACATGCCCGCTCATCCCGCGCGGCGGCTTCCGCAGCGACGAGGCGCTGCGGAACGTTCCCAGCGCCTCCAGCACCGCCGCCAGCAGTACCGGAAGCAGCAGCAATCCGACCAGTCCGGACAGGAGTTGGAGGACCTGCCGCTCGCTGGACGCCCCGATCGCCGGGTCGTTGATGGCGAAGAGATCCAGCAGCGTGAGGTACAGCGCGCCCAGTGGATGGATCCCGGTCGCCACCCACAGCGCCACCGCCAGCGCGAGCACACACCCCACGATCCCCGCGAGCGACCACCGCAGCCGCCGCGAGAACAGCGAGGCGAACGGCGGGACGACCCCCACCCCGCGCCCGGCCGACGCGGACGTGCCCGGCCCGGTGTACGACACCTGTTCCAGTACGACGGTCCCGCGCCCGGTGGCGGCCCGTACCGCCGCGGCGTCCGGCAGCAGCCGCGGTCCGTGCTCCCCGCTGCTCTCGGAACCGTCGGCGCCGGCCGGGTCGTTGCTCGTCGTGGACAGCAGCGCGAGGGTGGCCAGCCCCGGGTCGGCCACCTGGCCGGGTTCCGGCGGCGGCCGGTCCACCGCGTGCAGCAGCAGTCCGTCCGTCTGGACGACCTTGCTGGTGCCGACGACCGCGGAGGCGGCCAGGGCGGGCGCCGCGGTGTCGGCATCGGAGAGCACGGTCGTGGAGGCGTCGCCCGCGGCCGCCGTGACGTCGTCGGCCGTGGTCGCCAACGCAGCCGCCTGGTCGAGGAGTTCCTCGATGTGCTGGCCCAACCGCCGGTTGTACAGGCGCAGGACGAGCTTCAGACGGGGGTTGAGCCGGCGGGCGGTGAGGGCCGCGCGGATGTTGGTCTCGTCGTCGTCGTACACGAGCGCCAGCGCGGCCGCTCGTTCCACGCCCGCCTCGGCGAGCACGTGCTCGGAGGGCTCGGTGGCCTCCAACGTCCGCTCGTGTCCGGCGGGATCAGCCCCGGCCGTATGACCGCCGGCGCTCCCGCCGCCGCTCCCACTGCTGCCGCTTCCACCGCTTCCGGTGCCGTTGCCGCCGCCGTTGCCCGCGGCCTGGTTGACGGCCGCGCTCACCACCCGGTCGAGCAGCGCCGCCGACACCGCCCGGGCCCGCCCGACCACGGGCGGCCGGACCGTGCGCTCCGAGGGCGGGACGACCAGCGTGACCTGCTCGCCGTAGACTCCGCGCAGCTCGGCGGCGAGGCGGTGCGCGAGCCCGTCGTCGCCGCAGACCACCATGTGCGCGCCGACGTCCGTCGGCAGACCCTGATTCGGAACGCTTCCCACGAGGGAGAAGACTGCCTCACCGGGACACGTGGTTCCAGGGAACCGCTGAACACCGCTCCCGGCGGCCGCGTACTGAAGGGGAGGGAGAACACGGAAAGCGGAGGTGCCCGACCCGTGGCGATCACCAACACGGCCCCGGCCGGAGCCGATCACCGTGCCGACGCCGACGCCGACGCCGACGCCGACGCCGACCTCGACCCCGCGCAGCGAGAGCACGGGCGGGAGCGGGAGGGGAAGCGGGAGGACCAGCCGGGCCGCCGGTTCGACTCCCCTCTCGCCCTGACCATGCTCCTGGTCCTGCTGGTGCTGCTCCAGGGGCCGCTGCGCCGTGCGCTGTCCGCGCCGGTGATGCAGAGCTGGACCACGGTGTTCGTGGCGGTGGTCGTCCAGGCCCTGCCCTTCCTGGTCCTCGGGGTCCTGCTGTCCGCGGCCATCGCCGTCTTCGTGCCGCCCTCCTTCTTCGCCCGCGCCCTGCCGAGCCGCCCCGCGCTGGCGGTCCCGGTCGCGGGCATCGCGGGTGCGGTGCTGCCGGGCTGCGAGTGCGCGTCGGTGCCGGTGGCCGGCGCTCTGGTGCGCCGGGGCGTCACCCCGGCCGCGGCCCTGGCCTTCCTGCTGTCCGCCCCGGCCATCAACCCGATCGTGCTGACGGCGACCGCCGTGGCCTTTCCCCGCGATCCGGAGATGGTCCTGGCCCGCTTCGTCGCGAGTCTGCTGGTGGCGTGTGTGATGGGCTGGCTGTGGCAACGCCTGGGCCGAGCGGACTGGTTGCGCCTGCCGACGCACGCGCCGCACGACGGCGAGAGCAAGGGCGCGGCGTTCTGGGGCTCGGTCCGGCACGACGTGATGCACGCGGGCGGCTTCCTGGTGCTGGGCGCGATGGCGGCGGCGACCCTGAAGGCCGTGGCGCCCGCGAGCTGGCTGCGCACGGCGGCCGACAACCCGGTGCTGGCGGTCCTCGCCCTGTCGGTCCTCGCGGTCCTGCTGTCGATCTGCTCGGAGGCGGACGCGTTCGTGGCCGCGTCGCTCTCCCAGTTCTCACTGACGGCCCGCCTGGCGTTCCTGGTCGTCGGCCCGATGATCGACCTGAAGCTGTTCGCCATGCAGGCGGGCACCTTCGGCCGCGGCTTCGCCTTCCGGTTCGCCCCCGCCACGTTCGCCCTCGCGGTCACCGTGGCGGTCCTGACCGGGACGGTGCTGCTGTGAGCCGCCTCGCCCAGGCGGCGGTCCTGTTCCTGCTCGGCGCGGCCCTGCTGCACGCGGGCGTGACCGACCTCTATCTGCGGTACGTCAAGGCCGGACTCCAGCCGCTGCTGCTGGCGTCGGGAGTGGTGCTGATCGCGGCGGCGGTGGCGACGGTCTGGTACGAACGCCGGGCGGTGAGGACGGCTGGACCGGAGGATCCCGGTCACGTCCACCGCGAACCCCGCGTCTCCTGGCTCCTGGTCCTGCCCCTGCTGGCCCTCATCCTGGTCGCCCCGCCCGCCCTCGGCTCCTACAGCGCGACCCGCACCGGCACGGCCCTGCAACAGCCCCTCGCCTACCCGCCCCTGCCGGCCGCCGACCCGCTTCGGCTGAGCGTGGTCGACTACGCGGGCCGGGCGGTCTACGGTCACGGCCGTACCCTCGCCGACCGCAGGATCCAGCTCACCGGCTTCCTGGCCCTCGACCGTGACGGCACCCCCTACCTGGTCCGGATGGCTCTCAACTGCTGTGCCGCCGACGCTCAGCCGGTAAAGATCGGCCTGACCGGCCACATCCCGCCGGTCCTCCAGCCGGACACCTGGCTCCAGATCACCGGCACCTACACGCCCCGGCAGGTGAAGGACCCCGTCAACAACGGCCCGATCCCGTTCATCGAGGTCACCGCGGCGAGACCGGTCCCGGTGCCGCACGACCCGTACGACGAGTCGTGGAACACCTGACGGCCCCTCGCCCGGGAGCCGTGGGTGCGGCGCTGGCCGTGGGAGTAGTGCGATCGGCCGGAGCCGTGGGAGTGGTGCGCGGGGCCGGAGCCGTCAGCCGTCTCCGGCCGGGCGGCGGGACTCCGGCAGCAGCAGCTCGCGCTCCGGGTGCTTCTCGCCGGTGACGCTTCCCCGGATCCCGAGGTCCGCACGGGCGGCCTGGTGGAATTCGTTGATGGCCCGGAACGCGGCCCGGTGCCGCTCCCGCCACTCCGCCAGGGTCCCCGTGATCCGTCCCGTGGCCTGCCACTCGATCTCGGAGAGCACCAGGTTCAGCTCATGGCCGGCCTCGATCGCGTCGTCACCGCCCAGGAGCATGACCCGCTCGAAGGCCGACCCCCAGCGCAGCCCGGTGTCCGACAGGTCCTCGCGGAGTTCCTGCTCCGGTCGGTGCTCCTCGCGCCGGCCCTCCCTGGCCTCGTACAGCCGTACGGCCATGCGGATCCGTGCCTTCACCGAGTCCACGTACTCCCCGTACGCGTCGATCTTCTTGTCGTCCCAGCGCGTCAGCAGCTGGTGGCGGTTCCTGCCGCGCTCCATCAGGTAGTTCGTCGCGTGCGTGGACAGCGCGCCCAGCAACACGGCGCCGATGGTCAGCAGTTGCTCGCCGGTTCCCAACCCGTCCCCCGAGGCAAGTTCTGAAGATGACCTGGCGATCTTACGAGTGGCCGATGTTCAGGATGAAGGGTGACCCGCCGGCGCCCCGTACCCGGCTGCCCCTTGCGGTCGAGGTGAGCACCACCTAACTTGAACTGACGGACCGTCAGATTTCATTTGCCGGATGGGGCAGTGAGGGGTTTGGACATGGTCGGCAAGGACGGTGACACCAAGGAACTGCCCAGGGTCATCAGCGTGGACGATCACGTGATCGAGCCCGCGCACCTCTTCGAGACGTGGCTTCCGAGCCGGTACCGGGACAAGGGCCCGAAGCCCTTCACCGCCGGCATCGGCGAACTCGCCTACGTGGGCGGGAAGTACCGCTTCACCACCGATCCGGACGGCCAGCTGACCGACTGGTGGGAGTACGAGGGCGAGCTCTTCCCGTACAAGCGCATCATCGCGGCCGTGGGCTTCTCCCGGGACGAGATGACGCTCGACGGCATCACCCGGGAGCAGATGCGCCGGGGCTGCTGGGATCCGAAGGCCCGGCTGGCGGACATGGACCTCAACCACGTCGAGGCCTCGCTCTGCTTCCCGACCTTCCCGCGCTTCTGCGGCCAGACCTTCGCGGAGGCCCACGACAAGGAGGTCGGGCTGGCCTGCGTCCGCGCCTACAACGACTGGATGGTCGAGGAGTGGTGCGGTGACAGCGGCGGACGGCTGATCCCGCTGTGCCTGATCCCGCTGTGGGACGTCGATTTGGCCGTCACGGAGATCCGGCGCAACGCCGCCCGTGGCGTGCGGGCGGTGACCTTCAGCGAGATCCCGACATACCTGGGGCTCCCGTCGATCCACTCCGGCTACTGGGACCCGTTCTTCGCGGCGTGCGAGGAGACCGGGACCGTCGTCAACATGCACATCGGCTCGTCGTCGCAGATGCCGGCCGCCTCCCCGGACGCGCCCCCGGCCGTCCAGGCCTCGCTGAGCTTCAACAACGCCATGGCGTCGATGATGGACTTCCTCTTCTCCGGGGTGCTGGTGAAGTTCCCCCGGCTGAAACTCGCCTACAGCGAGGGGCAGATGGGGTGGATCCCGTACGCCCTGGAGCGGGCCGACGACGTGTGGGAGGAGCACCGGGCGTGGGGCGGGGTCAAGGACCTGATCCCGGACCCGCCCTCGACGTACTACTACCGGCAGATGTTCTGCTGCTTCTTCCGCGACAAGCACGGCATCGAGGCGATCGAGACCGTCGGCGTGGACAACGCGACCTTCGAGACGGACTACCCGCACGTCGACTCGACCTGGCCGCACACCAAGCAGGTGGCGGCGGAACACGTGGCCGGCCTGTCCGACGACGTCACCTACAAGCTGCTGCGCGGCAACGCCATCCGCATGCTGGGACTGGCCTTCGACCAGGACCGGCGCTGACCCTGCCCGTCGGTCGGTTCGGTGGGTTCCCGGGTGGGCAGGCACCAGGGGAAGTGCCACCGGTTCCCGACCGACCCGACGGGAGTGCGTATGACCGTGTCTGTCGACCCCGACCTCTGCTACGGCTCCGGCGAGTGCGCCCACCGAGCCCCGTCCGTCTTCACCTTCGAGGGCGGGTACGGCGTCGTCCGGCCGGGCCGTGAGGACACCGGGGACGACTCCCTCGTCCAGGAGGCGGCCGAGCGCTGTCCGTCCCAGGCCATCGGGATCACCCGACAGGGGCCTGGACCGCGGGCGTTACCGTAGGGCCCGAGGCGGTGGAGAGGCGGCGCGGATGAGCAGTCACATGTCAGAGGTCATGGTCACGCTCGGCCGCCGGTACGTACGGGATTTCCCCGGCTCGTTCGGCAAGGGGCAGCTCGCCGCGCGCTGGCTCAACCCGCACCTGCGGGACCATCCCCGGCGGCGCGTCGTCGAGTCGCTCTCCGGCGCGCGCTTCGCGGTCGACACCCGGGATCTGATCCAGCGCTATCTGTATCTCTTCGGGGTGTGGGAGCCGCACATGACGAGCTGGCTCCAGCGTCGGCTGAAGCCGGGGGACGGCTTCGTCGACGTCGGGGCCAACGTGGGGGTCTTCAGCGTGCTGGCCTCGCGGCTCGTCGGTGACACGGGCCGGGTGGTGGCGATCGAGGCCTCCCCGGTGTTCCATCGCATGCTGTCTCGGCAGAGCCGGCTCAACAACTGCCGCAACGTCCGCGCGGTCAACGCGGCGGTGTCGGACGGCCACAAGACCCTGACCTTCGTACTCGCCAGCTCCGCCAACATGGGCGCGAACAGCATCGTCCCCTACGACGGTCCGGCGGAGTCCACCTTCGAGATCGAGGCGCGCCCGCTGCCGGAACTGCTCGAACCGGCCGAGGTCGAGACCGCCCGGGTCATCAAGATCGACGTCGAGGGCGCGGAGGGCGGCGTCGTCCGGGGCCTGGTGCCGCTGCTGGACAGACTGCGGGCCGACGCGGAGATCACCGTCGAGGTGACTCCCGACCGCATGGCGCAGCTCGGCGACTGCGCGCAGGAACTGCTGCGGACGATGACCGACGCCGGCTTCCACGTCTACCGGCTGGCCAACGACTACGCCCCCGAGAGCTACCCCCTGGCACTGGGCGGAACGCCCGGCGTACCGGTGCGCCTGCGCGGGCCGGTCACCGTCGAGAGCGACCTGATCTTCTCGCGGGTGGACGCGGAGACGCTTCCCTGACGTCCAGTTCGGCCGACGGCAACGGGTCGGTGGGCGATGTCCAGGTCGGCCGACGGCAACGGGTCGGTGGGCGATGCCCAGTTCGGTCGGCGGCAACCGGGTCGGTCGGCGATCATCCAGGTCGGTCCGCGACCGGATACCGCCACTGGAACCGCGCCAACGCCCTGGCCCTCTCCGCCACCACGGCCATCCGGGCGTCCCGTTCGGCCGCGTCCACATGCGCCGCCTGCCCGGTCGCCTGACCCTCCCACTTCCGGTACAGCAGCCCCACCTCGGAGGAGAACCAGCCCCGGCTCACGGAGTTGAGCGCGAGCAGCAGGCCCGTGTCCTCGGACGCCGGCAGCGCCATCCAGCCGCCGAGGGCGACCAGCAGATCCCGCCGTACGCAGAGCGTCGCCGGATGGACCTGGGCGCGGAAGCCGTTCGCCTGCCAGAAGTCGAGCACCGCTCCGCGCTCGACGGGCCCGTTCTCGGGGTCGCCGGGGAAGCCGGCCGTCGAGCCGTCGGGCAGGAGGTCCAGCACGCGGGACGTCGTCCAGCCCACGGCGGGATCGGCTTCGAGGACCGCCAGGTCGCGGGCCAGGGCCCCCGCCGGGAGCCGGTCGTCGGCGTCCAGGACCTTCACGTACGCGCCGTCCGCGCGGGCCAGCGCGATCGTGCGGGCGACGCCCGGACCGCCGGGGCGGCCCTGCCCGAAGGTCACCCGCTCGTCGTCGGGGACGTACGGGCGGACCTCCTCGGTCCTGCCGTCCTCCTGGATCAGCCAGTGCCACTCCCAGCCCGCCGGCAGCCGCTGCTCGCGGAGCGACTCGTACGCCTCCGGCAGGAACCGGGCCGAGGGCGCGTGGACGGCGGTGACGATGATGACGCGCCGGTTCACGGCGGCACTCACCACCTTTCCAGGAGAGTGGTGAAGACCAGTTCCGTGCGGTCGCCGGGCAGGGTGACGTCGGAGATGTCCACGACGCGGTCGGTGATGTCGTACGACGTCTTCCGCAGCACGATCACCGATGTCCCGGGCGGCAGTTCGAGCTCGGCCGCCTCCTCGGGGGTCGGCGGCCGGGCGGTGACGCGTTCCTCGACGCGGTCCAGCTCGATGCCCACCGTGTGGAGCTGGTTCTGGGTGCCGCCCGGCCAGGGTTCCTTCGACTCGTCCAGGAGGTCGGGGTTCGCGGCGATCAGGTCGCGGACGAGGTGGGAGGTCACCAGGCTGAACGGAGCGGTCTCGGCCGCGTGCCGGGTCCGGTAGGTCCGTTCCAGGAGTTCGGTGCCCTCGGGGACGCCGAGCGCGTCCGCGAGAGCGGCCGTCGCCCCGGTCACCCGGTACCGGGCGAAGAAGACGAGGTCCTGGATCACGAGGCCGGTGTCGTGCTCCGTGGCGCCGGTCCCGGCCCGGGTGGGTTCGGGCTTGCGGGCCCGGTCCTTCTCCCACTGGTGCCGGGTGTTCTCGCGGACCGCCAGGGTGCGGGGGCGCCGGACGAAGGTGCCTCGGCCGTGCCGCCGGTCGATCAGGCCTTCCTCGTTCAGCAGCCGCAGCGCGTTCTGGATCGTCGGCACGCTGCGCCGGTACCGCTCGGCCAGCTCGCTCTCCGACGGCAGCCGGTCACCGGGCCGGCGCTCGCCCGCACGGATCGACCGGCGGATGTCGTCCGCGATCACTTCGTACGCCTTGGGCACTGGCGCTCACCGATCCGTGGTCCGTTGTCCGGCGCCGGCGTTCGTCGTCCGGCGTTCGCCATCTGGTGTCTGGTGTCTGGTGTCTGGTGTCTGGTGTCTGGTGTCTGGTGTCTCGTGTCCGGATCGCCGGGCCGGGGGCTGATGTCCGGGCTCTGGCGACCGAGCCGGGCCGATCACTCCGGCCCGGTCCCAGCCTACGACTCCTCAAGAGGTCTTGACGACTGGGCGGGGTCCACGATGACGGGTACGAAAGCGCCCGACCGCTGGCGACGGGGGATGCACCAGCGGTCGGGCTATGGCCAAGACTAACAAGGCCGTTTCTCCGGCGGGGGGCGACTGCTCAGCCGTGGCAAGGAGTTGTGAGCGGGATCACGACGGTCTCACCGGCCGCACGGAGGGTCGTAGGAGAGCCGGGGCAGGTACTCGTGCCATTTCCCCGGCGTCAGCACCCCCCGCGTGGTGGAGCAGATACGGCGGATCGCCTCGTCGGCGTCCAGGTTCCACAGCCGGACGGTGTCGGCGCCGCTCGACACCCCCAGCAGGTGGCTCCCCGGGCTGAACGACAGGAAGTTGCCCGTCTTGGCGTTGGGGCTCAGCGACTGGCCGATGGGATCGGCGTCGGACGGGTCGGTGATGTTCCACAGCCGGACCGTGTTGTCGTTGCCACCGCTCGCCAGGGTGCGGCCGTCCTCGCTGAACGTCAGCGACACGACCGCCTCGGTGTGGCCGGTGAGCGGTGAGCCCAGCCGGGTCGCGCGGCGGGAGCCGGTGATGTTCCAGAGCCGGACCGTGTTGTCGTCGCTGCCGCTGGCCAGCGTACGGCCGTCCGGGCTGTAGGCGAGCGCGTTGATGGGGCCGAGGTGTCCGCTCAGGGGCGCACCCAGCAGCGCGGCACGACGGGGTTCGGTCACGTCCCACAGCCGGATGGTGTCGTCCGCGCTGCCGCTGGCGAGCGTACGGCCGTCCGGGCTGAAGACCAGGGAGTTGACGTATCCCCTGTGGCCGGTGAGCGGCGCGCCGAGCGGGCGGGGGCGGGACGGGTCGGCGACGTTCCACAACTGGATGGTGCGGTCGTCGTAGGCGGTCGCCAGCGTGTGCCCGTCCGGGCTGAAGGCCAGCGCGGCCGCGAACCGGGTCCGCAGCGCGACGGGCGGCCCGTACGCGACGGGGCGTTTCGGATCGCCGACGTTCCACAGCTGCACCGAGCGGTCCCCGACCAGCAGCGCGAAGGTGCGGCCGTCGGGGGAGAAGGACGGTTCACGCACCTCGCCCTTCCCGGGCACGAACGGTTCGCCCAGGGGCACCGGCCGGTCGGGGTCCTTCACGTTCCACAACCGGACCCGGCCGTCGCGCGCCGCCGTGGCCAGCACCCGGCCGTCCCGGCGGAACGCGCCGAGGCGGCCGATCATGTCGGACGTCGGTATGGACCACAGCCGGACGGTGTTGTCGCCGCTTCCGGTGGCGAGGGTCCGGCCGTCGGGGCTGAAGCCCAGGGCGTACATCTCGCCGGTGCTCCCCGCGAGCTGCTCGCCGACCTGGGACGGATACGCCGGATCACTGACGTTCCACAGGCTCGCCGTGCTGTCCTGGCTGGCGGCGGCGAGCATGTTCCCGTCGGGGCTGAAGGCCACGGACCAGATGGGACCGGTGTGGCCGGTGAGCGGTGCGCCGAGGGGGGCCGCGTGGCGCGGGTCGGCCAGGTTCCACAGCCGGACGGTGTCGTCCCCGCTGCCGCTGGCGAGCGTACGGCCGTCGGGGCTGAAGGCGACGGAGTGCACCGTCGCCGTATGACCGGTCAGCGGCGAGCCGATCGGCTCGGGGTGACGCGGGTCGGCCGTGTTCCACAGCTCGATCGCGTTGTCGTCGCCACCGGCCGCCAGCGTCCGTCCGTCGGGGCTGAACGCCACGGAGCGTACGGCCGCGGTGTGGCCGCTCAACGTGCCGAGCTTCGTGGGCCGGCCGAGGTCGGAGACGTCCCACAGCCGGACCGTCCGGTCCTCGTCGGCGGCGGCCAGCGTGTGCCCGTCCGGGCTGAAGGCCAGCAGGTAGATCGTGCCGTCATGACCGTTCAGCGGCGTACCGAGCGGGCGCGGCCGAGCGGGGTCCCGTACGTCCCACAGCCGGACCGTGCCGTCGTCCCCGGCGCTGGCGAGGGTGCGGCCGTCCGGGCTGAAGACCGCGCTGCTCACCCAACTCGTATGGCCGGTCAGCGGCTTGCCCAGCTGCCGCGGTCGGGTGGGGTCCGCCACGTTCCAGAGGCGTACGGTCCGGTCGTAGCTGGCCGTGGCCAGGAGCTTGCCGTTCGGGCTGAACGAGGTGAGGTAGACGGCACCGGTGTGGCCGCGGAGCGGTGTGGCCAGCGGCGCGTTCACGATCGAGACCAGCCGGTTGGCGGTCCCCTCGTCGTCCGGTCTCAGCTGATGTGCCACCAGGTCGAGTTGGGCGGACAACGACGGGTCCGTGTACTGGACGCGGTCGGCCTCGGCGAGCACCTGCTCGAACACGGCGTCGTCCCGCTGCTGCCACGCGATCACCGCCGATCCGACGGCCAGAATCGCCAGGACGACCAGAGCCGCCACCGCGCCGCGGCTGATCAGGACCGTCCGCCTGCGCAGCCTGGCCGAAGCGGCCAGGAACTCCACCGCGTTGCGGGTGAGAAAGGTGTCGCCGGCGGATTTCGCCCAGCTGCGGGCATGCTCCAGACGGGAACCCCGGTAGAGCAGCGACGCGTCCCGGCCCGCGCCCTCCCAGGACCGGCCGTCCTCCTCCAACTGCTGACGCAGCAGATGGTCGTTGCGGTCCTCGTCGATCCAGTCGCGCAGCCGGGGCCAGGCGTGCAGCAGCGCCTCGTGGGTGATCTCCACGGTCTCCGAGTCGAGCGTCACCAGCCGGGCGCGCACCAGCGCCTCCAGCGACTCCTCCGTCTTGTCGGGGTCCGTCGACTCCTCCGCCAACTGCCGCCGCGTCCCCCGCCTGCGGGTGGCCTGGGTGTCCTCGCCCAGCCGGACCAGCCTGAGCAGGAGCAGCCGCGCGGCCGTCCGCGCCGCCGGGTCCAGCCCGGACCAGGCCCGCTCGGCGGTCGCCGCCACCGCTCCCTGGATCCCGCCCGCCGCGCGGAAACCGGCCAGCGTCAGCCGGCCCCCCTTCCGGCGCTGCCAGGTCGCGAGCAACGCGTGGGAGAGCAGCGGCAGCACTCCCGCGTCGTGCGTGCCCCGGGGGCCGTCGGCGCTCACCTCTCGGACGATCAACTCCGCGAGCCCCGGCTCGAGTTCCAGACCGACGGCCTTGGCAGGGCCGGTCACCGCCTCGCGCAGCTCCGTGGTGGTCAGCGGGCCGAGCACCATGTGCCGGTGCTGCAACGCGTCGGCCAGTTCCGGATACCTGAGGCACTGGTCGTAGAAGTCGGCGCGGATGCCCAGGACCACGAGGACGGGGGCGGCGCCACCCGACCCGGGAGGCGTGCACGCGGCGTGCAGGAGCTGGATGAAGGCGCGCCGGTCCGCCTCGTCGGAGCAGAGGGTGAAGGCTTCCTCGAACTGGTCCACGATGAGGACGGGACGGGCGGCGGAGTCCGTCTCGCGCCGCGCCCAGGCCGTGACGCTCTCCCGCACGGCGTGCGCGAAGCGGGCGGTACCGGGGGTCGCGAACCGGGCGGTACCGGGGATGTGCGCCGTGGGTGGTGCTGTGGCGGATCCCGGGGCGGTGGGTGCCGCTACGGCCGCCTGCGCGGTGGTCGGTGAGATGGCCGCTCCCGCGGCGGTGGGCGAGCCGGCCGATCCTGCGGTGGTGGCTGAGATGGCCGCTCCCGCTGCGGCGGGGACGGCGGAGACAGCGGGGACGACCTGTTCCAGCTCGGGTATCCGCCGGGTCAGCTCCGCGAGGGGATCGGCTCCCGGCACCAGCTGGAGCACCTCCCGCGGCCGGCCGCCCTCGTCGCCCAGGGCGCCCTCGCGCAGGGTGGGCACCAGACCGGCGTTCAGCAGCGAGGACTTCCCCGCACCCGAGGCGCCCACCAGCACGACCAGGCCACCCGTCCGCTCCACCGCGCGGAGCTGGGCGACCAGGGCGTGCGTACTGCGCTCCCGGCCGAAGAACCACCGGGTGTCCTGCTGTCGGTACGGCGCCAGCCCCCGGTACGGGCACACCCCACCGGGGACGGTCCCGGCCTCGGCCGCGGAACCCCCCTTGTCCTCCGCCGTGGCCGCCGGGGGATGCTCGCCGACCGGGCCGGCCACCGCGCGCTCCCACAGCCGCTGCCACTGCGCGAGGTCGTACAGTCCCGTGGACACGGGGGCGGGTCGCGCACGCCGTGCCTCGGGGATCAGGATGTGCAGCACCGCCGCGAGGGCGGCGAACTGGGCGGGTACGTTCTTGGCCCGTCGCCAGTCGCTGATCCGCTGCACGGACACCCGTACGGGCCGCCCGCGTTCGTCGATCCGCTGGAGCCGGACGACCGCGTCGGACACACTTTTCAGGGGAGGGTTACCGGCCTCCTTGTACAGCAGCGCGAGACGTTCCGCGAAGGCTGTGCGTGCCCCCGAGTCGGAACTCAAGGTCTCCACCCCTTACTTCTCCCGCACCTGGACATCCGGACCGGAAAACCCACTTTATATCTCTGACCTGCGACAAAGGCTTCGGCCCGATGCCGGAACCTCCTCGGCTCGTGCCTCGGCTGGCAGGATCATGCCGTAGCAGCGCGGTAACGGGGCGTCGCCCGGACAGCCCATCAGTTCAGCGCTCGGAGAGGCAACTCATGCACCGCTCGTTCTCGGCCAGCTTCCACCGAAGCTCCGGGACGACGGTGGCGGTACCGCCGTACGAGTCCAGCAGGATCCGCGGAGCCGGCCCCAACCGGAGTGCTCACCCCTGATCACGGATCCAGCCTCTCCCCGGTCCGCGCCGGCACGCCGAAACGGCGCGGGTCGAGGCCGCTCGCACCGCTCGGCACCGGTCCCCACGAGGGGAGGGACCGGTGCCGGACGAAGCGGTTCCGGGCGGACGAAGGAAAGTGAAGAAGGGGTCGACCTCCCGCGCGAGGCCGGCCTCTTCGGCGTGCCCGCGGGCGGCCGCGTGGGGCGCCGAGAAGGACCGGAAACAGATCAGCCACTCCACGCTGCCGCTCACAACCACCGGGAGTGGCCGGCTGATGGTCCCGGCTCGGTACCGTACCGCGCAGCGAGTGCCCTCAGGCCGTTCGCGACCATGACCTGAGGGAGACTCAGCCGGTCGGTCCGACAGCTCGGGCAGGCCGCCGTGGACGGGTCCGCACACTCCGCGACGCAGCACCGAGTCCACCGGTCCACGCTGCCGCCCACGGCGGCCCTGGGGCAAGGCCGCGCACGGACACGGTCGGCGACCGGCTGACCGGCCGGCCTCAGGCTCCCGGTCCGCTCGGCCTCTCGGTGGCGGCAGGGGCGAAATCCTCGGTGCAGTAGCGCCGTAGGAGTTCCCGCTCGGCTTCCCGGTGCGGGAACATGAAGAAGATCAGCAGCGCACCCAGGGCGATCGCGGCCAGGCCGACGGTGTACGCCCAGTCGTCGCCGTGGAGGAACGACTGGCGTGCTGCCGCGACGATCTGGTCGGCGTAGCGGGGGTGCTGCTGGGCGACCTGCCCGGCGGAGGCGAACGACTTCGTCAGCTCGCTCTGGACCTGGTCCGACACGTCCTTGCTCCTGGCGGAAGCGGCGATCGCCGCGCTGAAGGCCGAGGCATAGCCGGCGGTGAGGAGCGCGCCCATGATGGACTGCATGATGGCCCCGCCGAGGTCTCGTTGCAGGTCGGCGGTGCCTGAGGCCATGCCGGCCCGTCGTACGGGCACCGATGCGGTCAGCGAGTGGGATGAGGGCGTCCCGGCGAAGCCGGCGCCGATACCGATGAGCACGTAGGCGAAGCCGATCTGCCAGTAGCGGCTGTCCTCGCCCCAGAACATCAGCATCCAGGCGAAGGCGAGGAAGAGGAACGCGTAGCCGATCAGCAGGGTCGTGCGGGCGCCGCGTGTTTCGACCAGCTTCGCGGACCGTGGGGCCACGAGCACCATCATCACGACGAGGGGGAGGATGGCGGCGCCGGCTTCGACGGGGTTGTACTCGAGCACGTTCTGCAGGTACTGCTGGCTGATGAACGCCGATCCCATCATGGAGCCGAACACGATGACCCCGGCGCATGCGGCGACCCAGAAGGTGCGCCGGCCGGCGATGTGGAGGTCGTACAACGGGTTGGGAGCCCGGCGCTGACGCCAGAGGAAGGCTGCTCCGGCGGCCAGGGCGATCACGACGAGGCCGACGACCTGCGCGCCCTGGCCGGGGACGACGGCGAAATTGATCGCCAGCACCAGTCCCACGACCAGCAGGACGGACAGGATGCCGCCGAGGTTGTCCACCGGTTCGGCCGACTCGTTGGCGTGCGCGGGGACGAACAGCAGGGCCATGACCAGCGCGACCACGGCGAGGGGCAGGGTGACCAGGAACACCGACCCCCAGTAGAAGCGTTCGAGCAGGGCGCCCGCGATCACCGGCCCGAGCATGGAGATGCCGCCGCCCAGGGCCGACCACAGCGCGATCGACTTCGTCCGCCCCGGCCCCGCCCACAGGGCGGTGATCAGCGCCAGGGTGGTCGGGTAGGCCATGCCGGCCGAGAGTCCGCCGAGGATCCGGGCCGCCACAAGGACGTTGTCGTTCGGCGCGTACGCGGCGAGCAGGCAGGCGGGGACGGACAGAGCGATGCCGAGGAGCAGCAGCAGCTTGCGGCCGTGACGGTCGCCGATCGCGCCCAGATAGAGCACCGATGCGGCCAGGCCGAGGGAGTACCCCACGGCGATCAGGTTCAGCGTGGTCTGGGAGGAGTCGAAGGCCTTCCCGATCGCGGGCAGTGCCACGTTGGCCACCGACAGGTTCAAGTTGGCCACGGCGGCAACGATGATCAGGGACGTCAGGACGAGCGACGCCCGCGCCGGGGCCTCGGGCGGAACGTCGATGCGAGGCGCGCCGCATTTCGACATGAAACCTCCGGGGCGAAGTTGGGCTTCGCGAGAGTCTTGCCTGATCCGCCGTGCCGCACATCGCCCCATTGGGATGACACGCCCACCGGCGGGCAACATCTCCCGGACGAAACCGCGGCCCTGCGAGTGCCACGGACTGACCTGCGCCTTCCGCGGGCACGGCACCGCCAACGGTGCTGCGAGGCGTCCGGGAGCGAAGCCGGTCGACGTAGCGCGCCGCGTCGGCGTCTCAACCGGAACCGTCTCCAAGGTTCTCAACCTCTCGGACGTTGTGGCGGAGCCGACTCGGCTGATGGTGCTGCGGGCCATCACCGATCTCGGGTACGCCCGTGACGCAGCATCGGGGGATTGGCGCACGCTGGCGCCGCTCCGGCTTCGCCACCTGGCTGTTTCAACCCGCCGCCACGGGGCGGTATCCAAGGCGTGGCGGTCAGGAGGAGCGCCCGGTGCCAGTGGTCGGAGCCTGAAGCGCAAATCAGGCCCGGTGCTGATCTCTCAGCACCGGGCCTGACCTGGTGTCTGGCTGTCGGGGTGGCGGGATTTGAACCCACGACCTTTTTGACCCGTCTTGATCCGGGGCCGTCCGCCAGTGTCTGACGGCTGACTTGGAGGCCTGGTCAGCGGGCCTGTCCGACCTCGACGGATGCAAGCGGACGGCCCCGGACTGAGCGGCGATTGAGACCACCAATGAGACCAGGACCTCTCCGTCCCGAACGCGATCTGTACCTTTGTGACCTTGGCTCGGGGTTACTGACCTGCTCGTGCGCCTCCGGCGCAGTCCAGCGCGAAGCCCCAGCCTCCGACGTGTGTGCTGGGGCTTCCGCAGGTGTGGCAGAGCGAGGCGTCACAGGCTCAAGGCGCGTTGACCCCGAAGTCCTGAGTGGTGGTGTTGCTGGCACCAGGGCTCTTGATGTTGTTGTTGATGCTGATGTTGTTGAACATCGGGATGACGCCGTTGAGATTGACCGGCAAGATCGAGCCCCCGCCGCCGTTGCCACCGTTGCAGGTACCGCCGGTGACTGTCGTCGGGTCGTTGTCGGAGGCCGAGGGGCTTCCGCCGCCCGAGACGCTGGCCGTGTTCGTGAACGTGCATGCTGCGGCTGTGGTGACGTTGGTCGCAACGGTGATCGTGGGGTAGCTGGCGCCTGCCGCAAGCGCGTCGGTGCGCGTACAGGTGACGGTCTGCCCTGAAACACTGCAGTCCCAGCCGGTCCCGGACGCTCCCGTGGGCGTGACGCCGGCAGGCAGGGTGTCCGTCACGGTGACGGTGCCGGTGGTCGGCCCGGCGGTGGCGGCGTTGGACACATCGATCGTGTAGGCGCCAGTCCCGCCCTGGGTGAAGCTGCCCGTGTGGGACTTGTTGATGGAAAGGGCCGGGTCCCCAGCGGGGTTGCAGCCCTCGCCGGTGATGGTGGTCGGATCGTCCGCCTCGTCGCTGGCGCCCAAAAGGTCAAAAGTGACGGCCGTGTTCGTGACGCTGCAGGGAGCAGTGGCGGAGACGTCGACGGTCACCTCGACCGTGAAACTCCCGCTGACAGGAAGGCCGTTGTCAGCGGTGCACCTGAGATTCTGGCGGCCATCCGGGACTTGTTCAAGCACACAGCGAACATCGGTGTCCCCGGAGACCTCCCACTGCCCTTCAGCTGTTGTTAGCCCCGCCGGCAACGTGTCGCCCATGATCACCGAACCACTGGACTCGTTGCCGGTATTGGTGACCGTGATCGTGTAGACCCCCTGCCCGCCTCGGGGAAAGTCGCCCTCGTGGAACTTGGCGATGCTCAGCACCGCCTGAGCGAAAGCGGGCGTCACCCCTGCGGTGAACGGCAGCGCGACGCCTAGCCCCAGCACCATCGCGATGGCGGCCAAGCGCCGCCGCAACCCGTGCATTGTCATATCCGGCACTCCTGTCCACGACGTTCCGTCGCAAGCGGGCCCCCGGGCGAGCGCGGAAGCCGATCGTGGGCAATGTACTGACCGAAAATTCCTCATCTATCGACAAATAGGGGGTGAAATGCCAACTTCACTCGATCGCCTGCGGAGTCTCAATGCCTGCCCACGGCCAAGGATTGATTCGGGAGAGCAAGCACGTCTGACGCCCTCTGCACAAGCCATCCGGATCGACGGTGCGACGGCGCCTCTGCGCAGATACGTCCCGCGGGAATTCGGTGACGAGACTCCGAGCTTGACCTGTGGTGCGGCGTTCCAAAGGTGACGGCTGTGCGGCCGAAGGGCGACGCCGAAGGCGTCCTTTCAGCTCTTCCTTCACCGTCCTCACCGAGGACGAAGCCAGCACCGCACCCGGCTACGGCCCGATCGCCAGGCTGACCGTGCAGACCGCCGCCCACCGCCTGCCGCCCGCGACATCGACCTGCGCCTGCGGCCGGAACCTGAGCGCCCGAGGCCGAGCCGACGTGCTCGACCTCATCGCCGCCCACGAATACCACCGCACCGCGTGCCCGCGGCGCACCTCACAGGAAGGGAGGATGCCGCGTGACCAGCACTAACACGCCCGCCGGGCCCATCGACGGCGCCGCACTGCTCGACGAGGTCGAAGCGTTCCACCGCCGCTTCAACGTCTTCCCCACCGAACACGCCTACGTCGCGGTCGCTCTGTGGGACGCGCACGCCCACCTGATCGATGCGTTCGTCGGTCACTCCCCAGAGGTCCCACGAAACAAGTCAGGGCCGTTCTCCGATGAAGGAGGAACGGCCCTGACCTGGTGTTTCGGCTGTCGGGGTGGCGGGATTTGAACCCACGACCTCTTCGTCCCGAGTAAGGTCCGGGCTAGATCCGTACCTGACCTCGCTCGCGTTTGTGCAGTTCGGGCAGTTGGTATGGCTTGGTCTCAGTTAGTGCCGGGGAGGCGCCGGGAGAAGATCATCTCCCAGGTTTCTCCCAGCACCCTCGGAGCGGTCACGGGCCGGGAGCCAGCACCGGCGGGGAGGGCCGGTCACTGTCCCCGAGTCCTCACGGACGAACGCGGATGATTGTCTTCCCCTTGCGTCGCTCGGTCGGGTTGAGGGCGGCGACGGCATCGTCGAGGGTCGAGACGTCACCGATGTTCGTCCGCAGCCGTCCGTCCCGCACCCGCTGCACGATCTCACCCAGTTCGGCACGATCGGCCTCGACAACGAAGTCCACCGCCAGGCCCTCAGCGGGTCGCGCCTCGACCGGGCCGACGATGGATACCAGCGTTCCTCCAGCCTTGATCAGGGCAGCGGACCGCTTCTGAACGTCGCCACCGATGACATCGAAGACCAGATCGACGTCGCCGACGTCTTTCAGCGCGTCATTCTCAAGGTCGACGAACTCATGCGCGCCGAAGTCGAGTGCCTTCTCACGGTCGGCGGCGCGTCCGGTGCCGATGACGTAAGCGCCGGCCTCACGTGCGAGCTGGGACACCATCGTCCCGACTGCCCCGGCCGCACCATGGGCGAGGACGGTCTGGCCAGATTGAAGGCGGCCGTGCTGGAACAGCCCCTGCCACGCGGTCAGACCTGAGATTGGCAGGGACGCGCCTACTGTGAAGTCGACGTCGCCGGGTAGCGGTGCGAGGTTGCGTGCTTCGATCGCCACGTACTCCGCGAGGGTGCCGTCACGGTGCCAGTCGGCGAGGCCGAACACCCGCTGCCCGACCGACAGCCCCGTCGTGCCGTAGCCGAAGGCGGTGACCACTCCGGCCAGCTCGTGGCCGGGGATCGACGGTGTCTTGTCACGGCCGGCGCGATCGGCCCAGGTCGACGGCCACTCCATCTCGGTCGGTACGAAGCCCGACGCATGAATCTGAACGATGACGTCGTTGATCGATGCCTGCGGCTCGGGCCGCTCCACCAGCGTCATCCCGGCCGTTCCCGCAGCCTGATCCGTCACCACGATCGCTTTCATGAGAATGCCTCCTTGGTCATTTGTCTCTTTGGTGGAAACGTTGCAGGGATGGAATGCCCGTTCGACATCCCCTCGGCGGGGCTGATAGGACGCGGCCGGCCGATCTGGACAGCGTCGGCCGGACTGCTATTCGCTCGTCGTCATGTCTCCGACCTTAGGAGCAGAGCGGCCCAGGGGTATGGTCCATTTTCATGGTGAAACCTTGGGCCACTCTGGGATTCGATCTGCATGTCGAGCCGACCGGGCCGGGCCTGCGCAAGCCTGAGAAGGCGCGTACCGCCACCCCAGGGCCTCATCCTGATCAGGTCGATCTTCGCGGCCCAGGGCGCAGGACACAGATGGATGCCCTGCTCGTGTTCGCCGGCGCCAGCCCCTACTCGTCAGCGCTCGCCATGGTCGAGGATTTTTGACCTGGAGGTCCAATTGCATGTTAGGGTCGCCCGCATGACAAGGCCCAAGCAGTTCGACCCGGACGTCGCCGTGGAGCAGGCCATGGAGGTGTTCTGGCGGAAGGGTTATGCGTCCACCACACCCCAAGACCTGGTGGACGCCCTCGGGATCGGAAAAGGCAGCCTCTACAACGCCTTCGGCAGCAAACGCGGCCTATTCGAGCAGGCGCTCCGGCGCTATCGCGATCGGCAGACGAGCGTGCTGCTGCAGGCGCTCGAGGAACCCGGACCGGCGAAGGCGCGCCTGCGCAGGGCACTTGAGACCCTCGTGCGGACGGATCTGGCTGACCCCGACCGCCGCGGCTGCATGGCAGTGAACACGGCGGCGGTAGTGGCGCGGACCGATGAGGTGGCGACCGATCTCGTCCGCCGCGCCTTCGAGCGTAACGAGAGCGCCTTCCGTGCCGTGATCGAGGAGGGGCAGCGCTCGGGGGAGATCTCGCCCGAACGTGACCCCGCCGGCCTGGCCGCCATGCTGCAGAACACGGTGGTGGGGCTGCGGCTCGCGGTGCGCGTCGCCAATGATGCGGACCGGCCGGCTCGCATCATCGACGCGGTGATCGATTCCCTGTGACCGCCGGCCCCCCACTTTCGGGCTCTGACCCCTGACGTCAACCCACTGACCCCTGGCGTGCCCGCACCTGGGTTCCGTCTGCCCTTGTTTTGTACCTTGAGTTCAAGAACGGTGTTTCCGGTGCAACCTTTCCTTAATACCCGTGCCGCCTTCTGGACCGCGGGCGCCGTCGTCGCCCTCGCACTCTGGACCAGCGCGTGCCCCACCATGACCTATCCGCTCTACCAGGCCGACTGGCACGTCTCGACGACCACGGTGACCTGGATCTTCGCCGCGTATCCAATCGCGCTGATCCCCGTTCTGATCGTCTTCAGCGACCTGTCCGACCACATCGGGCGGCGGTCCGCCATGCTGCTCGGCCTGCTGGCCGAACTCGTCGGGGTGCTCCTCTTCGCATGCGCCGACGGCGTCCCCTGGCTCCTGGCCGGGCGGGCGTTCATGGGCCTCGGCGTCGGCCTGTCCCTGAGCCCCGCAAGCGTGGCCATGGTGGAGTTCAGCGCCCGGGGCAAGGAAGGACGCGCCGGATCGGTCGGCACGGCCGTCTCCTCGTCCGGTATCGCCCTGGCCATGCTGGTCGGCGGCGCCCTGACCCAGTACGCCCCCTTCCCACTGCACCTGAACTTCTTCGTCCTCGCCGCCGTGATCGCGGTCGTCGTCTGCTTCGTCGCAGGCATGCCGCACCACACCGCGAACGAGACGAGCACCCGGTGGCGTATGCGCGCGATCATCATCCCCCGGGGCAACCGCGGGGTCTTCGCCGCCGGCGCGTTCGCGTTCGCGTCGTCCTTCCTCCTCGGCGCCATCGTGCTGCCGCTCGGCGCGAAGATCGCCCACCAGCTGGCGGGTTCGACCAACGCCCTGGTCACCGGCGCGCTGCTGTCCGTGTTCGCGGCGTTCATCGCGGTCAGCGCCCTGCTGGCCCGGCGCCTGAGGCCGTGGACCCTGGTGACCGTCGGCGCAGCCGGGTCGGTTGCCGCGGTGTGGCTCTTCGTCGTCACCAGCGCCACCCACTCGATGGCGGTCTTCCTCCTCGCCTCGGCGTGCGCGGGCGCGGCCTACGCCTTCGACTTTGCCGGCGGACTGACCGTCCTCAACACCTACGCGGCGCCGCACCACCGCGCGAGCATGGTGTCCGGCGGCTACCTCGCCGGCTATCTCGCCCAAGGTGTCGGGGCGCCCGTACTCGGCTGGGTCGTCACCGCGCACGGACTGCCGACGGGTCTGCTCACCGGCGCCGCGTCCTTCAGCATCTTCTTCGGCGCGGCGCTCCTCATGGGTCTGGTAATGCTGTCGCGCACGCGGCGTCCCGGATTCCGGGTGGCTGACGGCGTCGCGGCCCGTTCAGCCCCCGCCGCGCAGCGTGCCGCGGACGGCGTCCACGAAACCGTTGACCGTAAGTGAGCATTCAGCGCTGTCGGAATCGCTCCAGGCTGGCGCCCACGACCCCGGAAAAGTCGACCTTGATGGGTTTGGCTATTTGTCCGTGGAGAGAGGCGGCATGTTGCCAGGCGGAGCCGAACGGTACCCGTGTTGCTCAACCCACCACCTTCCCCAGCTCCCATCCCGTCTGCCGTCGGTCCACACACCGTGGAGCGGGCGTGGTTCATCGCGTCCGGGTGGAGCGCGCCACTGTACGAACGACTGTGAGGATTGGTCGTGGCATCGCTCGGCGGTCTGACCCACCGAACGATTGACGCTTCGGGCTGGAGGAGCACGGGCTCGTCTTCTCCTCGGCCGTCGGCAGGCCGCTCGACGCGGCCAACGTCCGCCGTGCCTTCCGCCAGGCGCTCAAGGACGTCGACGGCATCGATGCCGGCGAGTGGACACCGCGGGAGCTCCGGCACAGCTTCGTCTCACTGCTGTCGGACCGGGGCGTCCCACTGGAGGAGATCTCCCGGCTCGTCGGGCACTCAGGGACGGCTGTGACCGAGGAGGTCTACCAGAAGCAGATCCGGCCCGTGATCCAGACCGGTGCCGTGGTCATGGACGGGATCTTTGGAGCCCAGGAACGGCGGCCGTAGACACGCGGAAAGCGATAGTCACGCAGATAGACACGCAGCCAAAAACAGGTGAGGCACCTAGGAACATTCCTAGGTGCCTCACCTGGTGTTTCGGCTGTCGGGGTGGCGGGATTTGAACCCACGACCTCTTCGTCCCGAACGCGATTAAGAGGGGACGAACCTCCGGGTGCATGTCACTGACCGGCACCTTCGGCTCTGGGTCTGTCCGTTACCGTCCAAGAGCGTCTGACGCCGGCCGTGACGTTTGGCCCCCTGTTTGGCCCCCCATGGAAGCTACGTCTTCGCTGGTCAGCCCCCGACATGGTCAGAGGAACGTCATCGGTCCCTCAACAGCTCCTCGTACGCAGCCTGTGCCCTGGCGTCAAGCTCGTCCTCGATTGACTTCACGACCTTGAGGGCTTCCTTGTCCAGCTGATGCGGATCTAGGATCTCGAAGAGCGTCCTGCCGCCAAGTGACAGGCTCAGCATCTTGTCGGGGAAGTCGCGGAGCGCCCTTCCCTGGGGTCCCTTGGCGGAGGGAGGCGTGGCGGCATCCTCATCCAGGCGAGCTTCGTTGAGGTGCTCCAGTGCGTCACGGGCGAGTTTGAGATTCTGGTTCTCCGAGGGCGCTGGTTCTCCCCGCTCCTCCGCAAGACGCCTACGCCATTGCTGCAGTTGATAGGCGGACCACACGAGCGTGTGCTCCTCAGCCCACCAGACACGGTAGTTGGCTGCGAGTTGGTGCTCGTTAGGGCTCCAGTCTTCATTGCGGTCGTAGTTGCGAGAGTCCAACACGGCCTTCTTGCGGATGGCTCGCGTGCGCTCAGCTTGCCGCATGACAGCCTCGGCCCAGACCTGCACGAAGTGCTTGGCGATCTCTTCTGCCTCGCTCGGCTCGAACGGGTTCGCATCCATGGTGGCGAGGCTAGTTGCTCAGGCCCGCTGCCCTGACGCGGTCGCTTTGATCGTCGGAGCAGCAATGACACGACCTCGGCCCCTTCAAGGTTCGACGAGAGCGCTCAACCTTCAGTGCGGTAGGACACTGGCGTCGTGTGGCATCGGACGGTAGGTTTCCTACGTAATAGCTCATGTGTTCGGTTTGTTAGCGAGCATGCATGCGCGCCCCTGGTTTACTTTCACGCACGGATTACTGGAATGAGGTACAGTCATGCGTCATGAGCGAGCAGCAGGATGCGCTTGAGGACCTTGGGTCCAGTGGTGTGCTCTCCGGCCTTACTTGGGCTGGTGTGTCGGCTTACCGGCGCACGATGGAGGACTACGACCCCGATACGGGGCATGATCAGGCGTGGATCGGAGGGACTGCTCACCGACTCCTCTGTGATCGCCTGAACCGGGTGTTCTCCACCGGCAAGCACGCCGTGGACTCGCCTCAGTCTGCTTCCGCAGGCATGGATGCCGTGGCGGCTGGCTTGCTCCCTGGCGAGCACCGCAAGATGCCAATCATTGCTCCAGGGGTGGTCACGCGGTCGGACCTCAACAAGTCGCCGGGTTGGCAGCATGGAAGGTGGCGCTTCCTCCTGACCTCGTTCGTCTATGGAGAGAGCAATCGCATCCCATGGTGGCGAAAGAGCCCCACCAAGCAGAGTGTTGCAGCCCAGCTCAAGCCCGAGGGGTTCGTTGAGTGCCGGCAGGCCACGCTCGACGAGGCGCTTGAGCCGTCACTTGCGGCCGCCGTTCAGTCGGTGCGCAAGTACGACGAGTCTGAGGTGATAACGCTCATCGTCGCCCACAGCGTTGAGCGCGAGCTTAGTATCCGAGAACTTTACCTGGGGCGCTCTCGTTTGAACCGTGGGGGAGGAGAAGCTTGGTACTGGAAGCATGATCTACTTGCTACCGACTTCGGAACTCCCGGTACGAGGCCAATTCCTGCCTCTCCCGGCCCCCGCCCCGGATCCTCCAGCGTGCAGGACGCTCCTGTTCGTCTCCGTCGCGAGGCGGGGGAGGGGAACAACAAGCAATGAAACGAGTGGATGGTCATGGAGTACTTGCGCCGCACCGAAGTGCAGGTGGGTGACGCCTCTCGCCTCTTTGACGGACGACGTTTGACGTTGGCGCGGCAGTTGGTCGGTCTTCGAAAGAACGCTCTTGCGACGAAAATCGACAAAAGCCCAACTGCCGTCGCAGCGTACGAAAACAACACGAAGCGGCCAGCTCCGGGGACGGTTGCTCAGTTGTGCCTCACACTTGGCGTAGATCCGGGTTTCTTCCTCCCTGGGCCTAATCAGCCTGCGGTCAACAATTCTGTTCCGCATTTTAGATCTCTGCGTTCTACGACACAGCTAGCGCGTGACCAGGCTTTTGCCTACGGAATGATTGCTGGGGACGTCGGTGCTGCTCTTGAGCGGCATGTCGAGTTTCCTGAACCGAACGTTCCCAGGCTGAGTGTAGATGTCGATGACGAAATGAGCGCCGTTCCCGAAGAGGCTGCCGGACTCCTGCGCAAGCACTGGGACATCGCGGATGGCCCACTTGGTCACCTGGTCCGTCTCGCGGAGAACAACGGTGTCGTGGTGGTGTTCAGCCCAGCGCAGACCGCCGATGTTGACGCTTACTCATTCGATGGCGGGTACAGGCCGACGATAGTGCTGAATCCCGCCAAGGAAGATTACTATCGTCAACGGTTTGATGTCGCTCATGAACTTGGCCACCTGGTAATGCACCTAGATGCAGAACCGGGAAGCAAAGTCGTGGAGAATCAAGCACATCGGTTCGCGGCTGAACTCCTCCTTCCAGAGGGTGAATTGCGAGACCTGCTACCCAGCAAGGCGGACTGGAGGGTTCTCGCGACCTTGAAGGAGGCCTATGGTGTGAGTCTTCAAGCTCTGCTTTATCGATCTAGAGCGCTCGGCGTCATGAGTGATGTGACTTACCGCAATGCGATCGCCTATCTGTCCTCCAAAGGATGGCGGAGGCGCGAACCTGGTGAGATGCCAGCCGTGGAACAACCGTCGCTCTATCCGAGGGCTGTCGAGATCCTATCTGACGTTGGAGTGGATGAAGTTTCCTTGGCTAAGGAAGCTAGGGTGACGCCAGGACTTTTTCGTACTGTCACGGCGAGAGTGCCGGTACGCGAGGATCTTTTCTTTGATCCTCAAGCCGTTGAGAGTCAGCCATACCTAGAGGAAGATGTAATCCCATTGTTCCGTGGAAAGGAACAGCCCGGGGTCTAAAACCCCGGGCTGACGCTTGTTCGGTCTGAACCTCACCGGGGCATAAAGCCAGGCTTTTCCTTTGCCAACGAGTGGAGGCGGTTGAGGTAGTCCTGTGCCGACGGTTCTGCGGCGTAGCGGCGCCGCATCTCGGCAGCAAGTTCCCGGCTGGTCATGATGAGCGACGGGACCGATTGCCGGTCACCTTCGAGGGCCCGCTCCCCCATGATGAGAGCTTGCTCCAAGTCGCCCTCACGCGCCGCAGTGACTCCGAGCGTGACCCGCGCTTCCGCGTTCCGCATCGGTGAGCGCTCGGTGCCGTCGAAATCCGTTCCCGCCCTCAGCACTTCGTCGGCGAGCGTGCGCGCAAGCTTGTCTTCGCCGACGAGGCGGTAGCAGTCCATCGCGTAGAAGTCGAACTTGGCGGGGTCCACCACAAAGTGGTTGTCGAGGTTCTCGGGGTACGGCATCCCTTCGAGCAACCGCCGCCCCTTGTCCAAGGCCACCTCGACTTGCCGGCGGTCCCCGATCCGAGCCCATGCCTTGGCCTCCTGTGCGGCAAGCTGCACGGCCACGCCGTGGTGCTGTGCCGCCTCGGCTCCGGCCTGCGCCGCCGCGATGACGCCGCGGTAGTCGCCGGTCGTGAGGGCGAACCATGCTCGCATCTCGTGTGCCCACCCGGCGACCTCCGCATGGTCAGCCTCGGTCGCGATTGAGAGCGCGGCCTGTCGCGTCGACTCGGCCGCGTGGCGGGCGCCCGTGTCGTACTCGACACAGCCGACCAGGAGCGCGAGCCAGCCGGACAGTGCGAGAACCTCGCGGTGCTGCGCGAGCGTGAGGCTCTTCGTGTGGAGTTCGACGACACGGCGCAGCCACTGCCGCCCCTCGATGAGAAGCTGCTCGCTCGGCATGAACGGGTACTCCGAGGCGAGTCGGTCCGCCGTAATTCGCAAGGCATCAAGCGTGGCGTTGTCGACGTCGGACCGGTTGAGACGGCTCACGATCTCCAGCGTTTCCATGCCGGACGCGGCCAAAATCTCCGTGTCCCCGTCTCGCCGGGCAGGCGCCGGGAAGAGCGCGTGCGTCACGGTGCCGAAGACGGCCGCGATGATCGGTTGGTAGAAGTCGTTCGGCATCTGGCCTGACTCCCAGCGCTTCCACTGGCGAATCATGCTTTCTTCCGCGGGCAGCTCTGTCGGAGCGTGCCCCCGCAGTGCCCTCACGGCGTCACGCTGCGACCAATCGCGGGCCGCTCGTTCGGCAGCGATGCGCTGCGCCCATGCGGGCCTGTCGTCGTTCATGCGCCCTCCTCCGAGTGCCTGCTCCGAGTCTCGCGCGTGAGGCGGGGTGACAGGGAAGGTGACAGGCGGGTGTCACCTGACATGTCCCCTCCTCCGATCTTCTGTCCCCTGGCTGTCACTTACCTCTCAACTCCCGTTCCGCGCATGCTGGTTGCAGATCAAGCACCACCCGGCACGGAGCGGCTTTCGAGCGCTTCGAGCCTGCCGCGAAGTTCCGAGACTTGGGAGGTGAGATGTTCGAGCTGACGCAGGACTTCGGGAAGGTCGACACCCGCGTTCGCTCCGCTGTCTTCGGTGGCCTCCTGCGGATCGCGGGCGTAGCTGCCGCGCGACGTGGTCAGGATGAGCCCGTCCTCGCGGAGGATCGCAAGGGCGCGCTGCACCGTCATTCCCGAGATCTTGAACCGTGTGGCCAAGTCTCGCACGGAGCCCACATGAGCCCCCGGCTTGATGTCGCCACGCAAGATCTCCTGCCGCAGGATGTCGGCCGCCTGCTCGGACTCCGGTCTGGGGTCGTCTTTCGAAATTTCAGCGCTCATCACGCCATCGAGCGTACCCACCCCTAGTACGACCTAGCACGAATCTTCGCGGCTCTCTTGCGCCGTCGTGCGTGCTAGTACATGCTGTCACGTATCAGCACGGCAAGCCCGAAAGGGCTTCGCCGGCTGTGTCTGCAAGTGCTTGACCTGCAAGACCGCACGACCAGGAGCCCCGCATCGGACGGGGGGAGGCGACCCGGCGCCTTGTCATTAACCGGAGGGCTTAGACCGAAAGGTCACGTCTCCATACGCCTACTTCGAGGCCGGACAGCTCTACCTGACACGGGAGCGCGGTCGCGATGAAGGAGACATTCCTCGACTTCCGTCGCACCTGGTGCGACGGCCGGTTGCCTCCCCTGCTCGTCTCGTACGAGCGGGGCTGAGGGGAGCCGGAACACCCATCCACTACCTCCTTGGAGGAGCCATGCGCCGGATTACGAACCCCAAGCACCCCAACGTCCACCAGGTCGGAACGGACGTCCTGTACGAGGGCGAACTGCACCGAATCACGGACGTTGGCGGCAGCTACTTCCAGCTCGTCCGCCTCCGTGACGGATACGGCAAGAACGTCAGGATCCGCGAGGTCAACGGCAAGTAGTCACTGCCCCGGTATCCCGCCGCGAGGGCGTCGGATCGAATCCGGCCCGGGGCGCTTTCCCCCGTCGCATCGCGGCGCGGGTTCTTCCGGAGCTGTCGCCGTCTCACCAAACGCCTGTGGCGCTCCGGCTTCCTGTCCCTCCCACTTCAGGAGCTGTCATGCGTACGTACATCGGTCGCCAACAGGCCATCTCTGCTGCGGACTTCGCGGAGCTGGCGCTCGGCACCCCGGTTGAGCTGTGGCTCGGGGTCGAGGGCGAGACGGACGAAGAGCGCGCGGCCCGCGAGGACGCGGCGCGCGACATCCTCGCCGACGACCCTGGCCTTCCCGATGACCTGATCCGCATCGCCGCGCAGGTCATCGAGGAGAACCCGGACCTGTTCGACGTCACGCCCCTTATTCGCCCCGCCCGGCGCCGCCGCGCGACACGCAAGGCGGTGGCGGCATGACCACCACCCCCGAGACGCCCATGTCTGGGGTGCCGCCGCTGACGAAGCCGGAGATGGGGCTTGCCGGAGTCGGTGCGCTCGCCGCGGCCGGAGTCGGCGCGCTCGGCCTCATCTCCTCCTTTGACGCCGTGTCCGCAGCCGCGCTGCGATGGGGCTTCGGCGAGCCGTGGATGCTGCCGGTCGGTATCGACGTGGCCATCCCGGTGTTCACCGTCGCCAACCTGCTGTTGATCCGGATGGACATGGCGCTGGCGTGGGTGCGGTTCGTGCCGTGGGCGCTCACCCTCATCACCTGCGGGCTGAACATCGCCGCCGGACAGGGCATGTGGGCCAAGGTCGCCCACGGCACGATGCCGCTGCTATGGGTGGTGTTCTCCGAGATCGGAGCGCACATCTACGCCGTGCGGATCGGCGCGGCCACTGGTCGGCGCATGGAGAAGATCCGGTTCTCTCGCTGGCTGCTTGCCTTCCCCTCCACCTTCGCCCTGTGGCGCCGCATGACGCTGTGGGAGGTCACCTCCTACTCCGAGGCACTGAAGCGGGAGAAGGAACGGCAGTTGGCCCGCGCGGACCTGCGCGAGCGCTACGGCCGCAAGTGGCGCTCGAAGACCCCGCGGCGCGAGCGCGTGATGCTGCGCATGGGCGAACTCGCCCCCACTACCGAGCAGGAGACACCCGCGCCGCCCCCGGTGGAAAATCCGCCGGCACGCCCGGCTGAGCCCAAGCCGCGTCCGCGTCGCCGGACGACCGCCAAAGCCAAGGGCAAGGCTCAGCGCACCTTCGAGGAGGCGCTGACCGAAGCGCGCACGGTCACCGCTGAGTGGACCGAGGCGGAACTGACCGCGGACCGTCTGCGCACCACGCTGCATGTCTCGCAGGCCAACGCCCGCAAGTTGCGGGAGCAGTTGAAGGGCGAGCGCGCCGACGGCCGTCCGCTGCACGCGGTCAACGAAAACGCCGTTACCGATTCGCGTCAGGATGACGCATCGGCTGAGGCTGCCTGATGTTCGCCAAGTGCTTCGACCCGACCGGCGCGAGGCACGGACTGCCCACCTACCCGTGGCGCTGTGCCCCCGACGGACTCGCCACCAAACGGCAGTTACGGGCCCGCGGCTTACGGCCCGGTGGGCAGTCCATCGCGGCGCAGATGATGCGCCCGCGCTACCGGCGCGGCCCACTGGTCGCCTACCTCTACCGCGTCGACCGCGCCAAGCCCGTCCGGCCGATGACGCCGGGCAAGTGGGCCGCGCTCGCCAAGGCGAACCGTGCCCGCCGCACGTGTCCCGCCTGCCGACAGGACGCCGGATACGTCATCCCCACGTCGCTCGGCATGTGCGTGCCCTGCGCCTACCCCGAGGAACAGCGCGCCGCCTGACCTGCTCATCACGATCCGGCGGGGTCCGTCCGCCCACCTCCTACAGCGACGGCCGGACCCCGCCTTTCCTCCTTGGAAGGGACTCTCAGTGAAGCACCCCGACGACGACAACGAACTGTTCAACCGACTCGAAGCGGAGATGAGCGCCGACTCCGGGGGCGAGGTAGTCGACCTCGACAAGGCGCGGTCGGCCCGTACCGAGTCGGCCGACCCGACCGCCCGACCCGACTCCGACCCGTCGGCCGACTCCGAGACCGGTCGGTCGGGTGCCGAGTCGGGCGACCCGACCGCGCGCGTGATGGTCGACCTGCCGACCCCGACGGCCACCGGTCCGGGCTACCTCGGTCGGCTGCTCGGTGCCCAGCGCCGTGCGGTCGTTCCCGTGTGGATGCGGTCGGTGGCGGAACTGCGGACTGCCACGGCGTGGGTGGCCCGTCACTACGCCCACGCCGCCGGGTATCACGCGCTGCGTGCCCCGGTCTACGCCGCCCGGCTCGCCCTGCAAGCCCCGACCGGCGCCGCCCGATTCGTGGGCGGCACGATGCGATGGGTGGCCGACCGTGAGGGCGAACCGGTCCGACTCGCCGCGGTCCGGCGTGAGGACGCCGCGGAGTACCTGAAGCTGTCGCGGCAGCGTGATGGACGGGTCCGACTGCGCACCCTCGTTGCCGTACTCGCCATGTTCGTCGGGCTCGGCTCCGCGCTCGCCATCTACGTGCTCGCCCCCGACTGGCTTCAGGCGGTGTCGGTGAGCGCGGTCGTGATGGCGCTCGGGTTCGCCGGACGCCGCGCGGATGCCCCGGTCATCCACCGCGCGGTGGAACTGCCCAAGGCGGTCAAGCTCACCAGTGACATCGTGCTGCGGGCGCTGGGTGCTCTCGGCATCCCCGCCATCAACCAGGCGCAGGCCAAGGGGCGCGACGGGTTCGAGTTCACCGCCCCGATCACCCGTGACGGCCCCGGATGGCGCGCGGAGGGCAACCTCCCGTACGGCGTCACGGTGACCGACGTCATCGAGCGTCGCGACCGGCTCGCCTCCGGCCTGCGGCGCCCGCTCGGGTGCGTGTGGCCCGAGGCGGTGCCGGATGAGCACACGGGCCACCTCGTGCTGTGGGTGGGGGATCAGGACATGTCCCGCGCCAAACAGCCCAAGTGGCCGCTTCTGAAGTCGGGTTCAGTGGACCTCTTCAAGCCGGTCGCCTACGGCACCGACCAGCGCGGACGCTGGGTCGAAGCGACGCTCATGTACATCGCGGGCGTCATCGGCGCCATCCCGCGCATGGGCAAGACCTTCCTGCTGCGCCTGCTGCTGCTCATCGCCGCGCTGGATCTACGGGCGGAGCTGCACACCTACGACATGAAGGGCACGGGCGACCTTGACCCGGTCGGCGACGCCGTCTCCCACCGCCACGCCGCGGGTGACGACGACGAGTCCATCGAGTACTGCCTGAACGACTTCCGGGCGCTGCGCGAGGAACTGCGCCGCCGCACCAAGGTGATCCGCTCGCTGCCGCGGGATGTCTGCCCGGAGTCGAAGGTGACCAGCGCTCTCGCCGACAAGCGCTCCCTGGGTCTGCACCCGATCGTGATCGGGGTGGATGAGTGCCAAGTGCTGTTCGAGCACCCCGAGCACGCCAAGGAGTTCGAGGAGATCGCAACCGATCTGGTCAAGCGCGGCCCGGCCACCGGCATCGTGCTACTGCTCGCCACCCAGCGCCCGGACGCCAAGGCGCTGCCCACTGGCATCAGCGCGAACGCGTCGGCCCGCTGGTGCCTGAAGGTCATGGGCCAGCTCGAAAACGACATGGTGCTCGGCACGTCCGCGTACAAGCGCGGGGTGCGGGCGACCATGTTCGCCTGGGGTGACAAGGGCATTCACTACTTCGTCGGTGAAGGCTCGGACGCCCGGATCGTGCGCTCCGTCTACGTCGACGGTCAGGGCGCCGACGCCATCGGCGCCCGCGCTCGCCGTCTGCGCGAGGAGGCGGGCACGCTGTCCGGTCACGCGCTCGGGGAGGCACCCGAGCCGGTCACCAGCGCGTATGACCTGCTGCGCGACATCCTCGCGGTTGTGCCGGCCGATGAGCCCAAGGTGTGGTCCGAGACCGTCGTTGCCCGGCTCGCAGAGTTGCGCGAGGAGGTCTACGACGGCTGGGACCCGGAGGGACTGGCCGCGGCCCTGAAGCCGCATGGCGTCTCCACGATCCAGGTGGGCCGCCGCGTGAAGGGCAAGGTCGTCAACCGGCGCGGCATCGACCGCTCCCACATCGTCGCTGCGATTGCGGAGCGTGACGGAAAGCGGGATGCGGGCTGAGGTTCCGGAGCCGCTAGCGCTAGCGGCATACCCCGCTAACGTTAGCGGCTCCGCTAGCGCCCCAAACCACCTCTGATCAGGCCGCTAGCGTATAGCGGCCCACCTGCGGAAACCCCTGAAACCCGCCTGGAAGGGCCCGTCATGACCCCTGTCCTGCTCGCTATCACCCTGATTCTCGACGTAACGCTGTGTTACGTCGCCGTGTGTGCTGCCTCGCCGTTCGGTAACTGCCGCAAGTGCAACGGCTGGGGCTTCGCGATGAAGACCGACCGCAAGGGCCGCATGAAGCGCGGCAAGGACTGCCGCCGCTGCAAGGCCACCGGCAAGCGCATACGCGTCGGCCGCTGGCTCTACAACCGCTGGGCCCGCATCTACCGCGCGGGCACCGACACCCCCTGACCGGAAGGCTCCCGATGATCCTGAACATCTCCGCCGTGCTGCTGTTCGGCGCCGCCTCCGCCCTTGCCGTCAAGACGAAGTCCGCCGGAGGGGGTTCGGCCATCGTGCTGTTCCTCTTCGGGTTCTTCGTCGCCGGGACCGGTGCGTACGAGCCCATCCACAACCTTGTGCAGGCGTCCGCCGACGCCCTGTCCGCCCTCGGGAACTGAAGGAGGCACGCCTGTGTCCGAGCACACCAACCTCGTACCCGGCCGTCGTGAGGCGACCGTGGAAGTCCACCGGTCCACCCCGCTCGCCCCGCTCCCGTCGGCGCCGGTCGTACCGGTGCAGCCGGGCACCATCCCGGCGGTGACGAGCATCGTCCTGCCGGACGGCCGCGTCGTCACCGGCTACTCCCGCGAACCCGCCAAGCCCGAACCGGTCGCGGCCAAGCCGCCCGTCTCACGCGCGGCATTGAACATCGCACTCGGGGGAATCGGGTTCGGCGCCGTCTGTGGCGGACTGTTCCTGCTGACCGCGTTCATCACTGCACTGACCGCGCTCATCACTCAGCTCATCACCCTCGCCGCCGTCATCTTCGGCGGCTGGGTCGCCGTGCAGGTCTTCAGCGCGAGCGGCCACAGCGGCGGCAACACCTTCAACATCCGCAAGGCCGTCTTCAAGCGCAACCACTTCCACGGCTAGCTACGCCCGAGGCGGGCGCCGTCTCACCACAAGCCTGCGCCCGCCCCGGTTCTCCTGTCCCTCCAACAGAACAAGGAGACCTTCAGCATGACCCAACGTCGTGCATTCGGCGAGGGCCATCCGGCCCATGCCACCCCATCGAGCGTGATGGGGGTGACGGCATGAACCGTCACCTCCTGTTTGCCGCCCTGGACGCCGCGGAGCGGGGATGGGCCGTCCTCCCGCTCCGTCCCGGCGACAAGCGTCCGGCCCTGCACGGTGAGGACGTGTGCCCCGGCATCGGGGACTGTGCGGGCGGTCACCGCAAGTGGGAAGAGCGCGCCACCATCGACCCCGACCGCATCCGTCGCGGGTGGGGCGACCTGCCGTTCAACGTTGGCATCGCGACCGGCCCGTCCGGGCTGGTCGTCGTTGACCTCGACATGCCCAAGCGGAAGAGTAGTGCGGACACGCCTAACGGCGTGACGACCTTCACGGCGCTCTGCGAGCGCGCCGGGCAGGCCGTGCCCACCACCCGCACGGTGCGGACCGCGAGCGGCGGGGTCCACCTGTACTTCACAGCCCCGTCTGGCGTCCGGCTCGGCAACACGGCCGGACGGCTCGGTAAGCGCATCGACACCCGCGCTTGGGGTGGCTACGTCGTCGCCTCTGGCAGCCTCACCCCCACGGGCGCCTATGCGGTCGTCAACGACATGCCGCTCGCACCCTTGCCGGAATGGCTGTGCGCCCGTCTGACGGTCCGTCAGCCTTCGCGGGCACTAACGGCTGCACCGTCGTCCGTGCGGGCGTCCAGCTATGCCGCAGCGGGCTTGAACGCGGAAATCGCGTCTGTGCGGCAGGCTCCGGAGGGCGAGCGCAACGGCACCTTGCTGCGGGCGGCGCGAGCCTTTGGGGCGGTTCATCGCGTGGGGCGACCTCCCCAGGGAGCAGGTTGAGGAGGCTCTTCAGTGGGCGGGGGAGCAGGCCGGTTTGTCGCCGCGGTCGTGTGAAGCGACCATTCGCAGCGGTCTGAACTGGTCGATTGCCCGCAACGGCCAGGGGAGGGCGGCATGAGCACCCCGCCCCGCCCTCCCCTGAAGAGCCTTCCCGCCACCCCGACGGATCCGTGCGTCGCCGCACAAGCCGCGCCCGGTCCGGCCGTGGGCGAGCCGAAAGGCGCCGCCCGCAAGGGCGTCCGAACTGCTCTTCGTCCTGACCCGCAGCAGGGCGACGGCCGGTACCCGCTCGCGTGGCTGTGCATCTGCGCACTGCGCGGCGCCGTGCCTACCGCCACCTCGAAGTGCCTGTGCGGCAGGGACCGCAGCGCCGTCGGCCACACGAAGGTGCTCGCCCTGATCGAAGACCACACGGCCCACCGCGACGCATGCCCGCTCCGCACCAACCAGGAAGGGAGGCAGGCGGCATGAGCACCAATCCGCCGGCACCCGCCATGGACGGCTCCGCACTGCTCGATGAGGTGGAAGCCTTCCACCGCCGCTTCAACATCTTCCCTCTCGAAGCCGCATACGTCGCCGTGACGCTGTGGGACGCGCACGCGCACCTGCTCGACTGCTTCGACTCCACACCGCGGCTTGCGTTCCTGTCGCCGGAGCCGGGGTCGGGCAAGTCCCGTGCGCTGGAGATCGTGGAAACCCTCGTGCCGCAACCGATGGTCGCGGTCAACGCCTCCGCCTCCGCGCTTTTCCGCGCGGTGTCCGGGATGGAGGGACGGCCCACGATCCTTTTCGATGAGATCGATACCGTCTTCGGTCCCAAGGCCGGAGAGAACGAACAGCTCCGTGGCTTCCTGAACGCTGGTCACCGCCGCTCCGGCGTCATGTGGCGCTGCGTCGGCGACGGTTCAAACCAGCAGGTACAGGAGTTCCCGTCGTTCTGCGGAGTTGCGGTCGCCGGTCTCGGCTCGCTGCCGGACACGATCCTCACGCGCTCGGTCATCGTCCGCATGCGCCGCCGCGCGCCGAACGAGCAGGTAGAGCCGTTCCGACAGCGCATCCACGAGAAGGAAGGCCACGCGCTGCGCGACCGGCTCGCCACCTGGGCACAATCCGTCCGTCACCTGGTCGACGGGGTGTTCCCGGAACTCCCTGAGGGCATCAGCGACCGGCCCGCGGACGTGTGGGAACCCCTGCTCGCCGTGGCCGACGCCGCGGGCGGCGCGTGGCCGGAGCGGGCCCGCACCGCGTGCATCGAGCTGGTGAACGCGGCCAAGACCAGCGACAAGGGCAGCATCGGTATCCGCCTGCTCACGGACCTGCGCGACTACGTGTTCAACGGCATCGACCGCCTGCCCACCGTCGCCATCCTCGACAGGCTGCACAGCCTCGAAGAGGCGCCGTGGGCGGACATGAGCGGCAAGCCGCTCGATGCCCGCGGGCTGTCGCGGATGCTGCGGGAGTACATGACCGCGGACAACACCCCCATCGCGGCCCGCAACATCAAGGCGGGCGGCAGCGTCATGAAGGGCTACTACGCGAGCGATTTGCACGACGCGTGGCAGCGCTACTGCCCACCCCCCGCTGAAAGTGCGCTACTTCCGCTACCTCCGCTACCGGGCAGCTCAGAGGCGGTTTCCGGGTAGCGGCAAGACGCTCCGCATCCGCTACCGGGAAACCCCATCCGCTACCCGCCCCGCGGCTACGAACCCGGGGCCGGTAGCGGCTCCATCCGCTACCGCTACCCCTATCCGCTACCTGGATCATGCCCCTGACCAGGGAGGTAGCGGAGGTAGCGGAAGTAGCGGACCTGACAGGAAGGGGGACCACCGCCCCCGGAACCCTGCCGAGGAGGCACCGCCGCATGACCACGGTTGTTGAACCCGCCGAACAGCTCCTCTACCGCCCCGAAGAGGTGGCCAAGGCTCTCAGGATCGGACGCTCGATGGTCTACGAGGAGATCCGCCTCGGACGCCTTCAGACCGTCCGCATCGGCCGTCGCCGACTCGTGCCGCCGGAGTACATCGCGCAGTACGTCGAACTCCTCAAGCGCGAGGCAGAGGCCACCGCCTGAACTCCCCACCACCCCAGTTCCACAGGGCCGCGCCCTTCAGGCGCGGCCCTGTCTTATGGAGGCACAACAGAAGATGAGCGAGACCCCGAAGCGCGCCCAAAGGGCTGGCCACGGCGCGGACACCATCTATTGGGACCCCGTCAAGAAGAGCTACGTCGGAGCCGTCTCCCTGGGATACGCCCCGAACGGCAAGCGCCGTCGGCCGAAGGTGTACGGCAAGACGAAGACCGAAGTCCGCAACAAGATCCGGGACCTGAAGAAGGAGGTGCAGACGGGCGTCAAAGCGCCGGCCAACTACACCGTGGCCGACGCGGTGAACGACTGGTTGGAGCGCGGGCTGAAGGGGCGCGACGAGAAGGGCACCATCGGCAAGAACCGCTCGATGGCGAACAAGCACCTGATCCCGTTCATCGGCAAGGCCAAGCTGAAGGAACTCAGCGCGGACGACGTCGACGACTGGTTGGACGACAGGGCTGAATTCCTCGCGACGCGAAGCCTGCGCGACCTTCTCGCCATCCTGCGCCGCTCCATCGCGCACGCTCAGCGCCGGGACAAGGCCGCGCGGAACGTCGCCCTACTCGTCACCGCACCAGAGGGGCGCCCCGGCCGTCCCAGCAAGGCACTCAACTTGGAACAGGCGAAAGCCGTGCTCACCGCAGCGCGCCCATCACGGCTGTACGCCTACCTCGTGCTCTCGCTCCTCAGCGGTGTGCGCACGGAAGAGGCGCGGCCCCTCACCTGGGATCACGTCTTCCTGGAGACGACGGACGGCATCCCGCCCCACGTCGCGGTGTGGCGTTCGGTGCGCAAGCACGGTGAGACCAAGACCAGGAAGAGCCGCCGGACAATCGCACTGCCGAAGCAGGTGGTCGAAGTCCTCGAAGAGCACATGCGATGGCAGAAGCAGGAGCGGGCGTCGAGAGGGATGGAGTGGAGCCCGACCGGCCGTGTCTTCACGACTCGGAGCGGCGAGCCGCTTGACGCGGCCAACGTCCGGCGCGACTTCAAGGCCATCGTGAAGAAGGCTGGGCTGAAGCCGGAGTGGACGCCGCGGGAGCTCCGGCACAGCTTCGTATCTCTGCTCTCCGATCACGGCATCCCCTTGGAGCGGATCGCGCTCTTGGTCGGTCACAGCAGCCAGGCGACCACAGAGGCGGTCTACCGCAAGCAACTCCGGCCCGTGATCACGCAGGGCGCCGAAGCGATGGATGACATCTTCGCCGAAGATCAGGAAGGGGAGGGCGCGGAGGGTCAGGAAGAGGGCGACGCGGTGGCCTGATCAAATTCGTTTGGCCCCCTGTTTGGCCCCCCGAGCATGAAAGAGGGCCATTCGCGATCATGCGAATGGCCCTCTGACCAGCGTCGGGGTGGCGGGATTTGAACCCACGACCTCTTCGTCCCGAACGAAGCGCGCTGCCAAGCTGCGCTACACCCCGATGTCGCTGCTTGTCGCGGCGACGTCGTTTACTTTAGCCCACCGGTGGCCGGAGACGAAATCCGGTTTTGCCGGGGTGGCGCCGAGGGTTGGGGCGGACGTGGTCGAGGATCACGAGGAGGACGGCCAGGGCGTAGAAGGACAGGCCCAGCAGGAGCGCGTTGGCGAGGGTGCTCTTGTAGCCGTGGTGGTCCACGTCGAGGAACGGGTAGAGGTAGCGGCCGGGCGTGCCGGGGGTGATCAGTTCGCCGCGGCCCAGGGAGAAGACCAGGTAGGCCACGGGGTAGAGGAGCCAGGCGCTGGTCTGGCGCAGGTGCAGCCGGCCGGGGGTGGTCAGGAGCAGCCAGTCCAGGAGGGCGGCGGCCGGGGTGACCGTGTGCAGGATGTGGCTCGCCAGGGCCTGCCATCGGGTGTGGACGTCGGGCGCGCTCGTCAGGGAGAACGGGGTCGCCGTGTCGGTCAGGAGCAGGTGGTGGACCAGCGCGGCGATGGTGACGTAGAGAAGGGTGGCGCCCGTCAGCGTGGCGGGGAGGGGGCGGCGGGCCAGCCAGGCCCTGCGGGCCGACAGGGTCAGGACCACGGCCAGCAGGATGTTGCTCTGGATCGCGAAGTGGCTCAGGACCCGGACCGGGGTGCCGATGATCAGGTCGATCGTCACGCCCAGGGCGGCCGTGGCGGCGATCAGCAGACGGTAGACGGCGGCCAGCGGACGGTGGGCGGGGCTCGTCACCGCTGTAGCGGGCACGTGCGACGGGAGCAGCGTGGACATGCCCGGGATCGCGGGGAGATCGGGGATGTCCCTGGGTATCGGCGCGGTCATGCCCTCACGGTAGGGAAAAGCCGCATATCAGGCGATGTGGGTGCGCCATGTGGGTGACCCGTCTCCCCGGGGGCCGTGGGCGGTCCCTGAACGGTCCGTGAGCGGCACCCATTCAGGGGTGCCGCCCGCCGGCGCCGCCCAGGCCGTTCCTGCCTAGTCCCGGCTCACCAGGGTCAGCAGGGTCGACTCCGGCGGGCACGCGAACCGTACCGGCGTGTAGCGGTTGGTACCGCAGCCCGCCGAGACGTGCAGGTAGGACGTGCGGCCCTCCGCCGTGTGCGCGGACAGGCCCTTGACCCGGTCGGTGTCCAGGTCGCAGTTGGTGACGAGGGCACCGTAGAAGGGGATGCACAGCTGGCCGCCGTGGGTGTGGCCGGCCAGGACCAGCGGGTAGCCGTCGGCCGTGTAGGAGTCCAGCACCCGCAGGTACGGGGCGTGCACCACGCCCATCGAGAAGTCCGCGGAGGCCGAGGGGCCGCCGGCCACCTGCGCGTAGCGGTCCCGCTTGATGTGCGGGTCGTCCAGGCCCGTCAGCTCGATCGAGACGCCCTCGACCTTCAGGGTGCCGCGGGTGTTCGTCAGGTTGAGCCAGCCCGCCCCGTCGAAGCCGTCGCGCAGGTCCTCCCACGGGTTGTGGATCACTCCCACGGCGGGCGCGTTGCCGTTGAGACCGTGTCGGCCGTTGGTCTTCTCCAGCAGGTAGCGGGCGGGGTTGCGCAGCTTGGGGCCGTAGTAGTCGTTCGAGCCGAAGACGTACGCGCCCGGGAGATCCAGCAGCGGACCCAGCGCGTCCAGGACCTCCGGGACGCCCTCCGGGTCGGAGAGGTTGTCGCCCGTGTTGATCACGAAGTCGGGGCGAAGGCCCGCCAGCGAGCGCAGCCAGCGCTGCTTCTTGCGCTGCCCGCTCACCATGTGGATGTCGGAGACCTGGAGCACGCGCAGGGGACGCATCCCGGCGGGGAGGACGGGGACCGTCACCCGTCGCAGACGGAAGGAACGGGCCTCGAAGCCCGCAGAGTAGACGAGTCCGGCGGCCGCGACCGCCGTGATGCCCAGGGGTACTCCGTATCGCGCGCGCATACGACCATCGTGTCAGACCGCGTCCGCGCGCCGTACCCGGCCGCCCCTTCCGGACCCCCCTTTAAATCAGCGGGCGTTCCGGCTTGCACACCTGCGACAATCGGACGCATGACCACGCTCAAGTCGAAGTTGCAGGAAGACCTCAACGCCGCGATCAGGGAGCGCGATGAGCTCCGCTCCTCGACTCTCCGGCTGACGCTCACCGCGATCACCAAGGAGGAGGTCGCGGGCAAGGAGAAGCGCGAGCTCTCCGACGACGAGGTACTCAAGGTGATCACCAAGGAGGCGAAGAAGCGCCGCGAGGCCGCGGACGCCTTCGAGCAGGGTGGTCGCGCCGAGTCGGCCGAGCGGGAGAAGGCGGAGGGCGAACTGCTCGCCACGTACCTGCCCAAGCAGCTGTCCGACGCGGAGCTGAACGAGATCGTCGCCCAGGCGGTCCAGGAGGCCAGGGCCGCCGGTGCCGAGGGGCCGCGGGCCATGGGTGCCGTCATGAAGATCGTGAACCCGAAGGTGGCCGGCCTCGCCGAGGGCGGCCGGGTGGCCGCCGTGGTCAAGCAGCTCCTGGCCGGCTGAGCGAACCGGACGCGGCTGTCCGACGGCGGCCTGACGGCGGCCCGGCTCCGGCCGCCGCGCGGACGAACGGCGCCGCGCGGACGAACGGCGCCGCGCGGACGAACGGCGCCGCGCGGACGAACGGCGCCGCGCGGACGAACGGCGCCGCGCGGACGAACGGCCCCCTCCTCCCCGTAGGGAGAAGGGGGCCGACGTTCTTCCGGGGGCCCGGACCGGGACCAGGCAAAGGCCCGGGTCAGTGCCGCCCGGGCCGCCGGCTCAGCCGCGGCCCCCGGTCCCGTTGCGGCCGCCGTTGTTCTGCCCCTGGATGAACCCGTCGGGGAGCGAGATCGACGGGTTCGGGGTGGTGCCGCCGTTCGCGCCGTTGTTCGCGCCGCCGTTCGCGCCGCCGTTCGCGCCGCCGATCGTCAGGCCGGCGATCAGACCGCCGTTGGCGTTGCCGTTGTTCCCGCCGGGGTTGCCGTTGTGGTCGCCGTCGCCGTCGCCCTTGTCCTTCTCGGGGTCCGGGATGTCGACGAGGTTGAAGGACTCGACGTTCTGGCCCGACAGGGCGCCCGTCATGGCGTCCTTCCAGATCGGGCCCGGGACCTCACCGCCGTAGACGAGCGGGCGGTAGACGCCGCCGATCGTGATGTTCTTCATCTGGACCTTCTGGGAGGCGCTGCCCACCCAGACCGCGCCCGACAGGTTCGGCGTGTAGCCGACGAACCAGGCGTTCTTGCGCTCGTCCGTCGTACCCGTCTTACCGGCGCTCTCGCGGTCGGTGAGGCCGGCCTGCTGGCCCGTACCGGAGTCGACCACGCCACGCAGCAGCGTGTTCACCGTGTCGGCCGTCTTCTCGCTCATCGCGCGCGAGCACGTCGACTTCGGGATCTCCAGCGACTTCTGCTGGTTGCCGACCTTCTGGGAGATCGACTCGATGGCGATCGGCGAGCAGTAGATGCCCCGGGAGGCGAAGGCGGCGTACGCGCTCGCCATCGTCAGCGGGGAGAGGCCCACCGCGCCGAGGGCGATGGAGGGGCTCTCGGGGAGCTTGGTGCCGTTGCCCTGCGTCACGTGCAGCGCGTCGGTCATCTTGACCACGGGGCACAGACCGATGTCGGAGATCATCTGGACGAAGTACGTGTTGACCGACTTCGCCATCGCCTCCTTCAGCTGGTACGGGCCCTTCTCCGACTCGCTCTCGTTCTCGACCTTCTCGCCCTCGCGGTTGGTCCACGGGTTGCTGCCGCAGGTCTGCACCGGGCTCGGGTAGTTCATGTCGTACGGCGACGAGTACTCCTGTGTCGCGGGCTTGCCGCCCTCCAGGGCGGCCGCCGCCACGAACGGCTTGAACGTCGAACCGGTCGGGAAGCCGTAGTTCGAACCGCCCATCACGGAGTTGACCGAGAAGTTGTACTCGGTCTCGTTCTTGCCGTAGCCGTACGGCTTCGACTGGCCCATCGCGACGATCTTGCCGCTGCCGGGCTCGATCAGGGTGGACGCCGCGGCGACCTTGTCCGACTTGTTGACGTGCTCCTTGAGCGAGGCCTGGACCGACTCCTGGGCCTGCGGCCGGAGCGTGGTGCGGATCGTCAGACCGCCCTGGTTCCAGAGCTTCGCCCGCTTCTCCTGCGTCTTGCCGAAGACCGGGTCGTTGAGGAAGACCTTCTCGACGTACTTGCAGAAGAAACTGGCGCCCCGGGCCGCGGTGATGCAGCCGTTCTTGGGCTGGCTGACCGCCAGCTTCAGCGGGGTCTCCTTGGCCTTGTCGGCCTCGGCCTGGGAGACGTCGCCGACCTCGGCCATGCGCTGGAGCACGATGTTGCGGCGCTTGGTGGCCTCGGCCTCGTCGTTCACGGGGTCGTAGCGGCTCGGGGACTGCACGATGCCGGCCAGCATCGCCGACTCCGGGAGGGTCAGGTCCTTGGCGTGCTTGGAGAAGTAGCGCTGGGCGGCCGCCTCGACGCCGTAGGCCTGCTCGCCGAAGAACGTGATGTTCAGGTAGTTCTCGAGGATCTTCTTCTTGCCGAGCTCCTCTTCCACCTGGATCGCGTACTTCAGCTCCTTGATCTTGCGGCCGAGGGTCTGCTGGGTGGCCTGCGCGACCTTCGTCGGGTCGTCGCCCGCCTCCTCGACGAAGACGTTCTTCACGTACTGCTGCGTGAGCGTGGAGGCACCCTGGGCGACACCGCTGCTCTGCACGTTCTGGTTCAGGGCGCGCAGGACGCCCTTCAGGTCGACCGCGCCGTGCTGGTAGAAGCGCGAGTCCTCGATCGCGACGATCGCCTTCTGCATGTACGGCGAGATGTTCTTGAGCTCCACCACCGTGCGGTCACGGGAGTACACCGTGGCGATCTGGCCGCCCTCGGCGTCGAGAATCGTGGTGCGCTGGCTCAGCGGCGGCGTCTTCAGGTTGGCCGGGAGCTCGTCGAAGCTCTCCACCGACCCCTTGGCGGCCAGACCCAGCGCGCCGAAGGCGGGCAGTGCGATACCGGCCAGGACGGCTCCCGCGAGCACGCTGACACCTAGGAACTTGGCGGCCTGCTGTGTTGCCGACAGGCCACCGCCCGAGCGCTTCTTTGGCATGAGGGCAGCCTACGTTCTCATTCGCCGGACACGCGTATATGCCTTGGCCTAAGCTGCTCTCAACTGTCACAGCAGTAGGGCTACGTATCAATACGTCCGGCGACCCCGAATCGTTCCGGAGGTTCCCCAACTTTTTTGGTGGGGGCGTGTCCGAATCCGCCTCCCGTGTCACCTGGCGCCCGTTGTGACTCGATAGAACTGTCCTATTTTGCCGGGATAGTCATGTATGTCGCCAGCTCACTCCCCCGGGTGATCTGCCGCTTACCCATAGTCCGTTCGGGCCATTCAAGATTGGGCCCGAAGGGGGTGTTGCGCTGTCCCCACCTTCCGTAACGTCCTCAACTGGCGGCGGTGAATATGCCGCTGCCGCCGTGGGGGAGCCTCGATTCGGGAGAGGACGGCGCCGGTATGGGCTGGGTAACCGACTGGAGTGCGCAGGCCGCCTGCCGCACTACCGATCCGGATGAACTGTTCGTGCAGGGAGCAGCGCAGAACAGGGCCAAGGCGGTGTGCACCGGATGTCCGGTACGCACTGAATGCCTGGCCGATGCGCTCGACAACCGCGTCGAGTTCGGCGTGTGGGGAGGCATGACGGAGCGGGAGCGCCGCGCACTGCTGCGCAGGCGACCCACCGTGACCTCCTGGCGCAGGCTGCTGGAGACGGCTCGTACGGAGTACGAGCGCGGTGCCGGCATCGTGTCGCTCGACGACGACGAGGTGTACGAGAACTACGCGGCGGTGGGCTGAGGTCCCCGGCGCTGAGCTGAGGGCTGCCTCGACCCAGCCGTCGGTGGGGGCCGGGTTCGACTCGGCTGTCGGCGGGCTTGCGCTCGACTCAGCCGTCGGTGGGCCCGGGCAGCTCCGGTCGGTGTGCCGCGAGCCGGTTTCCGATGTTCCGCAGTCCCGCGAGGTCGTGCACGTCGCCGGGCAGTGCGCCCACTTCGGCGACCGCCACCTCGGGGTGGAGCGCGGTGAAGCGGTCACGTGTGCGCCGCTCGCGGGAGAGCAGTTGCATACGTTCGGCGTGCAGGCGCAGCAGGCCTGCGGTGAGCTCCTCGACGCTGTGGTCGGCGGTGTGGTCAGCGCTGTGGTCGCCCCTGGGGTCGGCGCCGGTGGGCGGGTCGGTGGCCGGGGGCCCGGGCCGGGATGCGGGAGATTCTGAACTGCCGTACGTGTCGGGAGAGTTACGAAGTCCAGCTTTCCCGCCGTCCTGATCCACAATGCGGGGCTCGTCAAGATTTTCCGCGGCGGCCTCGGTGGGCTCGGCGGCGAGGTCGAGATTCTCCGCGGCGGCGAGTGCCCGTTCGGCCGACAGCCGGGCGGCTCCGCTGCCGTGGACCCGGTTGAGCACCAGGCCCGCCAGCGGCATCTTCTCGGCGGCCAGCCGCTCCACGAAGTACGCGGCCTCGCGCAGTGCGTCCCGTTCCGGGGCCGCGACCACCAGGAAGGCCGTCCCGGGCGCCTGGAGCAGCTTGTACGTCGCGTCCGCGCGCGTGCGGAAGCCGCCGAAGGTCGTGTCCATCGCGGCCACGAACGTCTGTACGTCCTTCAGCAGCTGACCGCCCAGCAGCTTGCCGAGGGTGCCGGTCATCATCGACATCCCGACGTTCAGGAACTTCATGCCCGCACGGCCGCCCAGCTTCGCCGGCGCGGTCAGCAGCCGGATCAGCCGCCCGTCCAGGAAGGACCCCAGCCGCTTCGGCGCGTCGAGGAAGTCGAGCGCCGAGCGGGACGGCGGCGTGTCGACGACGATCAGGTCCCATTCGTCCCGGGCCCGCAGCTGCCCGAGCTTCTCCATCGCCATGTACTCCTGCGTGCCCGCGAAGCCCGCCGAGAGCGACTGGTAGAAGGGGTTGTTCAGGATCGTGGCCGCCCGCTCCCGGTCCGCGTGCGCCTCGACGACCTCGTCGAAGGTGCGCTTCATGTCGAGCATCATGGCGTGCAGCTCGCCGCTCCCCTCGACGCCCTTGACCCGCCGCGGGGTGTTGTCGAGCGAGTCGATGCCCATCGACTGGGCCAGCCGACGGGCCGGGTCGATGGTGAGGACGACCACCTTGCGGCCCCGCTCGGCCGCCCGCAGGCCCAGCGCCGCCGCGGTGGTGGTCTTCCCGACCCCGCCCGAGCCGCAGCAGACGACGATGCGGGTCCCCGGGTCGTCGAGCAGCGGATCGACGTCGAGCAGGCGCGCCGGGGAGAGGCGACGCGCGGTGTCCTGCGCGGGCGTCGGGTCCGGGCTCATGACATCCCCTGCTTCCGCAGCTCGGTGGCCAGTTCGTACAGTCCCGCCAGGTCCATGCCCTCGGCGTGCAGCGGCAATTCGTGCAGCGGCAGGTCCAGCTCGCCCAGGACGGCGCGCTGCTCGTGTTCCAGGGCGTGCCGCTCGGCGTACTCCTCGGCCTGCGCGAGCAGCGGGTCCACCAGCCGTTCGGCGTTCCCGCCGCGCCGGGCGCCGCCGAGCCCGGCGCCGGACAGCGTGCGCGCCAGGGCGGTGCGCGGCACCGTCCGTACGAGTTCCAGGTCGGCCGCGTCCAACACCTCGGGCCGCACCATGTTCACGATGATCCGCCCCACCGGCAGCCTGGCGGCCCGCAGCTCCGCGATGCCGTCGGCGGTCTCCTGGACGGGCATCTCCTCCAGCAGCGTCACCAGGTGCACGGCAGTCTCCGCCGACTTCAGCACCCGCATCACGGCCTGCGCCTGATTGTGTATCGGCCCGATCCTCGCCAGGCCCGCCACCTCGTCGTTGACGTTGAGGAAGCGGGTGATGCGGCCCGTCGGGGGCGCGTCCATGACGACGTAGTCGTAGATGAACCGTCCGCTGCGGTCCTTCCTGCGCACCGCCTCGCACGCCTTACCGGTCAAAAGTACGTCTCTGAGGCCGGGCGCGATGGTGGTGGCGAAGTCGATCGCGCCGAGTTTCTTCAGCGCCCGCCCCGCGCCCCCGAGTTTGTAGAACATCTGGAGGTAGTCCAGAAGGGCCAGCTCGGGGTCGATGGCGAGGGCGAACACCTCCCCGCCCCCCGGAGCGACGGCGATCTTCCGCTCCTCGTAGGGCAGCGCCTCCGTCTCGAAGAGCTGCGCGATGCCCTGCCGGCCCTCGACCTCGACGAGAAGCGTCCGCTTCCCCTCGGTCGCGAGGGCCAGCGCGAGTGCGGCGGCGACCGTCGTCTTTCCGGTCCCGCCCTTGCCGCTGACGACCTGGAGCCTGCTCACGTCTTCGAGCGTAACCAGTCCGCGCCCGAGCCAACCGGCAGGCTGTGGACAAGAGGGGCGAGACTCGGCCACATGGCCCGGGCCCGGCGGGACGCCGGTCGGCCACTCGGCGACTGGTCGGCAGGTGGGGGGACGGCGTGACGCGCGGCGTCCCGGCCGGGCGCGGGCGGCCCTTGCCGCCGGTGGGGACGGGGTGCCGGTCGGTCCCTCGGCCCAGGTGCGGCGCGGGTCGTGGTCGGCCGTCCGTCCCACCGACCACAGCGGATACAGTCGCCCACATGACCAAGTGGGAATACGCAACCGTGCCGCTGCTCGTCCATGCCACGAAGCAGATTCTGGACACCTGGGGCGAGGACGGCTGGGAGCTCGTCCAGGTCGTGCCCGGGCCGAACAACCCCGAGCAGCTCGTGGCCTACCTGAAGCGGGAGCGGCAGGCGTGAGCGCGGTCGAGGCGAGGCTCGCCGAACTGGGCCTGACCCTGCCGGAGGTAGTGCCGCCGCTGGCCGCGTACCAGCCGGCCGTGCAGTCCGGCGTGTACGTGTACACCGCCGGCCAGCTCCCGATGGTGGAGGGCAAGCTTCCGGTCACCGGCAAGGTGGGCGCGGAGGTCACCGCGGAGGAGGCCAAGGGACTGGCCCGAACCTGCGCGCTGAACGCGCTGGCCGCCGTGAAGTCCGTCACCGGCGACCTGGACCGCATCGCGCGCGTGGTGAAGGTCGTCGGCTTCGTGGCCTCGGCGTCCGACTTCACCGGCCAGCCCGGTGTCGTCAACGGCGCCAGTGAGCTGCTGGCCGAGGTGCTCGGCGAGAAGGGCGTGCACGCGCGCAGCGCGGTCGGCGTGGCGGTGCTGCCGCTGGACGCGCCGGTGGAGGTCGAGATCCAGGTGGAGCTGACGCACGCGTAACCGCTCCCGGGAGCCCCGCCGGACGACTGCGGGACTCCGTGGGAGGCGGCTGTGGGGCATCCGCGGGAGGTCGGCGGAGGCTGGACATCCGCGGGAGATCCGTGCGAGGTCCGTGGGGCCTCCGTGGGAAGTCCGCGGCAGGTCCGCGGCAGGTCCGCGGGCTTTGCCCGGGCGTTCCCAGGGCCTACCGAGGCTCCTCGGCGGCCTTCCCCCGGGGCCCGTGATCGTGCCTCTCGAACATCCGCGCGCTACGGGATAGCCTCCGCCCATGGCGAATGGGCAGGCGAATGGGCAGTGGTTTCCCGCGGACTGGCCGGAGCGCATCCGTGCGCTCACGGAGGGCACGATCACGCCGGTGACCCCCCGGCGCGCGGCCACCGTCATGCTCCTGAAGGACACCGCCGACGGCCCCGCCGTGCACATGCTGCGCAGACGCGCCTCCATGGCCTTCGCCGGAGGCGCGTACGCGTACCCGGGCGGTGGCGTCGACGCCCGTGACGACGACCACCTCGTCCGCTGGGCGGGCCCCACGCGCGTGTGGTGGGCCGACCGGCTCGGCGTCGACGAGAAGGCGGCCCAGGCGATCGTCTGCGCGGCCGTACGGGAGACGTACGAGGAGGCAGGCGTCCTGCTCGCCGGACCGAGCCCCGAGACGGTGGTCGGCGACACCACGGGCGACGACTGGGAGACCGACCGTGCGGCCCTCGTCGCCCGCGACCTGTCCTTCGCCGAGTTCCTCGACCGCCGTGGCCTGGTCCTGCGCTCCGATCTCCTCGGCGCCTGGACCCGCTGGATCACCCCGGAGTTCGAGTCCCGCCGTTACGACACCTGGTTCTTCGTCGCCGCTCTTCCCGAGGGCCAGCGCACCCGCAACGCCTCCACGGAGGCCGACCGCACGGTGTGGATCCGGCCGCGGGAGGCGGCGGACGCGTACGACAAGGGTGAGCTGCTGATGATGCCGCCCACCGTGGCGACCCTGCGTCAGTTGCTCCCGTACCCGACCGCCGCCGCGACACTCGCTGCCGCGCCGGGTCGCGACCTGACGCCGGTGCTGGCCCGCGCGAGTCTGGAGAACGGCGACATCGTGCTCTCCTGGCCCGGCCACGACGAGTTCACCAAGCACATCCCGACCGGTGGAGCCCCCGAATGACGGACGCAGCAGCCCTTCCCGGCCAGCCGCGCGGCGGGGTCCTCTCCGGGCCGGCCACCGCGCGGTCCTTCAACGTCCTGGCGCCCAACGCCTCCGCGATGACCCTGGACGGCACGAACACCTGGATCCTCGCCGAGCCCGACTCCGAACTGGCCGTCGTGGTCGACCCGGGCCCGCTCGACGACGGTCACCTGCGCTCGGTCGTGGACACGGCCGAGAAGGCCGGCAGACGCGTCGCGCTGACCCTGCTGACGCACGGCCACCCCGACCACGCCGAGGGCGCCGCCCGCTTCGCCGAGCTGACGGGCACGAAGGTACGGGCCCTGGACCCGGCGCTGCGGCTGGGCGACGAGGGGCTGGGGTCCGGAGCCGTGATCGAGGTCGGCGGCCTGGAACTGAGGGTCGTACAGACCCCCGGCCACACCGCGGACTCCCTCTGCTTCCATCTCCCGGCCGACCGGGCCGTCCTGACCGGCGACACGATCCTGGGTCGCGGTACGACGGTGGTGGCGCACCCCGACGGCCGGCTGGGTGACTACCTGGACTCCCTGCGGCGGCTCAGGTCGCTCACGGTCGACGACGGCGTCCACACGGTGCTGCCGGGCCACGGGCCCGTCCTGGAGGACGCCCAGGGCGCCGTCGAGTTCTATCTCGCGCACCGTGCCCACCGGCTCGCCCAGGTGGAGACGGCCGTCGAGAACGGCCACCGCCGGCCGGCCGAGGTCGTCGCGCAGGTGTACGCGGACGTCGACCGGTCGCTGTGGCCGGCGGCGGAGTTGTCGGTGCGGGCGCAGCTGGAGTACCTGGAGGAGCACGGGCTCATCTAGCCGGCCGGTGCACGAGCCCACCAGTGGGGTCCGGGCCTCAGTCGGGCCTGGGCGCCTTGATGCCGTGCACGCGCGCGTACTCCTCGGCGAGCCACGGGCCGAGGTCGTCGACGTACGACCGCAGGACGTCCGGGGCGCCGGTCGGCTCGTACCCGCGCACCGCCGCGGCCCGCAGCTGCTCGGCCCGCCCGGGGTAGTAGCCGCCGAACGCCTCGGCCATCTCGCGCAGGTCGCTGGTCCAGCCGTTCCAGCGGGGCATGACGAGGGTGAAGCCGGTGCGGACCAGGTGTCGGGACATGAAGCGGACGAGGGGCCGCCGGGCCGCCTCGGTGTCCTCGGCGGTGGCGATCCGCTCCCGCCAGCGAGGCAGGAAGAGGGCCAGGTCCCCGTTCGTCTCGCGGGCGAGCAGCGGGTCGGGGCGGTAGCGCGGCAGGCGGGCGGCGAGGTCCTCGCCCAGGAGCGGGGTGCACAGGCACGCGAGGAACCAGCCGAGGTCGTGGCGCTCCAGTTCGCTCAGCACCCGCTCCCGGCCGACGAGCAGCGTGCCGCCCCCGTCGATCTGCGGAAACTCCTGGTCGAGCGTCTCGTCGAATGCTCGCGCCCGCGCCCGGTCCGCGTCGGTCGGCTCCTCGTGCAGCACGACGAGCAGATCCAGGTCGCTGCGTCCCATGCGCGCGGTGCCCCGCGGAATCGACCCGTAGAGGTACGCGCTGTGCAGCCGCGCCCCGAACACCTTCGGCAGCCGGTCCCGGGCCGCGGCGACGACGGGCCGGTAGCCGTGCGGCACGCGCGCGAGGGAGCCTTCGCGCGCGATGTAGCCCTGCGCGTCCAGCCCCGGGCGGTGAACGGTTTCGGTCATGCGTTCACTGTGCCCGGGGGATGCGGGTAGGCGCGGCTGGTTTTCGACGGGTGGGGCGACCGTCCGCCGGTGGCTGACGGTCGCCGTGCGTCAGCAGGGTCAGCGCGAACGCTTCGCCAGTCGCTCCACGTCCAGCAGGATCACCGCGCGTGCCTCCAGCCGGAGCCAGCCGCGCTGGGCGAAGTCGGCGAGCGCCTTGTTGACCGTCTCGCGCGAGGCGCCGACGAGCTGGGCCAGTTCCTCCTGCGTCAGGTCGTGGACGACGTGGATGCCTTCCTCGGACTGCACGCCGAAGCGCCGGGAGAGGTCCAGCAGGGCGCGGGCCACACGGCCCGGGACGTCCGAGAAGACCAGGTCGGACATGGCGTCGTTGGTCTTGCGCAGCCGGCGGGCGACGGCGCGCAGCAGCGCGGTGGCCACCTCGGGGCGGGCGTTCAGCCAGGGCTGGAGGTCGCCGTGGCCGAGGCCGAGCATCTTGACCTCGGTCAGCGCGGTGGCCGTCGCCGTGCGAGGGCCCGGGTCGAAGAGCGACAGCTCACCGATGAGCTCGCTGGGGCCGACCACCGCGAGCATGTTCTCGCGGCCGTCGGGGGAGGTGCGATGCAGCTTGACCTTGCCCTCGGTGACCACGTAGAGCCGGTCGCCCGGGTCGCCCTCGTGGAAGAGGGAGTCGCCGCGTGCCAGGGTCACCTCACTCATGGAGGCGCGCAGCTCCGCGGCCTGCTCGTCGTCGAGTGCCGCGAAGAGCGGGTTGCGCCGCAGAACGTCGTCCACGAGTTCTCTCCTTGTCGACCTGCTCAGGGGATCTTGCTCCCCGGTGTACCAGGGGACCGTGTTCCCCGTTTTGCCGGACGGTCCAAACAGTGTGATCTGTCACAAGGATGCCGCACACGTGTCCCGAGGTAAGCGGCAGGGGGCCAATTGGGGGCCGATCTTCGAGGTCCGAGGCGGATGTCGGTGCCGGGCTTTAGGCTGGCCGGGTGTCCAAATCGCCGGTGAGAGCACAGGCCAAGGGGGCTGGACGGGTGGTTGTACGGCGTGATTCCGCTGTGGGCGAACAGGAGTCCAGCGGCGGTGAGAAAACGGCGAAGGCGGCAAAGGCGACGAAAGCAACAAAGGCGGTAAAGACCAAAAAGGCAGTGACAGCGGATCCGGTGAAGAAGGCCGCCGTCAAGCCCGCGAAGGCCGAGTCCCACACCTCGCTCGTCCGCCGCGCCCGCCGGATCAACCGCGAGCTCGCCGAGGTCTATCCCTACGCCCACCCCGAGCTGGACTTCGAGAACCCCTTCCAACTGCTGGTCGCCACGGTCCTGTCCGCCCAGACCACGGACCTCCGGGTCAACCAGACCACGCCCGCCCTGTTCGCCAAGTACCCCACCCCCGAGGACCTGGCGGTCGCCAACCCCGAGGAGGTCGAGGAGATCCTCCGTCCCACGGGCTTCTTCCGGGCCAAGACCCGGTCGGTGATAGGCCTCTCGAAGGCACTGGCCGAGCAGTTCGGCGGCGAGGTCCCGGGCCGGCTCGAGGATCTCGTCAAGCTGCCCGGCGTTGGCCGCAAGACCGCCTTCGTCGTGCTGGGCAACGCTTTCGGGCGCCCCGGCATCACCGTGGACACGCATTTCCAGCGCCTGGTGAAGCGCTGGCAGTGGACCGACGAGAGCGAGCCGGACAAGATCGAGGCCGCCGTCGGCGCGCTCTTCCCCAAGAGCGAGTGGACGATGCTCTCGCACCACGTGATCTTCCACGGCCGCCGGATCTGCCACGCCCGCAAGCCCGCCTGCGGTGCCTGCCCCATCGCCCCGCTCTGCCCGGCGTACGGCGAGGGTGAGACGGACCCGGAGAAGGCGAAGAAGCTCCTCAAGTACGAGAAGGGCGGCTACCCGGGCCAGCGCCTGAAGCCCCCGCAGTCCTACCTGGACGCGGGCGGCAGGCCGGCCCCGCCGCTGGGGGCCGGATGAGGAGACGACGAACGGGACGGCAGGAGCGGCGAGCGGTACGGCGGGAGCGCCGGTCGGGACGGCGTGAGTGTCGGCCGGGACGCCGGGAGTGCCGAACGGGGCTGCCGACTGACGGGGAGCCGGCGTTCGGCGGGGGCGGGCGGGCGACCGCCGCCGAGCTCGTCACCCGGGGCTGCGGGCGGCCGGCGAGAGGGCGACGGGCCGACCGTGCGGGCCGGAGCGCCCGCACGGCGCGGACCGTCCGCACGGCCCGGAGCATCCGATGTATCGGAAATATCCCGAATGTTCAGAACTGTCGCAGCTGTCGGAGCGCCCGGAACGATTCGCGGGTCGTGGTGCGTTGGAGCAGGCAGGACGACGGGGGTGGCGATGACGCGGGCGAGTGATACGCAGGATGGGCCGGTGGCGCTCAGCAAGAGCGGGCTGCCGGGGTGGCTCGACCCGGTGGTGCACGCCGTCGAGACGGTCGAGCCGCTTCAGCTGAGCCGCTTCCTGCCGCCGGAGAACGGCGCGGGCCGGCAGTCCGCCGTTCTCATCCTCTTCGGCGACGGGGAGCGTGGTCCCGAACTGCTGCTGATGGAGCGGTCCAGCTCGCTGCGCTCCCATGCCGGGCAACCCTCCTTCCCCGGCGGTGCCCTGGACCCGGAGGACGGCGACCCGAAGGCCGACGGGCCGCTGCGCGCCGCCCTGCGCGAGGCCGAGGAGGAGACCGGCCTCGACCCCGGCGGTGTCCAGCTCTTCGGCGTGCTGCCCAAGCTGTACATCCCGGTCAGCGGCTTCGTCGTCACCCCGGTGCTGGGCTGGTGGCGTGAGCCGAGCCCGGTCGGGGTCGTCGACCCGAACGAGACGGCCCGGGTCTTCACGGTCCCCGTGGCGGATCTCACGGACCCCGGAAACCGCGCCACCACCGTCCACCCCAGCGGTCACCGAGGTCCGGCATTCCTGGTCGAATCGGCCCTGGTGTGGGGCTTCACGGCGGGCGTGATCGACCGCCTGCTCCACTACGCGGGCTGGGAGCGCCCCTGGGACCGCGAGAAGACAGTGCCACTCGACTGGCGGTCATGACAGGGTGTCCACCGTGCTGTGTCCATCCGGGGGACGACCCCCGGACCTACCGCGGCCGTCTGGAGTGACCCGAAAGTGTTGAGGCGAGGCCTGAAGCGGTGAACGTGCTGGACATCCTGCTGCTGGTCGCGGCCGTGTGGTTCGCGATCGTCGGCTATCGCCAGGGATTCGTCGTCGGCATCCTGTCGGTGATCGGCTTCCTGGGCGGCGGTCTCGTCGCCGTCTACGTATTGCCCGTCATCTGGGACTGGTTGACCGACAACTCGGAGGTCAGCACCACGGCCGCCGTCGTCGCGGTGGTCGTCGTCATCGTCTGCGCCTCCGTCGGGCAGGCCCTGACCACCCACCTCGGCAACAAGCTGCGGCGGTACATCACCTGGTCCCCGGCCCGCGCGCTGGACGCGACGGGCGGCGCCCTCGTCAACGTCGTCGCCATGCTGCTGGTCGCCTGGCTGATCGGCTCGGCGCTGGCCGGCACCACCCTGCCGACGCTCGGCAAGGAGGTCCGCAGCTCCAAGGTGCTCCTCGGTGTCTCCCGGGCATTGCCCGCCCAGGCCGACACCTGGTTCGCCGACTTCTCCTCGGTCCTCGCGCAGAACGGCTTCCCGCAGGTCTTCAGCCCGTTCGCGAACGAGCCGATCACCGACGTGCAGCCCCCGGATCCGGCCCTCGCGAACAGCGCGGTCGCCCTGCGCGCCCAGCGTTCCATCGTCAAGGTCACCGGCACCGCCGAGAGCTGCGGCAAGGTACTGGAGGGCACCGGCTTCGTCTTCGGCGACCGCCGTGTGATGACCAACGCCCACGTCGTCGGCGGCGTCGACGAGCCCACCGTCCAGATCGGCGGCGAGGGCAGGCGGTACGACGCCACGGTCGTCCTGTACGACTGGCAGCGCGACATCGCCGTACTCGACGTACCGGATCTCGAAGCGCCCGCCCTGAAGTTCTCGTCCGCGGACGCGGCGAGCGGGGACAGCGCGATCGTCGCGGGCTTCCCGGAGAACGGCTCGTACGACGTGCGTGCCGCGCGCGTGCGGGGGCGCATCTCGGCCAACGGGCCGGACATCTACCACCACGGCACCGTGCGCCGCGACGTCTACTCGCTCTACGCGACCGTCCGCCAGGGCAACTCCGGCGGCCCGCTGCTCACGCCCGACGGCAAGGTGTACGGCGTGGTGTTCGCGAAGTCGCTGGACGACGCCGACACGGGGTACGCGCTGACCGTCGACGAGATCCGGCAGGACATCGCCAAGGGACGGAGTGCGAACCAGCAGGTGGGCACCGACAGCTGCGCGCTGTAGGCCGGCCTGGCCCGCGCCGCGTCAGCCGCGCGGATGGCGCAGACGCACCGAGACCCAGCGGGCCCTACGGCGCAGGATGCGCGGGATCCCCACCCTGGGGTCCGCCCCCGCGAGTTGCGGGGTGCCCCTCTGGTGGGAGCTCAGACCACCGGCCGAGCGGCGGTCGCGTGCTGCGTCACTGTAGTCGTGCGTCCAGCCCATACCCCGACGTCTGCCCCTGCCCCAAGGTCGATAACCGCCTCGGAGGCGCCCAATTGGCCTATGCGCCAGGCAATTGGCTGTTCGTAGGACAGGTGTTCAGATTCCGGTACCGGGCGTGGTGGCGCGGTCACCGATCGGGTTCCGGATCCTTCAGCCAGTTGACCAGTTCGGTCGAGAAAGCGACCGGATCCTCCTCGTGCGGGAAGTGTCCGAGACCGTCGAACAGCCGCCACCGGTAGGGCGCTTCGACGTACTCACCGGAGCCCGCGGCGCTACGGGTGCGCATCACCGGGTCGAGCGAGCCGTGCAGGTGCAGGGTCGGCACGCGCACCGGCCGCTTCATACGGCGGTTGAACTGGATGCCGTCCGGCCGGGCGAGGGAGCGCACCATCCACCGGTACGGCTCGATGGCGCAGTGTGCCGTGGAGGGGATGCAGAGGGCGCGGCGGTACGTCTCCACCGCCTCGTCGTCCGGCAGGCGCGGCCCGGACCAGTCCCGGATCAGCCGGCCGACCAGGGCGCCGTCGTCGGCGGTGAGCTGCCGCTCCGGGATCCAGGGCCGCTGGAACCCCCAGACGTAGGAACTCGCCGCCGTCTGCCTGACGTCGGAGAGCATCGCGGAGCGCCAGCGCCGGGGGTGCGGCATCGAGGCGACCGCGAGGCGCCGTACGAGCTTCGGGCGCATCACGGCCGCCGTCCACGACAGATAGCCGCCGAGGCCGTGGCCGACCAGCGCGGCGTCCGGCTCGCCGAGCGAGCGGATCACACCGGTGATGTCCAGAGCGAGGTTGGCGGGGTCGTAGCCGCGCGGCGTGCGGTCGCTGCCGCCGACGCCGCGCAGGTCCATCGCGACGGCCCGGAAACCCGCGTCGGCCAGCGCGACCAGCTGGTGCCGCCAGGTCCACCAGAACTGCGGGAAGCCGTGCACGAGCATGACCAGGGGGCCGTCGCCCAGCTCCGCGATGTGGAAGCGGGCGCCGTTGGCGGCGACGTCCCGGTGCGTCACCTCGCGACCACCGGGCAGGGGCGAGCGTACGACCGAGCTGGGCTGCGCCGAGGGTGTCGCGGGGTCCGTCATGAGGTCGAGCGTGCCACAGCCTCGATGGCGGCGGGCGTCCGGTCCTCCAGCGCCGGGGTCGCCGGGCGCGGGTGCGGCTTGGCCTTCTGCAGGACGCCAGCCGTCTCCTTCATGGAGGCGGCGACCTTCTGCGGGCCCTTGCTCCGCTGCGTCTTCTTCGCGAAGACGATGCCGATCAGGGCCAGCGCGGCCGCCACGAGGACGTTCGCGGCGAAGGACAGCACGAAGCAGATCGCGAGGTTCCAGCCGCTCCAGGTCCGGATGCCGTACGCGAGGGCGAAGTTCAGCATCGGCAGCGAGAACAGCAGGAGCACGGCGGCCAGGGAGAACGCGCCACCGCTCGTCAGGCCCTTCTTGACGTCCTGCTTCAGCTGGGCCTTCGCCAGCGCGATCTCGTCGTGCACCAGCGCCGACATGTCGGTCGTCGCCGAGGCGAACAGCTGGCCGATGCTGCGTTCGGCGCCGACCGGGCTGCCGTCGGGTGCGCTCATCGCGGTCTCCCTGTGTCTGCGTGTGTCTGCGTGTTCCTGCGTGCGGTCCGCCGCTCGTACGAACGACGTCTGTGCAGAGTCTGTCCGACGTCTGTCCGACCGCGTACGGTCCCGCTCTTTTGTACCGTCCCGTCAGATCATGCCGGACCCTCGTCATCCTCGCCTGCCCCGCCCGCCACTTCGGCAAGCCCGTGCCGTGCCGCCGCCATCTCCTGGGCCATCCGGCGGTGGTCGGCGGCCTTGCGCTCGTGGATCCGGGCCATGCGCAGGTGGTACGCGGGGTCGTCCTCCTCGTAGATGTCCGGGACACCGTCGAGGTCGTCGTCGCGCTCCTCGTTCTCGCACAGCCTGCGGTACTTGGCGTTGCGCAGCTTCAGCAGCACGGTCGCCAGGGTCGCCGCGATCAGTGAGCCGGTGAGGACGGCGGCCTTGACCTCGTCCGTCAGGACGGCGTCGCCGTCGAAGGCGAGCTCGCCGATGAGCAGCGAGACGGTGAAGCCGATACCGGCGAGCGTGGCGACGGCGAACACGTCGGGCCAGGCCAGGTCGTCGCTGAGGGAGGCCCGGGTGAAGCGGGCGGTCAGCCAGGTGCCGCCGAAGATGCCGACCGCCTTGCCGACGACGAGCCCCAGGACGACACCCAGGGTCTCCGGCTTGGTGAAGACGTCCCCGAGCGCGCTTCCGGAGACCACCACACCGGCGCTGAACAGCGCGAACAGCGGCACGGCCAGTCCCGCCGACAGAGGACGCACGAAGTGCTCGACCTGCTCGCCGGGGGAGCGTGGCTCGTCCTCCCGGGTGGTGCAGCGCAGCATCAGGCCCATCGCCACGCCGGCGATGGTGGCGTGCACGCCGCTGTTGTACATCAGCCCCCAGATCACCACGGCGAGCGGGACGTACACGTACCAGCCGCGTACGCCCTTGCGCAGCAGCAGCCAGAAGACGGCGAGGCCGACGACGGCACCGCCGAGTGCGGCGAAGTCGATCCGCTCGGTGAAGAAGACCGCGATGATCAGGATCGCGAACAGGTCGTCGACGACGGCGAGGGTGAGCAGGAAGGCGCGCAGGGCGCTGGGCAGCGACGTACCGATGACCGCCAGCACGGCCAGCGCGAACGCGATGTCGGTGGCGGTGGGGACCGCCCAGCCGTCCGTGGAGCCGCCGCCGACGAGGTTCGTCAGGGTGTAGACGAGGGCGGGCACCACCATCCCGCAGAGCGCGGCGGCCACGGGCAGGGCGGCCGCCCTGGGGTCGCGCAGGTCACCGGCGACGAGCTCGCGTTTGAGCTCGATGCCGGCGACGAAGAAGAAGATCGCGAGGAGTCCGTCGGCGGCCCAGTGCGCGACGGACAGGTGCAGGCCGAGGGCCTCGGGGCCGAAGTGGAAGTGGCTGACGCTGAGGTAACTGTCGTGCAGCGCCGGGATGTTCGCCCAGATCAGCGCGGCGATCGCGGCGACGAGCAGCAGCACACCGCCGACCGTCTCGGTACGCAGGGCGTTCGCGACGAAGTTCCGCTCGGAGAGGGAAAGCCGCCCGAGGACCTTGCGGGTGTTGGTGCTGGGCGCGGCCACGGCGCGGACCTCCGGGTCGGTACGGCTTGCTGACAGCCGTCGCACGGGGTCGCCGACGGCGTTGCCGACCAGACTTCCCGGCACGCCCTTATGGCGCCAGTTTACCCGACCATTACATCGGCAAATGCCACTCTACGGACATAGGGGGCGCCCGGTGTGCTGCCGGGCGCCCCGGGAACGTCCTCAGTCCTCGCTCGGCGCCGCCGGAAGCTTCGACTGGATCAGGTCCATGACCGTGGAGTCCGTGAGCGTGGTGACATCACCCAGCTGGCGGTTCTCCGCGACGTCCCGCAGCAGCCGGCGCATGATCTTGCCCGAGCGGGTCTTCGGCAGCTCCGCCACCGGCAGGACCCGCTTCGGCTTGGCGATCGGGCCGAGGGTGGCGCCGACGTGGTTGCGCAACTCGGCGACCAGGCCCTCGTCCTCGGCGTTCGCCGTGCCGCGCAGGATGACGAAGGCGACGATGGCCTGACCGGTCGTCTCGTCCGCCGCGCCGACCACGGCCGCCTCGGCGACCGCCGGATGCGAGACGAGCGCCGACTCGACCTCGGTGGTGGAGATGTTGTGGCCGGACACGAGCATCACGTCGTCGACGCGGCCCAGCAGCCAGATGTCCCCGTCGTCGTCCTTCTTCGCACCGTCACCGGCGAAGTACTTGCCCTCGAAGCGCGACCAGTACGTGTCGAGGAACCGCTGGTCGTCACCCCAGATGGTGCGCAGCATCGACGGCCACGGCTCGGTGAGGACGAGGTAGCCGCCGCCGCCGTTCGGCACCTCCTTGGCCTCGTCGTCGACGACGGTCGCCGAGATGCCGGGCAGCGCGCGCTGCGCGGACCCCGGCTTGGTCTCCGTCACGCCCGGCAGCGGGGAGATCATCATCGCGCCGGTCTCCGTCTGCCACCAGGTGTCGACGATGGGCGTCCGGTCCGCGCCGATGTGCTTGCGGTACCAGATCCAGGCCTCGGGGTTGATGGGCTCGCCGACGGATCCGAGCACGCGCAGGCTGCTCAGGTCGAACTTCGCGGGGATGTCGTCGCCCCACTTCATGAACGTACGGATGGCGGTCGGCGCCGTGTACAGGATCGTCACCCCGTACTTCTGCACGATCTCCCAGAAGCGGCCCTGGTGCGGAGTGTCGGGCGTGCCCTCGTACATGACCTGGGTCGCGCCGTTCGCCAGCGGGCCGTAGACGATGTACGAGTGTCCGGTGACCCAGCCGACGTCGGCGGTGCACCAGTACACGTCCGTCTCCGGCTTCAGGTCGAAGACGGCGTGGTGGGTGTAGGCGGCCTGCGTGAGGTAGCCGCCGGAGGTGTGCAGGATGCCCTTCGGCTTACCCGTCGTGCCGGACGTGTAGAGGATGAACAGCGGCTGCTCGGCCTCGAACGCCTCCGGCGTGTGCTCGGCGGACTGCCGCTCGACGATCTCGTGCCACCACACGTCCAGCTCGTCGTTCCAGGCGACCTCCTGGCCGGTGCGCCGTACGACGAGCACGTGCTCCACGTTGTCCACGCGCGCGACGGCGTCGTCCACGGCCGGCTTCAGTGCGGACGGCTTGCCGCGCCGCCAGCCGCCGTCGGAGGTGATCACGACCTTGGCGTCGGCGTCCTGGATACGGGTGGCCAGCGCGTCCGCCGAGAAGCCGCCGAAGACGACCGAGTGCGCGGCGCCGATACGGGCGCAGGCCAGCATCGCGATCGCGGTCTCGGGGATCATCGGCATGTAGACGGCGACCCGGTCGCCCTTGCGGACGCCCAGCTCCAGCAGGGCGTTCGCCGCCTTGGAGACCTCGTCCTTGAGCTCGGCGTAGGTGAGGGCGCGGCTGTCGCCCGGCTCGCCCTCGAAGTGGATGGCGACCCGGTCGCCGTGTCCGGCCTCGACATGGCGGTCGACGCAGTTGTACGCGACGTTGAGCTCGCCGTCCTTGAACCACTTGGCGAACGGCGGGTTCGACCAGTCCAGCGTCTCCGTCGGCTCCTTGGCCCAGGCCAGCCGCCGGGCCTGCTCGGCCCAGAAGCCGAGCCGGTCAGCCTTGGCCTGTTCGTACGCCTCCGCGGTGACATTGGCGTGCGCGGCCAGGTCGGCGGGTGGCGCGAACCTGCGCTCTTCCTTGAGCAGGTTGGCCAGGCTTTCGTTGCTCACGACATCTCCCTTTCGAAGGGTGTCCGTTGTGTCCCAGACCACACCTCATCAGACGTGGGGGTCCGATGACAAGGGCCGCCCGGAAATTGGTTTAGACCTGTGTGGAGAGGTGCTGCGGCCGAGGTCACCCGTACCCACGGACACCGACACGGCGGAGTTCAGTCGCCGCAACGTCTTTCGGGCTTCGGGCCGGGCGGAAGGGCGCATGGGGGCGGGGTGCGAGCGGGGCGAGGACGGGAACGATGACGAAACCGATGACGGGAGCGATGACGGGAGGGAGGAGGGGAGAGGACGGGAGCGGGGACGGGAGCGGGGAGGGGGGCGAGGACGGGAGCGGGGACGGGAGCGGGGAGGGGGGCGAGGACGGACCGTGGACGGGAGCGGGGAGGGGGCGAGGACGGACCGTGGACGGGAGCGAGGAGGGGGCGAGGCTGGGCGTCGCCCGCGAGGTGCTCCGGCTCGGGCGTGGCCGCGCCCGCGGGGGTGTGCGGCCCCATGCCGACCGGGGCCGCACACCTCTTTTGGTTCACGTGCCGGGGTCAGGCGGACAGGTCCGCCGTCCCCACGTGGTCGAACACGCCGTCTCCGCCGGTCTCCGTGAGCAGATACGCCTGCGCCTCGCCCACGTGGAAGTACATCCCGTGCAGCTCCAGCGCTCCCTCCCGCAGGGCCCGGGTCACCGACTCGTGCGCGCGCAGGTGCTCCAGCTGCTGGACGACGTTGGTCAGACAGAGCTGCTCGACCGCGTCGGCGGGCCGGCGCCCGGACAGCCGGGCCGCGGGCCGGATGCCTTCGGCCATGCGCTCCAGGCTCGGCCGACCGTGTCGCAGCCAGCGCTTCAGCGGTGTTCGGGCTTCGCCCGGCTCGGCGTCGAGCAGCGCCTGCATGGCCCCGCAGCCGGAGTGCCCGCACACCGTGATGGAGCGCACCTTCAGCACGTCCACCGCGTACTCGATAGCGGCCGCCACCGAGTCGTCCCCGCCCTCCTCGCCGGGCAGCGGCACGAGGTTGCCCACGTTGCGCACCACGAAGAGGTCGCCCGGACCACTGGAGGTGATCATCGAGGTGACGAGGCGCGAGTCGGCACAGGTGAGGAAGAGCTGGGCGGGGCGCTGACCCTCGCGGGCCAGCCGGGCCAGCTCGCCCCGCACCCGGGGCGCGGTGTTGCGCTGGAACGCGCTGATGCCTCGCATCAGTTGGTGCTCGCTCGGGTCGGGCGCGGAGGAACTCGCGGGGGGTCCGTCCTGGGGGCCGTCCGAGTGTGCGTCCGGGGGTGCGTCCCGGCGTCTGTCTGGGCGTCGTTCGAGGTGTGCGCCCGGGGTTCCGTGCGGGCGCTGGTCCGGGGTTCCGTCCGGGTGTCCGCCCGGAGCTCCGTCCTGGTGTGTGCTCGGTGCTCTGTTTTGGTGTGTGCCCCGAGTTTCGTGCGCGTCTCCGCCCGGCTCCCCGGAGGGGGGTTCGCCCGGCAGGCGGCCCGATGCCCCGCCTGGATCTTCGCCGAGTGCTCCGGACGTGTGTCCGTCGGGTGACCGGGGGGACTGCGGGCTCTCGCACTGGTGGTTGCGCCAAGGGGTCCATGGGCGGCAGCGGCAGAAGGCCGACCCCTCGGTCCTGTCGGTCCTGTCGGTCCCGTCGATGTCGTCGATCCCGTCCGGCTCGTCGGTCCCGTCGAGCCCCGGGCCGGTGCGGCGGCCCGCCGGACCGGTGGGCTCGGCGATCCGGACCCCGGCGCGGCGGCCGGTCACCTCGGCGGAGCCGCCCTGCGCGGTGTGTGTCTTCTGCCAGTCCTGGAGGGACTCGAACGCCGCGTGGTCCATGAACGAACCGCTCAACTTCACGACGGCGTGGGCGCCCTGGGGTACGAGATGCAGGGCTCGGCTGAGCCGCGGCACCGCGAGGAACGTCAGCTGTCCTCGTACGTGTACGTGATGGACTCCTTCCTTCTCGTCGTGCGTGATGCGGGTGTGGGTGAGGCGGTGCAGGGCGACGGCGACGGCCACGGCGATGCCCATAGCCACGCCCTCCAGGACGCCGAGGAACACCACGCCGAGTGTGGTGACGACGTACACCAGCACTTCTCGGTGGCGGGTCACCGTGCGGATGTGGTGCAGGGACACCATCTGGATGCCGACGGCCATCACCAGGGCGGCGAGCGAGGCGAGCGGGATGAACTCCAGCACCGGGACCATCAGCAGCGCGGCGATCACTACGAGAACGCCGTGCACCATCGTGGAGTTCCGGCTCACCGCACCGGCTTGCACATTCGCCGAACTGCGCACGGCCACACCGGCGACGGGCAGCCCGCCGAGTGTGCCGGAGACGACGTTGGCGGCGCCCTGACCGAGCAGTTCCCGGTCCAGGCGGGAGCGGCCGACCTGAGCGCTCAGGCCCGGGGTCCCGGCCACCAGCTTGTCCACGGCGACCGCGCCGAGCAGCGACTGCACGCTGCACACCAGGGTGGTGGTGAGCACCGCGGCGGCCAGACCGAGGACCGGTCCCTCGGGCAGTCCGGCCAGGGCATGACTGCGCCAGGACGGCAGGTCGACCCTGGGCAGGGTCAGTTCGGTCACGGTCGCGATGGCGGTGGCCCCGGCGACGGCGACGAGCGCCGCCGGGATGCGGTGCAGCAGGCGTCCGGCCCGCCCCGGGATCCGCGGCCAGAGCAGCAGCAGGGTGAGGGTCAGCGCGCTCACGGACACGGCGGCGGGGTGCAGTCCGGCCAACTGGGCGGGCAACGCGCGCAGGTTGTCGAGGACGGAGCTCTGCGGATTGCCGCCGAGGACGATGTGCAGCTGCGCGACGGCGATGGTGAGGCCGATGCCGGCGAGCATGCCGTGCACGACGGCGGGGCTGACCGCCAGCGCGGTGCGGGCCACGCGCAGACAGCCCAGGCCGAGTTGGGCGAGCCCGGCGAGCACGGTGATGGCGCAGGTCGTACGCCATCCGTAGCGGTGGATGAGGTCGGCGGTGACGACCGTGAGTCCGGCGGCCGGGCCGCTGACCTGGAGCGGGCTGCCGCCGAGTCGGCCCGCGACCAGGCCGCCCACGGCGGCGGCGACCAGGCCGGCCTGGAGCGGTGCGCCGGTGGCGAGCGCGATTCCCAGGGACAGCGGCAGGGCGATCAGGAAGACCGCTACCGAGGCGGACAGGTCGGCGCTCGCGACGGGGAAGCGGCGGGGCCGCAACGGTGGGGGGCTGTGGGGTGGGTGGTGGCGCTTCGTCGGGGTCGAGTCGGCGGTGAGTGCCGTCGTCTCCCGGGCGAGGCCGAGGACTTGGGTGCGGGTGGGGACGCTGGCTGACATGTTCCCGTCTCCTCCGGGGCAGCGCGGTCGCGGAACGGTTGGTCCCCGTCGATGGCGGGGATCTGGTCGCGGCCGTGGGGTCACGGCGTACAGCGGCGGGATAAATCAAAGTTCGGTAAATAGACAGTAATGCAGAGTAAAGGGCTTAGGTGGACTTTACGGGCAAATGGGTTAATAAATCACCCCGGCGAGTGATGTGAGCATTTCATCGGCTTGTCGTATTAATTCTCGTTCGGCCCCGTGCGACCTTGACGGCGCTGTCGGCTCGACCCGGCACATTCCCAGAAAACGCCCTCATCGGAGTTGGACTGAGAGAAGGAAGAAGGTGGGCGGAACATGGCCGCCACCCAGAGGATCGCCGCGGGCACCGTGGTCGCCGCGGCCGTAGCCGCGTCGCTGGCAGGTTGTGGGACAGGAACCGGTTCCTCCGGCGCGAACGAAGGGGCGCCCGGCCCACAGCAGGCCCAGGGTGCCCCGGCACCGGGAAGCGTGCTCCGCCTGATCGGCGACGGCTCCACCTCGTACACCGGGGCGCAGCCGCACCTGTCGCGACCGGAGCGGCTCAAGCCCGGCCAGAAGCCCCCGCAGTTCGTGGTGTTCTCCTGGGACGGGTCCGGCGAGGACAGCCAGAAGCTGTTCTCCCACTTCCGCAAGGTCGCCAAGGAGAACCACGCGACGATGACGTACTTCCTCAGCGGCGTGTACATGCTGCCGGAGGAGAAGCGCGACCTCTACAAGCCACCGCAGCACTCGCCGGGCCGCTCCGACATCGGCTTCAACGACGAGCGGGGCATCTCCGACACCGTGAAGCAGCTGCGCCTGGCGTGGCTGGAGGGCAACGAGATCGGCACTCACTTCAACGGCCACTTCTGCGGGCCGGACGGTGGCGTCGGCGAGTGGTCCGTCGACGAGTGGAAGGACGAGATCACCCAGGCCAAACAGTTCGTCAAGAGCTGGAGGACCAACGCCGGCCTGACGAAGACGGCCCCGCTGCCCTTCGACTACGACAAGGAGCTCATCGGCGCCCGCACTCCCTGCCTGGAGGGTCAGAAGAACTTCATGCGGGCCGCCCGCGAGCTGGGCTTCCGCTACGACACCAGCGGCGTCAACAACCAGGTCTGGCCCAAGAAGAAGGAAGACCTGTGGGACCTGTCCATGCAGCTCGTGCCGTTCCCCGGCCACACCTACGAGCAGCTCACCATGGACTACAACTTCATGGTCAACCAGTCCGGCACCTCGACCCAGGGTGACCCGGACATGTACGCGTACTGGGGCGACCAGATGCGGGACGGGCTGCTCAAGGGCTTCGACCGTGCCTACAACGGCAACCGTGCGCCCCTGGTCGTCGGCAACCACTTCGAGTCCTGGAACGGCGGCACCTATATGCGGGCCCTCGACCAGGTGATCGAGAACGTCTGCAACAAGCCCGAGGTGCGCTGCGTCTCCTTCCGGCAGCTCGCCGACTGGCTGGACGCCCAGGACCCGCAGACCCTGGCCAGACTGCGCACCCTGGAGGTCGGCGAGACCCCCAAGCAGGGCTGGGCGTCCTTCCTGTCGGCCCGCCCGGCACCCGCTCCCAAGGGCGTGCCCGGGGCGCCGGCGGTCAAGCAGTAGTCCTCGCCGCCTCGTGGTCCTCGCGATACGGCGGCCGTGACGCCTACGCCGCTACGCGTGGGCGGTGACGCCTTCGCCGAGCACGAACCCGGGGTCGATCTGCGCCGCCAGGTCGACCCCGGTGCGCTCGTTGCCCCACGACTGGGCGTTCTTCAGGTGGAAGTGCACCATCTGCCGTGTGTAGCGCTCCCAGTCGCGCAGCTCGTACGTCGCGTCGGCGGCCGCGTGCAACAGGCGCAGGGCACGGCGGTTGGCGTCCTCCAGGAGGTCGAACCGGGGCGGCCGGCCCTTCTCCATCGAGCGCACCCAGTCCGAGTGCCCGACCGTCACGAGCAGGTCGTCACCGACCTCGGCGCGCAGGAAGTCGACGTCGTCCTGGTTGTGCACCTTGTTGCCGACGACCTGGAGGACGACCCCGTAGTCGCGGGCGTACTCCTTGTACTGGCGATAGACGGAGACCCCCTTCCGGGTCGGCTCGGCGACGAGGAACGTGATGTCGAAGCGGGTGAACAGGCCGGAGGCGAAGGAGTCGGAGCCCGCTGTCATGTCGACCACGACGTACTCGTCGCGGCCGTCCACCAGGTGGTTCAGGCAGAGTTCCACCGCTCCCGTCTTGGAGTGGTAGCAGGTGACCCCCAGGTCGGCGTCCGTGAAGGGGCCGGTGACCATCAAACGGACGGCGCCGCCGTCGAGTTCCACCGGCCGCGCGCAGGCGTCGTAGACCGGATTGGGGTCGCGCACCCGCAGCAGCCGTGAGCCCTCGCCGGGCGGGGTCGTCTTGATCATCGTGTCCGCGGAGGCGATGCGCGGGTTGGAGCCGCGCAGATAGTCCTTGATCAGGGACAGTTGTTCGCCCATCGCGGGCAGTTTCCCCGCTTCCGACTCGGCGAGGCCGAGCGCGGGGCCCAGGTGCTGGTTGATGTCGGCGTCGACGGCGACGACCGGCGCGCCGGCGGCCGTGAGGTGGCGGATGAGCAGGGAGGACAGTGTGGTTTTGCCACTGCCGCCCTTCCCGACGAAACCAATTTTCATGTTCACCAAGAGTAGTGGCGCCGTGGCTTTGTGTGGCATGCGGGAGTGAAGAAGACCACTCCTTCGTGGGGCGTGTGCCCGGGGTGCGTAGGGTCGTACTCATGAGTACGACAGGCGCGAACGCCGATCCGCTCGCGGCCCTGGGCTCGCTGCCCGGCGTGGCCGAGTCCGTGGAGTCCGTGCGCAAGGCCGTGGACCGGGTCTACGGGCACCGGGTCATGCGGCGCCGCAGCACCGAGATCACCTCCGAGGCGGCGCTGCGCGGTGCCCGCGGTTCCGCTGCGCTGTCCGGTGCGGACTGGGGCCTCGAGGAGGTGCGCCGGCGCACCGACTTCGGTGGCGACGGTGAGTCGCACGTCATGGGCGCGGCGCTCAGGCTGACCGCCGAGGCGGGCCAGCTGCTCTCCATCTGGCGGCAGTCACCCCTCAGGGTGCTGGCCCGGCTGCACCTGGTCGCCGCCGCGAGCCAGGGTGACGAGGTCGGGCGGCCGCGGCAGGCGGGGGAGAAGGTCGACGAGCCGCTGATCGAGCTGCCGCTGCCGAGTGCGGCGGAGGTCTCGGGCCGGCTGGAAGGGCTGTCCGAGCTGATCATCGCGGGTGGTTCCGCGCCCGCTCTGGTGACGGCCGCCGTGGTCCACGGCGAGCTCCTCGCGCTGCGCCCGTTCACCTCTCACAACGGCCTGGTCGCGCGCACCGCCGAACGCATCGTCCTGGTCGGCAGCGGCCTCGACCCCAAGTCCGTCTGCCCGGCCGAGGTCGGTCACGCGGAGCTGGGGCGGGCGACCTATCTCGCGGCCCTGGACGGCTATGCCTCGGGTACTCCGGAGGGCATGGCGGCCTGGATCGCCCACTGCGGCCGGGCCGTCGGGCTCGGGGCCCGGGAGTCGACGGCGGTGTGCGAGGCGCTTCAGCGGGGCGCCGCGTGACCTGCACGCGCGCGTGATGCGTGACCACGGGACGAGGCGTGGACGCGGGCGCGGGGCATGAAAAAAGCCCCCCCAAGGGGCTGAACAACGGGTTGAACAGGGTTGCGGCGGTACGAGTACTCGTACCGCCGCTGGCATGTCCACCGGGTTACCAAGCGTCCTCGATATATGCCCATCAGGCCGGGAACTTCGCCCGTCACCTGGTGCGGCTGGCCCGTAATCGACGGGTCGACGTCGCGTGGGTGCTCAGTGTTCATGCTGGGTCCGTGGGGCCAAATGCGTTAAAAAAGGTGATCCTCTCGGATGTCCTTGGTCTCGCGGGCCGCTAAATCCTTTGTACTGCACCCCCAGGGGAAGCGGAAGCCCTGGCTGTACTTCTTTACTTTTAGTATCAATGATGTACGAAACGGTCACCGGTGTGCCGACGAAGAGCGGGCGGCGGTGAAGGTGCAGGTCGGGCGAAGGGCGGACGCTCAGGTCAGGCGACTGCCGGGCGGCGTCAGACGACGGTCGCTCGGCGCCGGCTCGCGTACCAGACCAGTCCCGCCGTGGCCGCCGCCGCTCCTATCGCCGCGGCCGCGACGAGAACGGGGCGGGGTGGCACGGAGAGCCCGGGAATCCGCTGCTTGAGCCGTACCGGCCGGTGGAAGTCGAGGATCGGCCAGCCCTGCGCGACCGCCTCGCGACGCAGGGCGCGGTCCGGGTTCACGGCGTGCGGGTGGCCGACGGAGCGGAGCATCGGCAGGTCGGTCGCCGAGTCGCTGTAGGCGTAGCAGCGGTCGAGGGCGTACCCCTCGGACTCGGCCAGTTCCCTGATCGCCTCGGCCTTCGTCGGGCCGTAGGCGTAGTACTCGACCTCGCCGGTGAAGCAGCCGTCGTCGCCCACGACCATCCGGGTGGCCACCACGCGGTCCGCGCCGAGCAGCTCGCCGATCGGCTCGACCACCTCGGCGCCCGACGTGGACACGATCACGACGTCCCGTCCGGCGGTGTGGTGTTCCTCGATGAGGGAGGCGGCCTCGTCGTAGATGATCGGATCGATCAGGTCGTGAAGGGTCTCGGCGACGATTTCCTTCACCTGTTGGACGTTCCAGCCGCGGCAGAGCGCGGACAGGTACTCGCGCATGCGCTCCATCTGGTCGTGGTCCATCCCGCCCAGCAGGAAGACGAACTGGGCGTATGCGGTGCGCAAGGCGGCCCTGCGGTTGATCAGGCCGCCTTGGTAGAAGGACTTGCTGAAGGTGAGCGTGCTCGACTTCGCAATGACCGTCTTGTCCAGGTCAAAGAAGGCTGCTGTGCGAGGCAAGGAGTGGTTATCCACGTCTCCGAGCATAGGCGCAGCCCATTCGGCGTAAGGTTGGCGCGTGGGTTTGCCTGAGAGGGCTCTCGGGTACACCATGGAAGTCACGGATCGTTCGCGACCGTGCTAACCCGGTCCGACTCCTCCCCCCCCGAGTCGGCCGTGGAGACGACCCCCGCTCTCCCCCCCGGCGGGGGTCGTCGCATGTCCGGATGCGTTTTCCCCTCTTCTGCGCGGCCGCGGTGCCGCATCGAGGCGGCTGCGGCCGCCTCTTTCGTATGCCCTTGAGCGGTCACCGTGTGTAGTCGAGAGGCTGCTCTGCGGAAGTCGCACAGGGGTCAGTACAGGGGTCACCGGTATGGGTGAAGGCGATATTCACAACAGCTGAGTTGTCCACAGTTTTTGACCAAGATCCACACGATTTCCGGGACAGCTGCACCGTGATTCCAACGCGTCCGGCCCACGGCGAGTTCCTGGCCGGTTCCGATTGTCGGACGCATATGGCCGGTTTCCGGCGGCCGCTCATATGGCGGCCGGACAACGGGCCTTCGCACCTTTGGGAATCGCGGGGCCGCAGAGGCTGCGCGACATGCAGCGAAGGGGGATGGAAACCGTGGCCGGAACCGTCACACACGACCCGCCGCCGACCACCGGAGGGCGGCAGGGCAAACCGTTGATCGTCACCGAGGACGCGGAACTCCTCGACGACCTGCTGCGCCTGTGCGCGGCGGCCGGTGCCACGCCCGAGGTCCACCACGGGGTGCCGAAGCCGCGAGGCAGCTGGGAGGCCGCGCCGCTCGTCCTGGTCGGCGACGACGCCGCTCGGCGGGTGCGCGGGGCCACCCGCCGACGCGGAGTGGTGCTCGTCGGCCGCGACCAGGACGACTCAGGGGTGTGGCAGCGGGCCGTCGAGATCGGCGCCGACCACGTCCTGATGCTGCCCGACGGGGAACAGTGGCTGGTCGACCGCATCGCTGACGTCGCCGAGGGGGTGGGCCGGCCCGCGCTCACCGTCGGCGTGATCGGCGGCCGCGGCGGCGCCGGAGCGTCCACGCTCGCGTGCGCCCTCGCCGTCACCTCCGCGCGTGAGGGACTGCGCACCCTGCTCGTGGACGCCGATCCGCTGGGCGGCGGACTCGACGTCCTCCTCGGCGGTGAGACCGCCGAAGGGCTGCGCTGGCCCGCCTTCGCCGCCTCACGCGGGCGGGTCGGCGGCGGCGCCCTGGAAGAGTCCCTGCCACGCCTGCACGCCCTGCGGGTGCTGAGCTGGGACCGCGGCGACTGCGTCGCCATCCCGCCCCAGGCGGTACGGGCGGTGCTCGCGGCGGCCCGCCGCCGGGGCGGCACCGTCGTCGTGGACCTGCCGCGCCGCGTCGACGACGGGGTGGCCGAGGCTCTCGCCCAGATCGACCTGGGGCTTCTGGTGGTCCCCGCCGAACTGCGCGCCGTCGCCGCCGCGGGCCGGGTGGCCTCCGCCGTCGGCATGGTCCTGCGCGATCTGCGGGTGGCGGTGCGCGGGCCCTACTCACCCGGGCTGGACGACCGCGAGGTGGCACGGCTGCTCGGACTGCCCCTGGCCGGCGAGGTGCCCGCGGAGTCCGGGCTGCTGCGGCCGAACGGCGGCAAGGCACCGCCGGGAGCGGCCGCGCGCGGACCGCTCGCCCGGTTCTGCAAGGACTTCTGGGAGCGGGCCCTGGTCGAGGCGGGCACCACATGAGCACGTTCCCCGGACTCGAGCAGAAGACCGGCCCACGGCTCCTCGACGGCGTACGGCAGTGGCTGGCCGAGAGCGGCGCCGAACCGACCCCCGCGCGCGTGGCGCAGGCCCTGCGCGAACAGGGGCGGGTGCTCGGGGATGCCGAGGTCCTCGGGGCCGCCGAGCACCTGCGCTCCGAGCTGGTCGGCAGTGGGCCCCTGGAGGCGTTGCTCGCCGATCCTGCGGTGACCGACGTGCTGGTGTCGGCCCCGGACCGTGTCTGGGTGGACCGGGGCGGCGGGCTGGAGCTGACCGCCGTCTCCTTCCCGGACGCGGCGGCCGTACGGCGCCTCGCGCAGCGGCTGGCGGCGGTGGCCGGACGGCGGCTCGACGACGCGCGGCCCTGGGCCGACGCCCGGCTGCCGGACGGAACCCGGCTGCACGCGGTCCTGCCGCCGGTCGCCGTCGGCTGCACCTGCCTCGCCCTGCGGGTGGTACGCCCGCGTGCGTTCACGCTCGCCGAGTTGGTGGCGGCCGGCACGGTGCCGCCGGGCGGGGACCGGGTGCTGAGGGCGCTGCTGCGGGCCCGGCTGTCCTTCGTGATCAGCGGCGGGACCGGGAGCGGCAAGACGACCCTGCTGAGCGCGCTGCTCGGCCTCGTCGGACCCGGCGAGCGGATCGTCCTCGCGGAGGACTCGGCCGAGCTGCGGCCGGACCATCCGCACGTCGTACGCCTGGAGACGAGACCAGCCAATCAGGAGGGCGCGGGCCTCGTCACCCTCGAGGACCTGGTGCGACAGGCGCTGCGGATGCGCCCGGACCGGCTGGTCGTCGGCGAGGTGCGCGGCCCCGAAGTGGTCCATCTGCTGGCCGCTTTGAACACCGGTCACGAGGGCGGGTGCGGGACCGTCCACGCCAACGCGGCCGCCGACGTGCCGGCCCGGCTGGAAGCGCTCGGCACGGCGGCCGGGCTCGACCGTGCCGCGCTGCACAGCCAGGTCGCGGCGGCGCTGTCGGTGGTCCTGCACCTGGTGCGCGACCGGTCGGGGCAGCGCCGGATCGCCGAGGTGCACGTACTGGAACGCGACCCTTCAGGGCTGGTCAGAACCGTGCCGGCGCTGCGGTGGGGCCTGGAGGCGTTCGCCCGCGAGCAGGGGTGGGAGCGGCTGCGCGGGCTGCTGGAGGGCTCGAGAGAGGAGGACGGCTCGGGGGAGGAGGACGGCGGCTGGGGCTGTGAGGGGGCTGGTGCCGCGTGATGTGGGGGCGACTGCGGGGCGCGGGGGCGGTTGGGAGGGCGGACGGTCCGGGCGGGGGCGGTCCCGGGCGGTTCGGGGGGTGGCCGGTTCGGGCGGGAGGACGTGGCGGATGGACGAGGACAGGTGGGAGGAGTGGTGAGCGCAATGGGTGAGTTTTCGTCGGGGGAATTGGCGATGGGCGCGGCCGTGCTGTGTGCGGGAGCGGCTGCTTGGTCGATGGGCGGGTGGCGCTCGGGGGCGCGGCGGGCGCAGTTGCTGCTCGCAGGTGGCGGGGCGGTGGGCGTGGGGCCGCCGTTCTCGCGGCGGCCGCTGGCCGGTGAGCTGCGGCGGATCCGCGGGTGGTGGCGGCCCGAGTGGTGGGCGTTGCTCGCGGGCCTGGTGCTGGCGGTGCTGGGCGCTTCGGTGCTGCCGGTCGCCGCGGGGGCGGCAGGGGTGCCGGTGCTGCGCAGGCTGCGCCTGGCCGCTCGGGCGCGGCGGGGACGGGAGCGCCGGGGCGACGCGGTCATCGCGCTGTGCGGAGCGCTCGCCGCCGAGGTGCGTGCCGGGCGCCAGCCGGGCGAGGCGCTGCTGCGTGCCGCCCGGGACTCCGGCGGCCTCGGAGACGCGCAGGCGGCGGCGCTGGCGGCGGCACGGTTCGGCGGGGACGTCCCCGGGGTGCTCGCGGCGGCGGCCCGGCAACAGGGGGCCGAAGGACTGCTGGGGCTCGCGGCCTGCTGGCGGGTGGCCGTCGACCGGGGCGCGGGTCTCGCGGCCGGACTCGACCGGCTCGAAGGGGCGCTGCGTGCCGAACGGGACCAACGGGCCGATCTCCGTGCCCAGCTCGCCGGGGCTCGCTCCACCGCTGTGATGCTCGCCGGACTGCCCGTCCTGGGTCTCCTCCTCGGCGCCGCGCTGGGCGCCGACCCGTTGCGCGTGCTGCTGCACACCGGGGCGGGCCTGGGCTGTCTGCTGGTCGGCGGCCTGCTGGAGGGCGCGGGGATGTGGTGGGCGCTGCGGATCGTACGAGGGGCGGAGGAGACGTGAGCTCGGAGTCTGTCCACAGGCTGGGGGCGGCCTTGGGGGTCGTGATCACCCTCGGGGCACTGGGGTGCTGGGCGGCTGCCGTGCGGCGGGAGCGCAGGGTGCGCCGTCGGCTGGCCGGACTGTTGGCCCTGGAAGCGGCGTCGGCAGGCTCCCGCCTGGCGCTGAGCGGAGCCGCGCCATGGTGGCTGCCCCTGGTGGGAGCGGTGATCGCCGGGTGGGTCGTGGTCGGCGGTGTCACGGGTGTCATGGTCGGGTTGACCGCGGCGGTCGTGCTGTGGCGATGGCGTCTTCGGCAGGCGTCCAACGGCCGCGCGAGCGGGGTCGACCCGCAGGAGGCCGCCCGACAACTTCCGCTCGCCGCGGAACTGTTGGGTGCCTGCATCGAGGCCGGGGCCGGTCCGGTGATCGCCGCGCAGGCCGCGGGCGAGGCGCTCGGCGGACCCGTCGGGGACGCGCTGGCGCGCGGCGCGGCGGAAGTCCGGCTCGGGGGTGAACCGTGCGAGGCCTGGCGGAGGTTGGCCGCGATCCCGGGTGCCGGGTCGCTGGCAGGACTGCTGGAACGGGCCGACGTCTCCGGGCTCCCGGCGGCCGGTCCCGCGGCGCGACTCGCCGCGGACGCCCGCGCGGACCGGGCCCGCGACGCGACGGCACGTGCCAGACGGGCGGCGGTGATGGTCACCGCGCCGGTGGGGCTGTGCTTCCTGCCCGCCTTCATCGCGGTCGGAGTGCTGCCCGTGGTGATCGGACTGGCGGGCGAGGCGATGGGAGGAGGTGGTGGGTGAGGGAGCGACGGGCGTGAACGGCACGCGACGAGCAGGACCCGACAAGTGGCACGACGCGGTCAGTACAAGCGGCACGACGGGCGGTACGACGGTCAGTACAAGCGGCACGACGGGCGGTACGAGCGGCCTTACGACCGGTCGTACGGCGAGACCGACTGGGAACCGAACCTCACGGGGGTTGAGATGAACAAGGCGGTACGGGCGCGGCTGCGCGCCCTGGTGAGCGGGGTGCGCGCGGCGCGCGCGGACGCGGGGATGGTCACTTCCGAGTACGCGATGGGAATCGTCGCGGCAGTGGCCTTCGCCGTGCTCCTGTACAAGGTGGTGACGAGCGGTCAGGTCAGCGAGGAGCTCCAGGCCATCGTGAAACGAGCGCTCAGTGCGGCGATGTGAGCGGGGCGCGGACCGGGGGTTCGTGACGGCCGAGTCGGCGATGGTGCTGCCCGTGCTGGTGCTGTTCACGATGGCCCTGGTGTGGGGCCTGCTCGCGGTGGCCGCCCAGATCCGGTGTGTGGACGCGGCGCGGACGGGGGCCCGGGCCGCGGCCCGCCAGGACCCGGCCGACGCGGTCCTCGCGGTCACCCGCGCGGCGGCACCGGGCGGCGCGACGGTCACGGTCGGCCGTGAGGGCGACCAGGTGCGCGTGGTGGTCGTGGCCAGGCCTCCGGCGCTGCACGGGCTGCCCTTCGAGGTCCGGGAGGAAGCCGTGGCATCGGTCGAGGACGAGGTGGTCGACGACGAGGGCGTCGAGGACAGGAGGGTCATCGAGGACAGCAGCGTCGGGGACAGGGTGGGGGTGGGGCCGTGACCCGGGAGATCGCGGTCCGGGGGCGGGGCGGCGTCGGACCGCGCTCGGACCGCGGTTCCGCCACCGTCTGGAGCATCGGTGCGATCGCGGTGCTGTGCGTCGTGTTCGGGGTCGTGCTGGCGCTGGGGGAGGCCGTCGTGGCCCGGCACCGCGCGGCCGGGGTCGCGGACCTCGCGGCGCTCGCGGCGGCCGACCACTGGGCGGAGGGCCACGCGGCGGCGTGTGCCCGGGCGAGCCGGGTGGCGCGGGCCCAGGGAGCCCGGCTGGTGCGGTGCGCGATCGTGGGCGACACCTCGGACGTGTCGGCGGCGTCGGGGCGGGGGCCGTTCGCGGCGGAGGTCAGGGCGCGGGCGGGCCCTCCGGTCCCGGTCCCGCGGATTCCCCCTCCGCCCCTCCCCGGGACTCCCGCTCCGACTGCCGCTCCGTCGGCTGATGAGCCGGCTGCTCCCCAGGCTGATCCGTCAGTCGCTCTGCCGGCTGCTCCCCAGGCTGATCAGTCAGGTGCTCCGCCGGCCGCTCCTGCTGCGGAGCCCCCCGCAGCAGGACCGTGAGCAGTCGCACGGCACCCCGTTTGTGCAGGGGATCGTTGCCGTTGCCGCATTTGGGGGACTGGATGCAGGAGGGGCAGCCCGCGTCGCACTCGCAGGAGGCGATGGCCTGACGGGTGGCGGTGAGCCACGCCTCGGCGGTGTGGAAGGCGCGCTCCGCGAAGCCCGCACCCCCGGGGTGGCCGTCGTAGACGAAGACCGTCGGCAGGAGGGTGTCGGGGTGCAGCGGCACGGACACGCCGCCGATGTCCCAGCGGTCGCAGGTCGCGAAGAGGGGCAGCATGCCGATCGACGCGTGCTCGGCGGCGTGCAGGGCGCCGCCGAGGATCTCCGGGTTGATGCGGGCCTCGTCGAGCTGGTCCTCGGTGACCGTCCACCACACGGCGCGGGTGCGGAGCGTCCGGGGAGGGAGGTCGAGTTTCGTCTCGCCCAGCACCTCACCGGTGATGACACGTCGGCGCAGGAAGGAGACCACTTGGTTGGTGACCTCGACGGAGCCGTAGCAGAGGCGGCCGTCGCCCCAGGGGATCTCGACGTCCGTCTCCAGGACGGAGATCGAGGTCGTGTCGCGGGCGACCGTCGAGTACGGCGGGCTGGCCTCCTCGACCAGCGCGACCGAGTCCTCCAGGTCGAGGGAGCGGACGAGATACGTACGGCCCTGGTGGAGGTGGACCGCGCCCTCGTGGACGGTGGTGTGGGAGGCGCTCTCGTCGACCGTGCCCAACAGCCGTCCCGTGCCCTCCTCGACGATCTGCACCGGCCGGCCGCCCTCGCCGCGGATGTCGGTCAGGTCTGCGGCCCGCTCCCGGCGCGTCCAGTGCCAGGCCTTCGTCCGGCGGCGCAGCAGTTTCGCGGCCTCCAGCTGCGGCAGCAGTTCCGCGGCGGCCGGTCCGAAGAGGGCCAGGTCCTCCTCGACCAGGGGCAGTTCCGCGGCGGCCGCGCACAGGTGCGGGGCGAGGACGTACGGGTTGTCGGGGTCCAGGACCGTCGATTCCACCGGTTGGTCGAACAGGGCCTCCGGATGATGGACGAGGAACGTGTCCAGCGGGTCGTCACGGGCCACCAGGACGGCCAGGGCTCCGCGGCCGGAGCGTCCGGCCCGGCCCGCCTGCTGCCACAGGGACGCGCGGGTGCCCGGGTAGCCGGCGATCAGCACGGCGTCGAGGCCGGACACGTCCACGCCGAGTTCGAGCGCGGTCGTGGCGGCGAGGCCGAGGAGTTCGCCGGAGTGCAGGGCGCGCTCCAGGGCGCGGCGCTCCTCGGGGAGGTAGCCGCCCCGGTAGGCCGCGACACGCCGGGCCAGTGACCGGTCGACCTCGGCGAGGCGCTCCTGCGCGATGACGGCGATGAGTTCGGCGCCGCGCCGGGAGCGTACGAAGGCGACCGTGCGCACGCCCTGCACGGCGAGGTCGGTGAGCAGGTCGGCCGTCTCGGCGGTGGCGGTGCGGCGGACCGGAGCGCCCTTCTCGCCGTGCATCTCCGTGAGCGGCGGCTCCCAGAGGGCGAACACCAGTTCACCGCGCGGGGAGGCGTCGTCGGCGACCTCGACCACCGGGAGGCCGGTCAGGCGGCGGGCGGCCACCGACGGCTCGGCGGCGGTCGCGGAGGCCAGCAGGAAGACCGGGGACGCCCCGTAGCGGGCGCAGAGGCGGCGCAGGCGGCGCAGTACCTGGGCGACGTGGGAGCCGAAGACACCGCGGTAGGTGTGGCACTCGTCGATGACGACGTACTTCAGCGACTTCAGGAAGGAGGACCAGCGGGGGTGGGACGGAAGTATCCCGCGGTGGAGCATGTCCGGGTTGGTGAGGACGTAGTTGGCGTACTGGCGGATCCACTCCCGTTCCTCGAACGGAGTGTCGCCGTCGTAGACGGCCGGGCGTATCGCATTGCCCAGCGGTTGTGAAAGTTCCTTCACCGAGCGGCACTGATCGGCCGCCAGGGCTTTCGTGGGGGCCAGGTAGAGGGCGGTGGCCCCCCGGCCGTTCGGGGCCTCGGAGCCGTCCAGGAGGGCGGACAGGACCGGGACGAGGTACGCCAGGGACTTGCCGGAGGCCGTGCCGGTGGCGACGACGACCGAATCGCCGTCCAGGGCGTGCTCGGCGGCCCGTGCCTGGTGGGCCCAGGGGTGCTCGATACCCGCGCTCTGGACGGCGGCGATGACTTCGGAGCGAATCCGGTGAGGCCAGACGGCATGGCGACCCGCACGCGGGGGCAAGTGCTCCGTATGAGTGATGCGCGAAGCCCGGCTCGGCCCCGAGGCGAGCCGGTCGAGGACCGTGCTCGGCGCGGGGCGGGATTCGGTGCCCGCCGGGGATCGGTCGGGTCGGAGATTCTTGGCCATCGGCACCGAGTGTGTCACTGGCGTGACGGACAATGGAGCCAAGGCGTCGTGCACGCCTGCCGGTAAGTGATTGAATGCCATCGCGGCTGGCGAACCGTCCTGGGGCTCCGCCGAGGTGTCCCATGGGGCGACCGCTCGATAGCAAGGTGCTGGAGGATCCGTGGACCTGTCCCTGTCGACCCGTACCGTCGGCGATCGTACGGTCGTCGAGGTCGGTGGCGAAATCGACGTATATACCGCGCCCAAGTTGCGCGAACAGCTGGTCGAGCTGGTGAACGACGGGAATTTCCACCTCGTCGTGGACATGGAGGGCGTGGACTTCCTCGACTCCACCGGGCTCGGCGTGCTGGTCGGCGGCCTGAAGCGGGTGCGTGCCCACGAGGGCTCGCTGCGCCTGGTCTGCAACCAGGAGCGCATTCTGAAGATCTTCCGCATCACCGGTCTCACCAAGGTGTTCCCGATCCACACCTCGGTCGAGGAAGCGGTGGCGGCCACCGACTGATCGCCGACCCGGGTCCTGGGCCCGGACGGCAGAGTCGAACACCAGGGGGACCGGGCTTCGGCCCGGCCCCCCGACCGCACGCCCGTAGTTCCGAGGGGGATGCATGGCCACCGTTGAACTCCGCTTCAGCGCGCTGCCCGAGCACGTCAGGACCGCCCGACTGGTGGCGGCAGCGGTGGCGCGCAGGGCCGGAGTGGACGAGGCCGTTCTCGACGAGGTCAGGCTCGCTGTGGGTGAGGCCTGTTCCCGTGCAGTCGGACTGCACCAGAGCGCCGGCATCACGGCACCCGTGCAGGTGGTGCTGACCGAGGAGGAGAAGCAGTTCTCCATCGAGGTCGGGGACGAGGCGCGGCACGCGCCCCGGGCCGGCACGGCCAGCGCCATGGCCGAGGATCCGGACCTCGAGGCCGAAGAGGACGAGATGGGTCTCGCCGTCATCAGCGGGCTCGTCGACGACGTGGAGGTCACCGCGGGGGCGGACGGCGGGCGTATCCGCATGACCTGGCCGACCACCCCGCCCGCCGCCGTGCCAGTCTGACACACCCTCCTCGTACCACCCGTCTGTCACTCAAGGGCCCTGCTGAGCAGGGCCCTTTGTGCGTGCGTCACCCGGATGCAGGAATTCGTGAAGAAATTCACGATCAATCGCGCGATAATTCGATCAAGCGCCGATGGTGGCGTCAATGCTTTTAGGGCGTTACCTCTTTTGGGCGAGCCTGCGTGACCTCGATCATTTGCTGGAGAGCAAGTCACGGCTAATTCCGCTTACCGCGCCCTGTTTCGATCAGGTTCCGGTACCTAGAATCCGTCCACATCTTGAGCTCAGCCCAAGCGTCAAGGAGGACGAATGGCGGGGCTTTCTACCCCTCAGCAGTTCGATCACCCCACAACCTTCGCAGCCGCAGTGCTGACCGACGACAACCGCATCCTCGTGATGGTCATCGGCCTCGTGGCGCTGGCCGCGCTCGTGGTCGCGGGCATCCTGGTGCGCCAGGTGCTCGCCGCGGGCGAGGGCACCGACAGCATGAAGAAGATCGCGGCGGCGGTCCAGGAAGGTGCCAACGCCTACCTGGCCCGGCAACTGCGCACGCTCGGCGTATTCGCCGTGGTCGTGTTCTTCCTGCTCCTGCTGCTGCCCGCGGACGACTGGAATCAGCGGGCCGGCCGGTCGATCTTCTTTCTGATCGGCGCAGGCTTCTCGGCGGCCACCGGCTATATCGGCATGTGGCTCGCCGTACGCAGCAATGTCCGCGTCGCCGCGGCGGCTCGGGAAGCGACCCCGGCGGAGGGCGAGCCGGAAAAGGATCTCACCGCCGTCTCTCACAGAGCAATGAAGATCGCTTTCCGCACGGGCGGCGTCGTCGGCATGTTCACGGTGGGGCTCGGTCTGCTCGGTGCCTCCTGCGTGGTGCTGGTGTACGCGGCCGACGCGCCGAAGGTGCTCGAGGGATTCGGCCTCGGGGCCGCCCTGATCGCCATGTTCATGCGGGTCGGCGGCGGCATCTTCACGAAGGCCGCCGACGTCGGTGCCGACCTGGTCGGCAAGGTGGAGAAGGGCATTCCGGAGGACGACCCGCGCAACGCCGCGACCATCGCCGACAACGTGGGCGACAACGTCGGCGACTGCGCGGGCATGGCGGCCGACCTCTTCGAGTCGTACGCCGTGACCCTGGTCGCCGCGCTGATCCTCGGCAAGGCGGCCTTCGGTGACTCCGGCCTCGCCTTCCCGCTGCTGGTGCCCGCGATCGGTGTCGTCACCGCGATGATCGGCATCTTCGCCGTGGCCCCGCGCCGTACCGACCGCAGCGGCATGTCCGCGATCAACCGGGGCTTCTTCATCTCCGCGGTGATCTCGCTCCTGCTGGTCGCGCTGGCGGTCTTCGTCTATCTGCCCTCGTCGTACGCCGGTCTCGACGGCGTCACCGACGCGGCGATCAAGGGCAAGGACGGCGATCCGCGCATCCTCGCCCTGGTCGCGGTGGCGATCGGCATCGTGCTCGCCGCCGTCATCCAGCAGTTGACCGGCTACTTCACCGAGACCACCCGCCGTCCGGTCCGGGACATCGGCAAGAGCTCGCTGACCGGCCCGGCCACCGTCGTCCTCGCCGGCATCTCCGTCGGCCTGGAGTCGGCCGTCTACACCGCCCTGCTGATCGGCCTCGGCGTGTACGGGGCGTTCCTGCTCGGCGGTACGTCGATCATGCTGGCGCTGTTCGCGGTGGCGCTGGCCGGCACCGGACTGCTCACCACGGTCGGCGTGATCGTCGCGATGGACACCTTCGGACCGGTCTCCGACAACGCCCAGGGCATCGCCGAGATGTCCGGTGACGTCCAGGGCGCGGGCGCGCAGGTGCTCACCAACCTGGACGCGGTCGGCAACACCACCAAGGCCATCACCAAGGGCATCGCCATCGCCACCGCGGTCCTGGCGGCCTCGGCACTGTTCGGGTCGTACCGCGACGCGATCACCACCGGAGCGCAGGAAGTGGGCGAGAAACTCACCGGGGCCGGCGCGCCGATGAGCCTGATGATGGACATCTCGCAGCCCAACAACCTCGTCGGCCTCATCGCGGGCGCGGCGGTCGTCTTCCTCTTCTCGGGGCTGGCGATCAACGCGGTGTCGCGGTCGGCCGGGGCCGTGGTCTACGAGGTGCGGCGACAGTTCCGTGAGAAGCCGGGGATCATGGACTACACCGAGACCCCGGAGTACGGCAAGGTCGTCGACATCTGCACCAAGGACGCCCTGCGCGAACTCGCCACGCCCGGACTGCTGGCCGTGATGGCGCCGATCTTCATCGGCTTCACGCTCGGCATCGGGCCGCTCGGGGCGTTTCTCGCGGGCGCGATCGGGGCGGGGACGCTGATGGCGGTGTTCCTCGCCAACTCCGGTGGCGCCTGGGACAACGCCAAGAAGCTCGTGGAGGACGGCCACCACGGCGGCAAGGGCAGCGAGGCCCACGCGGCCACGGTGATCGGCGACACGGTCGGCGACCCCTTCAAAGACACCGCCGGTCCCGCGATCAACCCGCTGCTCAAGGTGATGAACCTGGTGGCACTGCTGATCGCGCCGGCCGTCATCAAGTTCTCCTACGGCGACGACAGGAGCATCGGGGTGAGAATCATGATCGCGATTCTCTCGCTCCTGGTCATCGTGGTCTCGGTGTACATCTCCAAGCGGCGCGGGATCGCCGTGGGTGACGAAGACAACGCCGAACGGGCCTCCAAGTCGGCCGATCCTGCGGTGGTTTCGTAGGCGGTCCCGACGAGGCCCAGTTCACAGGGCGGGTGGCGGCGCGCATCGACGCGTCGTCGCCCGCCCTGTGCGCGTTCGCGCCCCTGCTCGTGAGCCTTCTCTCACTTGGTGCAAATGGCTTCAATAGCTGAGTCAAGGGACATTCGTCGCGTGTCTGTCGCCTGCGCGACGTGTATGTTCCGGGGCCGAGAGCCATGGAAGGGACCGAACCGGTGAACAAGAAGCTCGCGGCCGCGCTGTCCGGCGGTGCGGTACTGGCGATGGCGCTGTCGGGATGCGGCAGTGACGGCGGCGGCCCCAGCGAGAAGCTGAGCGCCTGGGCCAAGCAGGTCTGCGACGCCGTACAGCCGCAGGCCAAGAAGATCGAGGCCGCCAACGCCGCCATCCAGAAGCAGACTTCGGACAGCAGTGCGCCGGAGGACGTCCAGAAGACCGACTCCCAGGCCTTCCAGGACATGTCGGACGCCTACAAGGCGATCGGCGACGCCGTCGACAAGGCGGGCGCGCCGGACACCGGTGACGCCAAGAACGACGAGAAGAAGCAGCAGGACGCGGTCAAGGAGCTCGACGGCATCGCCGCGTCGTACGCCTCCCTGAAGAAGCAGGTCGACGCGCTCGACACGAAGAACCAGGCCAAGTTCGCGGACGGCCTCAAGGATGTCGCCACCGAACTCGACAAGCTGAGCAAGAGCGGGAACGGCGCCCTGAAGACCCTGGAGGAGGGGGACGTCGGCAAGGCCATGGGCGAGCAGGCGAGCTGCAAGGCGGCGGCCTCCTCGGCGCCGGCCACGACGGGCTGACCCCCGGCCGCCGCACCCACGTACGACCCCGGAAGCCCCCGTACGCGCGCGTGCGGGGGCTTTCGCGCGTGTCCCGCGGTGCCGATGCGTGTGCGCCTGCCGCCGCGGTGCGGGGGCTGCCTCGGTGCGGGGCACGAGTGGGCGGGGGCGGGGGCTAGGGCGCGTGGATGTACGGGTGCGTGGCCGGACGCGATCGCGATGTCGGTCCGAGCGGACACAATGGGGGTGTGAGCGATTCCCCCCTCAGCCCCCTGCCCTCGGCCGACCGCCGCGACGTCACCGCCCGGCTGCGCGACGCCCTGCTCGGCGCCTCCTTCACCGCCGACGGACTGCTCGAACTGCTCGGCGCCGCCGCGTACGCGGCGCTGGCGCGCAGCGAGACCGTCCCCGCGCTCCGGGCGACCCGCGGGGACACGCCGCTGGAGATGCTCGTCAGGCTGTTCCTGCTGCAACAACCCGTGCCGCACGCCCGCGTGGCGGGCTTCCTGCCCGTCGACGCGTGCCTGGAGAACGGCTGGCTGACGCGCGCCGGGGACGAGGTCGCCGCGACCGTGGACGTACGGCCGTACGGCGGACCCGACGGCGAGGACTGGTTCATCGTGTCCGACCTGGGGTGCGCCGTCGGCGGCGCGGGTGGCATCGGCAGCCGGGACGAGGGTGTCGTGCTCGGCGTCGGCGGTGCCTCCACGACCCTCGCCGGGATCACCGTCCGGACGCCCGTCGCCGCCGCGCTCGACCTCGGCACCGGCTCCGGCATCCAGGCGCTGCACGCCTCCCGGCACGCCACACGTGTGACGGCGACCGACCTCAACCCGCGCGCGCTGCACATCACCGCCCTCACGCTCGCGCTGTCCGGAGCACCGGCCGCCGACCTGCGCGAGGGCTCGCTGTTCGAGCCGGTCCGAGAGGACGAGACGTACGACCTGATCGTGTCGAACCCGCCGTTCGTGATCTCGCCCGGCGCCCGGCTGACGTACCGCGACGGCGGGATGGGCGGGGACGATCTGTGCCGCACGCTCGTTCAGCAGTCGGGACAGCGGCTGAACGAAGGCGGTTTCGCGCAGTTCCTCGCCAACTGGCAGCACGTGGAGGGGGAGGACTGGCAGGACCGGCTGCGGTCATGGGTGCCGCGCGGGTGCGACGCCTGGATCGTGCAGCGCGAGGTGCAGGACGTCACGCAGTACGCCGAGCTGTGGCTCAGGGACGCGGGCGACCACCGGGGCGACACGGCCGAGTACCAGGCGCGCTACGACGCGTGGCTGGACGAGTTCGAGGCACGCAAGGTGAAGGCGGTCGGCTTCGGGTGGATCACCCTGCGCAGGACGGCGGCCGCCGAGCCCTCCGTCACCGTGGAGGAGTGGCCGCACCCCGTCGAACAGCCGCTCGGTGACACGGTCCGGGCGCACTTCGACCGGCTCGACTACCTGCGGGTGCACGACGACGTGGCCCTGCTCGCCGGTCACTTCAGGCTCGCCGCCGAGATCGTCCAGGAGCAGGTCGGGCTGCCCGGCGCCGAGGACCCGGAGCACGTGGTGCTGCGTCAGCACCGCGGCATGCGCCGGGCCACCAAGGTGGACACGGTCGGTGCGGGCTTCGCGGGCGTGTGCGACGGCTCGCTGAGCGCGGGCCGCATTCTCGACGCCATCGCGCAACTTGTCGGCGAGGATCCGGTGTTGCTGCGCGACCGTACGCCGGCGCAGATCCGCCTGTTGGTGGAGCAGGGGTTCCTCGAACCGGCCCGGTGACCCGGCGCGCGGCCCGCCCGTGCGACACGCCTGGGGCGTGAGCGCACCCCTGGGACACGCGTGTCCGCTCTGGCGGGATTGATCCGGTAAAGGCCTCCTGTCAGTGGCAGGTGCGAAGCTACCTTCGAGGGACAGGTCCACGCGTTCTCGGGGGAGGCGCGCTGTCCCGGGGGAGGCGTGATGGCGGGGGAGACGCCGGAGCAGGGCGAAGGCAGGGTCATCAACGGTCGGTATCGGCTGTCGCGGGCGCTCGGCGCGGGCGGCATGGGCCGCGTCTGGCGTGCGTACGACGAGGAGTTGGCCTGCGACGTCGCGATGAAGGAGATCGCGTTTCCGGATGTGCCGATGGACGCGACCGAGCCCGCGCAGCGCATCGCCCGGGCCCGCAGCGAGGCCCGGCACGCGGCGCGGCTGCGCGGCCATCCGCACGTGGCGACGGTGCACGACGTGGTGGTGCACGAGGGGCTGCCGTGGATCGTCATGGAGTACGTGCCGGACGCGGTAGACCTCCAGGCGGTCGTGCGCGGTTCGGGGCCGCTGCCGCCCGCGCAGGTGGCCCGCGTCGGGCTCGCCGTCCTCGACGCGCTCACCGCCGGGCACCGCATCGGGATCCTGCACCGCGACGTGAAACCGGCCAACATCCTTCTGGCGCCCGACGCGTCGGGCGACGCCTACGCGCGCGTGCTGCTCACCGACTACGGCATCGCCCTGCAGCCCGAGTCCCGTGAGCCCCGGCTGACCTCCACCGCCGGCATCCTCGGCACGCCCGGCTACCTCGCCCCCGAGCGGGCCCGCGGCGAGCCGCCCACGCCGGCCGCCGACCTGTTCTCCCTGGGCGCCACGCTGTACGCCGCCGTCGAGGGTCGCGGCCCCTTCGACCGCCACGGCGAGTACGCGACCCTGACTGCCCTGCTCGGCGAGGAGCCGGCCCCGGCGACGCGGGCCGGTGAACTGGCCCCCGTGCTCCAGGGGTTGCTGGTCAAGGACCCGGTGCGCCGGTCCGCGCCGGAGGCGGTCGCCCGCGGACTGGAGCGGGTGGTGCGGAGCGCCGAAGCCGTGGCGGGGCCGGGCCGGCCGGCGGGGCCCGTGCAGGCCGGGTTCGGTCCGCCGCCGTCGGGTTTCGGCCCGGCGCCGGGTACGCCGCACACGCCGGGTGTCGCGCAGACTCCCGGCACGCCTTCGACCCCGGCCGCCCCTCCCACACCGCACACCCCGCCCGGCGGTCCCGGACTGCCTGTGGCGGGCGGCCCGTTCACCCCGTCAAGCAGCGGTCCGGCCGGCGGCGGTCCGGCCACGCCCGGCGGGACGCCCGGCCGGGCCGCGTACGACGCCTGGCCGCCGCCGGCCGCGCGGCACGCCGCCGACCCCGGCAATCCGTACGCGCACGGCGGCTCCGCGAGCGGTTCCCCGTACGGGAACGGGCCGTACGCGGGAGGCGGCGGTCCGGCGCCGTACGCAAGCGGCGGCACGCCACCGTCGTACGGCGGTGGTGGCACGCCACCCCCCTATGCGGGCAACGGCACGCCGACCTACGCGGGAGGCGCCGGTCCCGCGGCCTTCGGTGCCGGCGGCCACGGCACCCCCGGCGGGCCGCCTCCCGGCGGCATGAACGCGGGTCCGCCGTCGTCCGCGGGGAAGCGGCGGGCGGCCGTCGTCGCGCTGGTGGTGGCTGTCGTCCTCGTCGTCGCGGGAGGCGCCTGGGCGGCCGTCTCGCTGATCGGCGGCGACGGGGACGGCGGCGAGGGCAGTGCCGCGACGAAGAAGTCGCCCACGGCGAGCGCGTCGCAGGGGTCGCCGTCGCCGACCGGGCCCGTGTATCCGTACGGGGACGTGGTCGGGCTCACCGAGCCGTTGGAGACCGGTGACTGCGTCAAGGCGGTGTGGTCGGGGACGCCGTTCGAGTCGCTGCCCAACCTGGGCGTGGTGGACTGCGCCGACGACTGGCCGGACGGTCAGGTCGTCGCGGTCGACACGGCGACCGACTACGCCGACGCCGGCGCACAGGGCGCCAAGCGGTGCGAGAACCAGAGCCGCGCGGTCGTCGCCGCGCTGCCGGACGCGGGCGGCTACGCCGTCGTACCGACGAAGGCGGGCTTCGCCGCGGCCGAGAGCGGTACGGCATGTCTCGTCCTCGGCCGCCATGCGGCGATAGGCGGCGAGGTGGGCCGTTTCCGCGACGCGGGCACGGATCTGTGGATCGGTCAGATGAGCGTGGACGACTGCTGGATCTACGAGGACCTGGACGACGGATACAAGTCACTGCTCACCGACTGCGCCAAAGCGCACACGGATCAGGTGATCGGAAGCGTTCAGGCGCCCGCCGGGATGAGCTACAAGAAGGCCGTCGACAACGCGACCAAGCTCTGCGGCAACAAGTTCGAATCGACCTGGGCGCCGGGGACGACGCGCAGGGTGTTCGGCTGGATCACCAGTGAGGACGACTGGACCGCCGGGTTCGACAAGGTCGTGTGCACGGTGGGCCGTGCCGACAACGCGAAGACGACCGGAAAGATACCCTTGCCCGGTTCGGTCTGAGGCCGCCGGGGTCCCGGCGCGTCGGCCCGGCGTTCACCCGGGGTTCGCCTGCGCGCCGCCCGCGCGTGCCAGCCTGCGGGGGTCGACCCGTCGCGGACGGCAGAAAAGGGGCGCGGCAAGCCATGGAGAGCGGACCGGCGATCTTCACCGGAGCGGTGTTCGCCCTGTTCGGAACCGCGTTGCTGGTGTGGACCGCGACCCGTGTCAGGCGTCGCGAACCTGTCGCCCTCGGTGTGAACCCGGTCGCATCGGCGGCCCTCGCGAGCGTCGTGGGAGTGGTCGCGCTGATCCTCGCCGCATGGTGTCTCGCCCGCGCCTGATACCTGCCCCGGCACCTTCCCGCCAGTAACTGAGAAGTCACACTCCGGATGGGCCCGTGAGGGCTGGTCGACAGTCCGGGCGGCAGGAATGGCGGTAGTCGGGTTACCGTTCGAGTGGCCGTTGCGGGCTTTTCCCGTTTGACACGGGGGCGGGATGTACCGTCACACTCCGCAGCGTCACCATGACCCGACCCCGGGACGAAGGCCTGGGGAGGCCCCAGCGTCGACCGGAGAGAAGAGCGAAGTTGTCCCCGACCAGCGACACCGCACACGGCGGCCGCCGACTCGTCATCGTCGAGTCGCCTGCCAAGGCGAAGACGATCAAGGGCTATCTCGGCCCCGGCTACGTCGTCGAAGCGAGCGTCGGGCACATCCGCGACCTCCCCAACGGCGCCGCGGAGGTGCCCGAGAAGTACACCGGCGAGGTCCGTCGCCTCGGAGTGGACGTCGAACACGACTTCCAGCCGATCTATGTGGTCAACGCTGACAAGAAGGCCCAGGTCAAGAAGCTCAAGGACCTGCTGAAGGACTCCGACGAGCTCTTCCTCGCCACCGATGAGGACCGCGAGGGCGAGGCCATCGCGTGGCACCTCCTCGAGGTCCTCAAGCCCAAGGTCCCGGTCCACCGGATGGTCTTCCACGAGATCACCAAGGACGCGATCCGGGCGGCCGTGGCCAACCCCCGCGACCTCAACCAGCGCATGGTCGACGCCCAGGAGACCCGCCGCATCCTCGACCGCCTCTACGGCTACGAGGTGTCGCCGGTCCTGTGGAAGAAGGTCATGCCGCGCCTGTCGGCCGGCCGGGTCCAGTCCGTCGCCACCCGACTCGTCGTGGAGCGGGAACGCGAGCGCATCGCTTTCCGTTCCGCTGAGTACTGGGACCTGACGGGAACCTTCGCGACCGGCCGCGCGGGAGATTCGTCCGACCCGTCGTCGCTGGTCGCCCGCCTCCAGAGCGTCGACGGCAAGCGGGTCGCGCAGGGCCGCGACTTCGACTCCGTGGGCCGGCTCAAGGGCGCGAACATCCTGCACCTCGACGAGGCGAACGCCCGCGCCCTGGCCGCCGCCCTGGAGAACACCCGGTTCGCCGTCCGGTCCGTCGAGTCCAAGCCGTATCGCCGTTCGCCGTACGCCCCGTTCCGTACGACGACGCTCCAGCAGGAGGCGAGCCGCAAGCTCGGCTTCGGCGCCAAGGCCACGATGCAGGTCGCGCAGAAGCTGTACGAGAACGGCTACATCACGTACATGCGTACGGACTCCACCACGCTGAGCGACACGGCGGTCACCGCCGCCCGCGCCCAGGTCACGCAGTTGTACGGAGCCGACTACCTGCCGGCCCAGCCGCGCACGTACGCCGGGAAGGTCAAGAACGCGCAGGAGGCGCACGAGGCGATCCGCCCTTCGGGTGATCGTTTCCGCACGCCCGCCGAGACCGGTCTGACCGGCGACCAGTTCAAGCTCTACGAGCTGATCTGGAAGCGGACCGTCGCCTCTCAGATGAAGGACGCGGTCGGTAACTCCGTCACCGTGAAGATCGCCGGCGCGGCCGCCGACGGCCGGGACGTCGAGTTCAGCGCGTCCGGCAAGACGATCACCTTCCACGGCTTCCTGAAGGCGTACGTCGAGGGCGCCGACGACCCGAACGCCGAGCTCGACGACCGCGAGCGCCGCCTGCCGCAGGTCGGCGAGGGCGACGCGCTCACGGCCGAGGAGATCACGGTCGACGGGCACGCCACCAAGCCCCCGGCCCGCTACACCGAGGCCAGCCTGGTCAAGGAGCTCGAAGAGCGCGAGATCGGCCGCCCGTCGACGTACGCGTCGATCATCGGCACGATCCTCGACCGTGGCTACGTCTTCAAGAAGGGCACGGCACTCGTGCCGTCGTTCCTCTCCTTCGCCGTGGTCAACCTGCTGGAGAAGCACTTCGGGCGGCTCGTCGACTACGACTTCACCGCCAAGATGGAGGACGACCTCGACCGCATCGCGCGCGGTGAGGCGCAGGCCGTGCCGTGGCTGAAGCGGTTCTACTTCGGCGAGGGCGAGGCGACCGGTGCCGCCGAGGCCGGCAACGGCGACGGGGACCACCTCGGTGGCCTCAAGGAGCTGGTGACCGACCTGGGCGCGATCGACGCGCGCGAGGTGTCGTCGTTCCCCGTGGGCAACGACATCGTGCTGCGGGTCGGCCGCTACGGTCCGTACGTCGAGCGCGGCGAGAAGGACTCCGAGAACCACCAGCGCGCCGACGTGCCCGAGGACCTGGCCCCGGACGAGCTCTCCGTCGAGCTCGCGGAGGAGCTGCTCGCCAAGCCGAGCGGCGACTTCGAGCTGGGCGCCGACCCGGAGTCCGGCCACCAGATCATCGCCAGGGACGGCCGCTACGGCCCGTACGTCACCGAGGTGCTTCCCGAAGGCACCCCGAAGACCGGCAAGAACGCGGTCAAGCCGCGTACGGCCTCCCTCTTCAAGTCGATGTCGCTGGACACGGTGACCCTGCAGGACGCGCTCAAGCTGATGTCGCTCCCCCGCGTCGTCGGCACGGACGCGGAGGGCGTGGAGATCACCGCGCAGAACGGCCGCTACGGCCCGTACCTGAAGAAGGGCACGGACTCGCGCTCGCTCCAGGCCGAGGACCAGCTCTTCACGATCACGCTGGAGGAGGCGCAGGCGATCTACGCCCAGCCCAAGCAGCGTGGCCGTGCGGCCGCCAAGCCGCCGCTGAAGGAACTGGGCGTGGACCCGGTCAGCGAGCAGCCGGTCGTCGTCAAGGACGGTCGCTTCGGGCCGTACGTCACCGACGGGGAGACCAACGCGACCCTGCGCTCCGGCGACAGCGTCGAGGAGATCACCCCGGAGCGCGGCTTCGAACTGCTCGCCGAGAAGCGGGCCAAGGGGCCCGCCAAGAAGACGGCGAAGAAGGCGCCCGCCAAGAAGGCTCCCGCCAAGAAGGCGGCCGCGACGAAGACGGCGGCCAAGAAGACCACGGCGGCCAAGAAGACGACCGCCGCGAAGAAGACGACCGCCAAGACGACCGCCGCGAAGAAGACGACGGCCGCCAAGGCGACGGCTTCGAAGACGGCCGCGGAGGACTGAGCGAGGCGGAGAGCGGCTGAGGGCCGCCGAGGGTCGCCGAGAGCGGCCTCGCTTCCTTCACCGCAGGTGCGCGAAACGCACGCCCCGGCATCACTTTGGTGTCGGGGCGTGCGTACGTCCGGGCGCGCGCCCCAGGCTGTCGGTGGCTGCCGATAGGCTGAAAGCATGACGCGAGCCGAGCAGCCAACGGCCAACCACCCGGCCCCGGACGACGCCCTGGTGGCGGACTCCCGCGAGCGCGCCGTCCGCGCCCTGCTGCGCCAGCCGCAGCTCAAGCGGCTGTGGAGCGCCCAACTCGTGGGAGGCGTGGGCGACATCCTCGCCCTCCTGGTGCTGGTCGTCCTGGCCCTTCAGACCGCCGTCGCCGAGGGATCGTTCGGCGGCGGCTACCGGGGCGTGGCCTTCGCGGTGGCGGCCGTCTTCGGGGTGCGCATCCTGGCGACGCTGCTCTTCGGAGCCGTCCTCCTCGGTCCGCTCACCTCGCTGACCTCGCAGGAGGGCCCGCTCGACCGCCGCTGGACGATGGTCGGCGCCGACGGCCTGCGGGCCGCGCTGCTGCTCGTGGCGCCGCTGTGGATCGACTGGACACCCGACGACGCACTCGCGCTCCTCCTGGTCACCGTGTTCGTGACCGGGGTCGCCGAGCGCTTCTGGACGGTGTGCCGCGAGAGCGCGGCACCCGCCCTGCTGCCCGCCCCGCCCCTGGAGGGCGCGACGGTACGGCCGCTGCCGGACCACATGGACGCCCTGCGCCGCCTGTCGCTGCGTACGAGCTTCGTCGCGATCCCCCTCGCGGCCGCCGCGCTGGCCGCCGCGGCCCTGGTCAACAACTTGCTGGGGGCCGGTATCGCCTGGTTCGCGCAGCACCAGGCGGCCCTCGGCTCGTATGTCGCCGCGGGGCTGTTCGCCGCGTCCCTGTCCGTGGTGACCTTCCTCGAGCTGCCCGACGTGCGCACTCCGCGCGCGCGGTCGCCGCTGGAGGGCCTGCGCCGGCCCAGGACCGCAGCGGGCCTCGACACCGGCCGTACGGGCGCGATCCCGCTGCTGCTGCTCGCCTGCGCCGCCGTCGCCGCGGCGGTCGCCGCCGCCGTCTCCGTGTCGGTGCTGCACGCCAAGGACCTGGGCGGCGGCCCCGTGCTGTACGGGCTGCTGGTGCTCGCGCTGACCGGCGGGGTCGTGGTGGGCATCCGTACCGCTCCGGCCGTCCTGCCGACGCTCTCCCGGCGCCGCCTGCTGTCGCTGGCGATCGCCTTCACCGGTGTGGCGCTGCTGGCCGCCGGGCTCGTCCCGGACGTCACCAGCGTGCTGCTGATCGTCGCGCTGGCCGGCGTGGGCGCGGGCGTGGCCGCCAACACCGGGCACACCCTCCTCGACCAGGAGGCCGAGGACCACCGGCGGGCGCGGACGACCGAGCACCTGCACGCGGTCGTACGGGTCTTCGTGGCGCTCGGCGCGCTGCTCGCCCCGCTGGTCGCCGCCCTCATCGGGCCGCACCGGCTGGAGAACGGCAAGTTCGTGTTCGCGCACGGCGGCGCCGCCTTCACCCTGATGCTGGTCGGCGCGCTGCTGCTGCCGGTGGCCGCGCTGGTGCTCGCCAAGGTCGACGACCGCTCCGGCGTCCCGCTGCGGCACGACCTGCGGGACGCGCTGCTCGGCGGCGACGACCCGGTGCAGACACCCGCGACCGGCGGTTTCTTCATCGCGCTGGAGGGCGGCGACGGCGCCGGCAAGTCCACCCAGGCCGAGGCGCTCGCCGACTGGGTCCGGGCCAAGGGGCACGAGGTCGTGCTCACGCGCGAGCCGGGGGCCACGCCCGTGGGCAAGCGGCTGCGGTCGATCCTGCTGGACGTGTCGTCGGCCGGGCTGTCGCACCGCGCGGAGGCGCTGCTGTACGCGGCGGACCGTGCCGAGCATGTCGACACCGTCGTACGGCCCGCGCTGGAGCGTGGCGCGGTGGTGATCTCGGACCGCTACATCGACTCGTCGGTGGCGTACCAGGGGGCGGGCCGTGACCTGTCCCCGACCGAGATCGCGCGGATCTCGCGCTGGGCGACGAACGGGCTGGTGCCGCATCTGACGGTCCTGCTGGACGTGTCTCCGGAGGCGGCCCGCGAGCGGTTCACGGAGGCGCCGGACCGGCTGGAGTCGGAGCCGGCCGAGTTCCACGCGCGCGTGCGGTCAGGGTTCCTGGCGCTGGCCGCCGCCGACCCCGGGCGCTACCTGGTCGTCGACGCCGGGCAGGAGCCCGAGGCGGTGACCACGGTCGTACGGCATCGGCTCGACCAGATGCTGCCGCTGTCCGAGGCCGAGGTGAAGGCCGCCGAGGAGGCCCGCAAGGCCGCCGCGGAGGAGGCCGCCCGTAAGGCCGAGGAGGAGGCCGCCCGCAAGGCCGAGGAGGAACGCCTCGAGCGCGAGCGCCAGGAGCAGCTCGCGCGGCTGCGCGCCGAGGAGGAGGAGCGCAAGCGGCACGAGCTGGAGGAGGCGCAGCGACGCGAGGCCGAACGACAGGCGGAGGAGGCCCGGCTGCGGGCCGAGGAAGCGCGCCGGCGGGCCGAGGAGGAGCGGGTGCGGCTCCTCGCCGAGGAGAAGGTCCGGGCCGAGGAGGAGACGCGGCGCAGGGCCGAGGAGGAGCGGCGGCGCAAGCAGGCCGAGGAGGAGGCCAGGCTGCACGCCGAGGCCGAGGAACGGCGCCTGGAGAAGCAGCGCAAGGCCGAGGAGGCCCTGATGCGGGCCGAGCAGGCACGCCGGGCCGCCGAGCAGGCCGCGGCCGCCGCGCAGGCCGGACCGCAGCCGGCGTCGCCGTCGGCGGCCGCCTTGACGCCGGAGGCGGCGACCGTGCCGACACCGGTGGTGTCGCCGTCGCCGAAGAACGCGTCGGGCGGGGCGGACGAGACGGCGGTGCTGCCGCGGGTCGCCGACGGGGCCCAGGACAGGGGCAGTGACAGTGCCCGGGAGCGCGACGGGGACGATCCGCGGTCTGCGGGTGCGCGGTGGTCCGCTGACTCTGACGACCAGCGGTCTGCCGGCGATCAGCGGTCTTCCGGTGTCCGGTCCGCCGCCGGGTCCGACTCGGAGGTGACGGCCGAGCTGCCGCAGCCGTCGGCGCCGTCCGGCGCGGCCGACGAGACGACCGTGCTGCCGTCTGTCGCCTCCCGTGCCGCGGACGAGACCGCGGTACTGCCGCCCGTCGTGCCCGGCGCGGCGGACGAGACGGCCGTGCTGCCGCCCGTGCGCGACGAGGACCCCGCGGACCGCGTGCCGTCCGGATATTTCCGCGACGAGCCGGCGACGCCGCGGGGGACGGACCGCTCCGACGACCGCACGCGGGAGCTGCCGCAGGTCGACGAGGAAGGCGCGCCGCGCAGGCGGCCCCGGTCCGACTGGGCCGAGGAGACACCGTTGGACGACCTGCCGACGCTGGCGGACGAGCTGCTCGGGTCGCGTGAGGACGAGGACGAGGGGTACGGCGAGGAGCGCGGCCGCAGGCGCGGCCGGGGCCGCTGAGCCCGGCCGCCCGGGGCGCTTCGGCGGCGACCGTGCCGCCCCGGCGAGCCGTGCCGTCGCGAGGCGGCGCGGCGGTCGCCCCCTCGGCGGTCGTCTCCACGTGGTCGGTGGCCGCGTTGTCAGTGGCTCCGCGCACAATGGATCCCGCACCTCGAAACGTGACGAAAGGGTGGCGTGACCCATGACCGTGTGGGACGACCTCGTCGGGCAGGAGAAGGTCAGTGAGCAGCTGGCCGCCGCTGCCCGGGACGCCGACGCCCTCGTCACGGCGGTCGCCACCGCCGCGCCGCTGCCCGAGGCGTCCAAGATGACGCACGCGTGGCTGTTCACCGGGCCGCCCGGAGCGGGGCGGACGCAGACGGCGCACGCCTTCGCCGCCGCGTTGCAGTGCGTCAGTCCGGACCGGGCGCTCGGCGGAGTCCCCGGCTGCGGGTTCTGCGACGGATGTCACACCGCGCTCATCGGCACCCATGCCGATGTCAGCACGGTCGCCGCGGTGGGCGCGGAGATCCTCGTGAAGGACATGCGGGACACGGTCCGCAAGTCGTTCACGTCACCGGCGAACGGCCGCTGGCAGGTGATCCTCGTCGAGGACGCCGAGCGGTTGAACGAGAAGTCGGGCAACGCAGTCCTCAAAGCCGTGGAGGAGCCGGCTCCCCGCACGGTCTGGCTGCTGTGCGCACCTTCGCTGGAAGACGTCCTGCCGACCATCCGCTCCCGCTGTCGCCACCTGAACCTGCGGACGCCCTCCGTCGACGCCGTCGCCGACATGCTCGTACGCCGTGAGGGCATCGAGCCCGGCATCGCCGCCGCCGCCGCCCGCGCCACGCAGGGGCACGTCGACCGGGCCCGGCGCCTGGCCTCCGATCCGGCCGCGCGCGAGCGCCGGGCCGCGGTGCTGAAGCTGCCGCTGCGGGTCGAGGACATCGGTGGCTGCCTCAGGGCCGCCCAGGAACTCGTCGACGCGGCCGCCGAGGACGCCAAGCAGCTCGCCGAGGAGGTCGACGGCAAGGAGACGGAGGAGCTGAAGACAGCGCTGGGCGCGGTCCAGGGCGGCCGGCTGCCGCGCGGCACCGCGGGCGTCATGAAGGATCTGGAGGACATGCAGAAGCGCCGCCGGACACGGACACAGCGGGACAGCCTCGACCTCGCGCTCACCGACCTCACCGGCTTCTACCGCGACGTCCTGGCCCTCCAGCTCGGCTCCCGCATCGCCCTCGCCAACGTGGACGCGGAGGACAGCCTGGAGCGCCTGGCCCACGGCAGCAGCCCGGAGGCCACGCTGCGCCGGATCGAGGCGATCGGCGCCTGCCGCGACGCCCTCGACCGGAACGTGTCCCCGCTGCTGGCGGTGGAGGCGATGACGATGGCCCTGAGAGCGGGCTGAGCGGGCTGAGCGGGCTGAGCGCGCTGAGCGGCGGACCACGGCGAGGCGGCGCGACAGGCGCCCGATGACCGACCTCCGCTGATCGGCTCCCGGAGACCGGCGACACCTGACCGGTGACGGGCGACCCGCGACCGGTGACGGTGACCGGCGGCGGGTGACCGGCGGCCGGCGACGTAAATCACCCATCACCGCAGGTTGACGGCATAACTCGTACGAGCCACATCGCGCACGCAGCGCATCCGCACCGTCGCACAGGGTTAGGCTCGCTTGATGCACATCAGGCGCGCCCTCCGTCCGACCGGCCGAAACCCACAGCACCGCACCGCAGCCACCGGCACCGTCACGATCCGTACCGCCGGCACCCTGCTCACCGCCGCGGCCCTGCTCGTCTCCGCGTGCTCCGCAGGGGGCGCGACGAGTTCCGGGACCGCGGCGGCGCAGGCGGCGCTGGCCGCACTGCCCCGTGCCACTCCGTCCGCGCTCAAGTCGTACTACGAGCAGAAGCTGAGCTGGCGCACCTGCGGCGTCCCCGGCTTCGAGTGCGCCACGATGAAGGCGCCGCTCGACTACGACCGGCCCGGCGCCGGCGACGTACGGCTGGCCGTCGCCCGCAAGAAGGCCACGGGGCCGGGCAAGCCGCTGGGCTCCCTGCTGGTGAACCCGGGCGGACCGGGCGGTTCGGCGGTCGGCTACCTCCAGCAGTACGCCGGTATCGGCTACCCGGCCGAGGTCCGCGCCCGCTACGACATGGTCGCCGTCGACCCGCGCGGGGTGGCCCGCAGTGAGCCCGTCAAATGCCTCGACGGACGGCAGATGGACGCGTACGCGAAGACGGACGTCACGCCCGACGACCAGCGGGAGGTCGACGGACTCGTCGACACGTACAAGAAGTTCGCGGAGGGCTGCGGCCGGGACTCCCCGAACCTGCTCCGCCATGTCTCCACCGTCGAGGCGGCCCGGGACATGGACATCCTGCGGGCGGTGCTGGGCGATCAGAAGCTGAATTATGTGGGGGCCTCGTACGGGACGCTGCTCGGGGCGACGTACGCGGGCCTGTACCCGGAGCGGGTGGGCCGGTTCGTCCTGGACGGCGCGCTGGACCCGACGCTGTCCGCCCGGCGCACGAACCTCGACCAGACGGCGGGCTTCGAGACGGCGTTCCAGTCGTTCGCGAAGGACTGCGTACGGCACAGCGACTGCCCGCTGGGCGACCGGAACACGAAGCCCGAGCAGGTCGGCGACAACCTCAAGGCGTTCTTCCGGAAGCTCGACGCCCACCCCATCCCCACCGGCGACGCGGACGGCCGCAAGCTCGGCGAGGCCCTCGGTACCACCGGCGTGATCGCCGCGATGTACGACGAGGGGGCTTGGCCGCAGCTGCGCGAGGCGCTGAACTCGGCGATGAAGAAGAACGACGGCGCGGGCCTGCTCGCCCTCTCCGACAGCTACTACGAGCGGGACGCCGACGGAAGCTACACGAACCTGATGTTCGCCAACGCGGCGGTGAACTGCCTGGACCTTCCGGCGTCGTTCTCCTCCCCGGACCAGGTGAAGGAATCCCTCCCCGCCTTCGAGAAGGCCTCCCCGGTCTTCGGCGAGAGCTTCGCCTGGTCCTCGCTGAACTGCGCGTACTGGCCGGTGAAGGCCACGGGCGAGCCGCACCGCATCCAGGCGCAGGGCGCGGCCCCGATCGTCGTGGTCGGCACGACCCGCGACCCGGCGACGCCGTACCGCTGGGCCCAGTCCTTGGCAAGCCAGCTCTCCTCGGCGCGCCTGCTCACCTACGAGGGCGACGGCCACACCGCCTACGGCCGCGGCAGCACCTGCATCGACTCCGCCATCAACACCTACCTCCTCCGCGGCACCCCTCCGGCCGAGGGAAAGCGCTGCTCATAGCGCAGGTCACCGGCCCCGGAGACCCTGCTCCGGGGCCGGTACGAAGCACCCCTCGAAACTGTGTAGACTTACCGACGTTGCTGATCGCACCATGGTGCGGACAGCGCGCCGCCTTAGCTCAGATGGCCAGAGCAACGCACTCGTAATGCGTAGGTCTCGGGTTCGAATCCCGAAGGCGGCTCTGCCGAAGCCTCAGGACTCACTCGCCGTGACCTGGGGCTTTTGCTTTTTCGCGACCGGCCAGGGCGCGGCAAGGTGACCGCGCCCTGTTCTTCTTCACCTTGGCCCGGGTTTCCGCCCTTTGAGCGGCGTCCTTTCACCGGGGCACCGGCCGAGCGGAGCTCGGTGGGGCGTGCCCCGGTCGACGCGTCGGTCAGAAGATGCCCTTGTACGCCTGCCACCCTGTGGCGATCCTCACACGGGGCCCCAACGACCCCTTGCCGTTGCCGGGGTTGCGCCAGACGTTGCCCGAGGTGTCGCGGGCGACGATGTCCGCCTTGCCGTCGCCGGTGATGTCGCCCGCACCGACGATGACGTTGTACGACCCGCCCCAGCCGGCGACGAGCTTCACCCGGGACTTGAAGCCGCCGGAACCGTTGCCGTCGTACCGCCACAGGGTGTTGGACTTGTCGAGGGCCAGGAGGTCGCCACGGCCGTCGCCGTTGAAGTCGCCGACACCCACGATCTTCTTGTAGGCCGACCAGTTCGTCGCGATCCGTACCCGCGACGACAGCTTCCCCGCGCTCGTCCCCTGGTAGAGGAACACCTCGCCGGTGGATGTCTTGCGGGTGATCAGGTCGGGGCGGCCGTCGCCCGTGATGTCACCCGGCGAGGTGAGGACGTCGTACTGGTTCCAGCCGGTGCCCAGCGAGGTGTGCGGGGTGCCGGTGGAGAAGGGCTGGCCGCGCATGGTCCGGTACGCCCGCAGTTCGCCGTTGCCGAATCGGACGAGGATGTCGTTGCGGCGGTCGTCGTTGAGGTCGCCGAACGGGATCAGGGTCGCCGAGGAGGGCCAGCCCGAGGCCGACATGGACCCGTTGACCGCGCCAGATCCGTTCCCCGGCCGGTAGCTGACGACCCCGGACGACGACAGGGTCAGGAGGTCGCCGATGCCGTCCGGCGCCCACGCGCCGCTGTGGGTGAAGTCGTGTCTCTGGGCGGCCCCGTCGGTCACCAGCACCGTCTGCGACACGGTCAGCGCGGCACCGGAGCCGTCGGCGGGCGGGGCCGTGAGCTTGAAGGTGTATGTGCCGTTGGGCACGAGCGCGCCCGCGTTGTCACGCGTGTCCCACCGCACGGTGACCGTGCCGTCCACGGCGCCGCCGTCGAGCGTGCGGACCACGGCGCCGGTGGCCTTCCGGGTGAGGGTGGCCGTCCACGAGGTGGCGGGCTTGGACAGCAGGCCGTGCCACTGCCACCACGGGTTGCGTGCCGAGGTGCTGTCCGAGGCGTTGTCGGTCACCTCGGACTCGATGGCGCCGAGCGCCTGGGTGGCGACGCCGGTGGGCACCAGATGGATCCGGTGGTCGGCGTCCACGTAGGCTGCGGGCCCGCCGAACTTGTCCACGGTCCAGGTCACCCCGCGCAGACTGGAGGCGCCTGCCGCGAGGTCGCCGATCTTCCGGGTGGTCGGGGTGCCGTCGCCGAAGGCGGTGAGCAGGAGCGCGCCGGCCGCGGTGTCGTGCCGGACGATGTAGCCGTCGCCGAGGAGGGCAAGCCCGGACGGGACGGCGATGTTCTTCTTCGCCGTACGGTCCCAGACGCCGGCTGTGGCGGTGGGGCCGCAGGACCAGTAGATCCAGCGGCCGACCGCCTGGAGTTCCTTGGGTGCGCACGGGGCGCCGGTGCTCACGGTGGCGGTGGTCCTGCCGGTCTTCAGGTCCCGCGCGGTGACGGTGCCTGTGGTGCTACCCGGCGTCCACAGCTCGGTTCCCCACACGGAGGCGGCCGTGACGGAACGGGTCACGATGGGCTGGAGGTCGGTGTACACGCCGAGATCGCCGACATACTGCCGGGCGGGAGAGGTGCCGTTGACGACCGCGTAACGGCCGGTGACGTCCAGGATGCTGCCGGCGGCCGAGGGCAGGTAGAAGAAGCCGGCCGGGTCGGCCGAGTCGATGGACCTGACGTACGAGCCGACGGGGTCGGAGCCGGCGGTGAACGTGACCGCACGGCCGTCGCCGGTGGTGTACGGGCCCGTAGCCCAGCCGTCCCAGCCGCGCCAGGTCGGCGCCCCCGTCGTGCCGTCGGCCGAGACGCGCCGGGTGTAGTAGGCGCCCATGAAGCTGGCGTCGGCCTCGTCGGTGACCAGGGTGCCGTTCTGCAGGGAAAGCCGTTCGATTCTGGCGGCCACCGATGGGACGGCCGTCACCTCGGTCAGCGTCGGCGCGTCCGCCCCCGTGTCGGTGACCTTGCGCACCGTCCAGTGCGCGGAGTCGGTTCCGCCCACGGTCAGCAGCCCGCCGTCCGAGGTCGCCGTGACCGAGGTGTTCGCGTGGCGGAGAAGAGTGAGCGCGTCACCGCCCGCGAGAGGGACGGCCGTCAGGGGCTCGCCGGACACGTCGGCCATGTTGTGGGGTGACGACGGCACGGAACGGGCGACCACCAGCCAGCGGCCGGCGATGCCCAGGTACGGGGTGCCCTCGGTGCCGGGCAGGGTCACCCTCGTCTCGGCGGCGGACAGGTCGGCGCGGTCCAGGACGTGCGCCGTGCTGCCGGAGGCGTACCAGACCAGGCGGTCGTCGCTCAGGACGACCGAAGCCGGGGCGGTGGGCACCGTGACGTCGCCGGTGACCTTCGCGGCGGTCAGGTCCACCAGTGCCAGGTGGCGGGCGCCTGCCAGGGCGTAGCCGAGGACGGCGGTGCGGCTGTCGCCGCCCAGGACGGTGAAGTTGGCGGTGATGTCCGTCGGCCAGCCGTCGACGAGTGCGCCGTCGTCCGGTGCGCCGGCGCCGTACAGCCGCAGCACGCGGTTGCCGTCCAGGTCCTGTGCCTGGGTGAGCACATGGGAGCCGAAGGTGGCCGAGTACACGCCGTGCGTGATGGCGACGTCCGTGGTGGTGCCGGTGGCCATGTCCCTGAGGACGACCTTCTTGGTGGGCGAGACGACGTCGGCCACGACGTCGGACGACGAGCCGAGGTACGCGGGGAGGTCGAGCCGGGCGAGGTTGCCCAGTTCGGTCGTCGCACCGGTGTCGTACGACGTCCACAGGTATCCGGAACGGCCCTCCTGAGCATGCAGATAGCCGCTCGGGCCGGAGGTGTGGACACGGTCCGCGCGCGGGAGGTAGCGGTCCGACTGGAAGGTCTTCTCCGCCGCGAGGGCGGTGTGCGTGTCCGCGGTGTCCGCGACGGCCGGGACGGAGAGCCGGCCGGGACCGACGGTCACGGCGAGCAGGGCCGACGCGGCGGCGAGACCACGGCTGGTGACGATCGAGCGGCGGGCCAACGCGGGCCTCCTGAGCGACGGCGAGGCGCGGCGGGACAGCGGTGGCCGAAGCGCGCGTCGGCGGATACCGCGAAGAATCTCCAGCCCCCCGGCTGTCCCCCCGTGCAAGACGCCCTGAGGGTAACAACGGCCTCGAGAACAACAGGCGTACTGCTGATCACTTCCGCGTAACGGCGAGCGGGCCCGGGCGGAAGGCCTCCAGCCACTGGTGGCCCCTGGCGGGAGTTTTGGAACAGTACGGTAACTGGCGTATATGCAAAGCTTTTTGAACGTTTCCTTCCCTTGGGCCGTCGGTCTCGTGCTGTCGTTGGCGGCCTGCGGCGGGGTCGGCGCGCCCGAGGCGTCGGGCAGTACGGATCCCTCGGCGTCCTCGGCGTCCTCGGCATCCTCCTCGGGTCCCCGGCCCGCGCCGGCCGCCGACAAGGGACCGGAGTGCGACGGTGGCAAGGATGCCGAGGGCGTGCACCTTCTGCGGGGCGGCGTCACGGCGCTGCCGGACGGCGGGATGTCGGCCTACGCGGAGGCGGCCGCCGACGGGCGGCACCGCACGGCCGTGCTGTCCGCCGACGAGGGCAGGCGGACCGTGGCGGCGGGGCAGCGGGTCACCCTGAACGGGCACTCCTACACGGTCGCCCGGATCTGTACCTATCGCGTGGTCCTCACCACACCGGACCTCAGCGGCACGAACCAGGGGGCGCACATGGCCACGTGGCCGACGACGCAGGACGGTCACTGGCGGCTGCGCCGGCACGTGCCCGACAACGGGCCCGCGTTGGGGGCCGTCGTGACCGACGTCCAGGACGGTCCGGCACGGGCCTCGATCAGCGTGACGGCCCCGGGTCAGGGACAACTCGCCTTCTACGACGACGTACGCAAGGGTGCCACCGTCGAGGTCGCGGGCCGTCTGTGGAACGTCGAGTCCATCGACGCGGGCCGCATGAACGTCGACATGGACTCGCCGGACTTCAGGGCGGGCCACGTGGACCTTCGGGAACTCGCGGACCCCTGAGCCGGGTCCGGGTGGGTCCGGGCGGCGAAACGTCGGCCCTGCCCGGGAGCGGTGTGCTGACGAACCCGTGCGTGTGGTCGAGGGGGAGGAGTGGGCCCGGGTCAAGTTCCCCTGGCATAAGGAAAATCGCCGCAAACGGGACGCAAAGTGAAGGGGAGTCGGGGGAACCGTCGGACCTGAGGCAACATCTTGGTGAACGACAGGCGTCGTCGTGGGCCGGATGGGGTGAGGGATGTCGGTGGAGCCGAGAATCGCCGTCGCGGTGGTGACCATGGGGAACCGGCCCGCCGAAGTCGACGCCCTGCTGGAGTCAGTGGCCAAGCAGGACCTCGCGCCCACCCGCATCGTGATCGTCGGCAACGGCTCCCCGCTGCCCGAGTTCGGCCGCCGGCTGTCGCTGCCCGGTGAGGTCACCGTCGTGGAGGAGGACGAGAACCTCGGCTGCCCGGGCGGCCGCAATGTCGCCCTCGCCCGGCTGCGGGAGTTCGGGGACGTCGACGTCGTGGTCGAACTCGACGACGACGGGCTGCTGGTCGACTCCGACGTGCTGCGCCGCGTACGGGACCTGTACGCGGCCGACCCGCGCCTGGGCATCGTCGGCTTCCGCATCGCCGACGAGCACGGTGAGACGCAGCGTCGGCATGTGCCGCGGGCCGGGGCCGCCGACCCGATGCGGGGCGGGTACGTGACCGGGTTCCTCGGGGGCGGGCACGCCCTGAGCATGGCGATGCTGGCGGAGACCGGCGACTGGCCCGCCGCGTTCTTCTTCGCGCACGAGGAGACCGACCTGGCCTGGCGGGCCGGCGACGCCGGATGGAAGATCCTCTACGCGCCCGAGCTCCTGCTCCAGCACCCGAAGACCTCGCCCGCCCGGCACGCCGTCTACTACCGGGTGACGGCGCGCAACCGGGTGTGGCTGGTCCGGCGGCGGCTGCCGCTGCCGCTCATCCCCGTTCACCTCGGGGTGTGGATCGTCGTCACGCTGTTGCGGACCCGGTCGCTCGGCGGGCTGCGGGCCTGGTTCGGCGGCTTCGTGGAGGGTCTGCGCGAGCCGGCCGGGGAACGCCGGCCCATGCGCTGGCGGACGGTGTGGCGACTGACGCGACTGGGGCGGCCGCCGGTCATCTGAGGGTCCGCGGCTGCCGTCGGCCGGTTGAGGACCTGGGCCGCGGTGGCTGTGCGGGGGCCGCGGACGAGGGTGCGGATGGGGCCGCGCACGAAGGCGCGGACGGGGGTGCGGACGAGGGCCTCGGTCGTTCACCTCCGACGACCGAGGCCCCGTACGCTCCCGGACCCGGCCGCGGCGGCGACACTCCCCCGAGTTGCGCGTCATGACGCGCGCACCGTCGAGGCCAGATCCGACGTAAAGATCACATCAGGCCCGGCCAACAGATCGCTAACATGTGGCCAACGGTCTTCTCCGCTGCCGCTGCTCGACTGGCCTGAACTCGCCGTGCGGCTGTGCGATGCCGCCGGTGCCTCGGCGGATTCCGCCGGATTCCGGCGGGGGGGCCGTCAGGGACAGGGTGGCGAGAATCCACCGTGAAGAGACGAGAATCCGCCAATCGTGGCAGGGCTTCGTCGGAGAGCGCGGTCGGGCGGGGCGCGCGGGAAGGCAGTGGGCGGCGTGATGCGGTGCGCGCTGCGGTTCGGACTGTTGGGGCCGCCGGTTCTGTACGACGCCGGGGAGCACGCGGCCGACCGGTTCGCCGGAGACGGATTCGCCGCCGACGCCCGCGCCGGAGTGCGTACCGTCGGCAGTCCCAAGGTGCGGTCCCTGCTGGCCGCGCTGCTGCTGGAAGGCGGCCGAGTCGTCCCGGTCGAGTCGCTCAAGGACATCTTGTGGGGTGGCGCGCCGCCCGCCTCCGCCCAGGCCTCGCTGCACAATCACGTGACCCGACTGCGCCGGCTGCTCGACACCCCGGAGCGGCTGCGCGCGGTGCCGCCCGGCTATCTGCTGCGCGTCGAGCAGGGTGAGTTGGACGTCCACGTGTTCGAGCGGCACGTCGCGGCGGCGCGCGGCGCGCATGCCGCGCGCGACTGGGAACGGGCACTGCGCGAGTGCGGGTCCGCGCTCACGCTGTGGCGGGGTACGCCGTTGAGCGGACTGCCGTCCGAAGTGGGCGGGTACGCGTTCGTCCAGCGGCTCCAGGAAGCCCGGCTACTGCTGCTGGACTGGCGCTACGACGCCGAGCTCGCCCTGGGCGGCAACCGACTCTGCTCCCTCGTACCGGAGTTGGCCGCGCTGTCCGCCGAGCATCCGCTGCGCGAGTCGTACCACCGCCAGCTGATGCTGGCCCTGCACCGCACCGGCCGACAGGCCGAGGCCCTCGCCGTCCACCGTGACCTGCGCACCCGCCTCGTCGAGGAACTCGGTGTCGAACCGGGACCAGGCGTGCGCGAGGCGCATGTGGAGGTGCTGCGGGGAGTGCCGGGGGTGGGTGAACGGGAAGGCGGTCTCGGTTCTCCCGACTTCGGCGATCGGGCGGTGGCGGCGTCGTCCGGCGGTCCCGGAGACGGGGTCGGCACCGGCTTCTACGCCGACTCCGGCCCAGGGGTCGGCTCCGGCTCCGGCTCCGGCTTCGACCCCGGCGCCGGTCATCGGGTGGCCTCCGCCGCCCCGCCCTTCACCCCGGCGGCGAGCACCCCCGCCGCAGCGGTCCTCCACATCCCCCGTCCCGCGCAACTGCCGCCCGCACCGGCGCACTTCACCGGCCGCTCCGACGTCCTGCACGCCTTGCGCCGAACCCTGGTCGCCCACTCTCCCGACGGCGACGGCGACGGCGACGGCGACGGCGACGGCAACGGCAACGGCGAAGGCAACGGCGACCGGGAACGGGACGGCGACCGGGACCGTGACGGCACCCGTCCCGGTCCCGTCCCCCTCGCCGTCGTCAGCGGTATGGCCGGTGTCGGGAAGAGCGCCCTCGCGCTGCATGTCGCACACGGGCTGAGGGAACGTTTCCCCGACGGCCAGCTGTACATCAATTTGCACGGCGCCACCCCGGGCATGACCCCCCTCACCGCCGCCCAGGCCCTCGCCGCCCTGCTGCGCGACCTCGGTGCCGAACTCCGCCGCATCCCCGAACACCCGGACGCGGCGGCCGCGTTGCTCCGCTCCCTCCTCGCCCCGACGCGCACGCTGATGGTGCTGGACGACGCCGCGCACGCCGCGCAGATACGGCCGCTGCTGCCGGCCGGCACCGGCTGCGCGGTCATCGTCACCAGCCGTTCTCCGCTGACCGCCCTCGACGGCGCCCACCGCTTTCCGCTCACACCGCTCTCGGACGAGGACAGCGCGGCGCTGCTGCGCGCGGTGTCGGGCCGCGACGGTCTCGCCCCCGCCCATCCCCTCGTCGAGCTCACCGGCAGGCTCCCGCTCGCTCTGCGCGTCGTCGCCGCCCGCCTCGCCGCGCGCCGTGCACTCACCCCCGACGTGCTCGCCGGTCAACTGGCCGCCACCGGACGGCTGCACCACCTGGAGTACGACGATCTGAGCGTCCGCCGCTCCCTCGCCGTCGCCCATGACGCGCTGGCCGCCTCGGACCGCGAGGCCGACCGGGACGCGGCCCTCGCGCTGCGCCGCATCGGCGCGCTCGATCTGCCCACGTACGGCGCACCCCTGCTGGCCCGGCTCACCGGCACCGACGAGCGCCGCGCCGAGGCCGCCCTCGACCGGCTCGTGGATGTGGCCCTGCTGGAGGAGACGGCATACGGCCGCTACGCCCCCCACGACCTGGTCCGCGACTACGCCCGCGAACTCGCCGACACGGAGACCGGACACGGCCCCGGGCACGGCCCCGGGCACGGCCCCGGGCACGGCCCCGAGCACGGTCCCGGACACGGCCCCGGGCGCCGGAACGGCCACACAAGGGGTCTCGGGAACGGTCATGGGAACGACCGTGGATCCGCCGCCACCATCCTCACGACCGCCCTCCGCTGGTACGCCGCCGTCGCCGAGCGCGTCCTCACCGCGATCGTGGAGCCCGGCCACGACCAGGACGACCGCCGTCGGCCGACCGCGTCCCAGCCTCCCGGACACCCGGCGCACACCGTTCCACCCTTCGGCAGTCCCGAAGAGGCCTTCGCCTGGGGCGACCTGGAGCTGGCGAACATCGTCACGCTGGTCCGCCGCCACACGCAGGACACGGCGGAGGACGCGGGGGAGGGCACGGTGGAGTTCGTGGGGGAGAACACGGAGGAAACGGAGGAAACGGAGGAAACGGAGGACGCGGAGGACTCCCGCCGCGCCGCCGACGCCCATCTCTCCACCCTCCTCCGTCTCTTCCTTCCCTACGTCCAGCGCAGCGGCCGTCTCGCCGAGATGGAGGTGCTCGGGCGGGCCGCGCTCGCCGTGGCCCGGCGGCTCGGGGACGCGGCGGCCGAGGCCTACGCACTGGGCGATCTCGCCGCCCTGCACTTTCTGACCGGCCGCCAGAAGGAGGCCCTCGCACTCAACGACGGCGCGCTGACGATCTGGCGTCGGCTGGAGCGGCTCTGCCGGACCCGGCGCTGTCTCAACAACCGGGGACTGCTGCTCGAAGGGCTCGGCCGCTACGAGGAGTCCGGTGCGGCGCTGTCGCAGAGCCTGGAGTACTCGCGGCAGCTGAACGACCCCCACGGCGAGGCCGTCACCCACAGCCACCTCGGCAACCTGTACGAGCACACCGACCCGCGAGCCGCGATCGAGCAGCACCGGCGCTCCCTCGCCCTCGGGAACGAGATCGGCGCCGTCATCGTGCAGTACTCCGCGCACTGCAACATCGGCTACGCCCATCTGACCCTCGGCGAGCCCACCGCCGCGCTGCCGTACTTCGAGGAGAGCCGGCGCATCCTCGGCGGCCACGGCGACTGGCACGGTGAGTCCCAGACCCGGCTCGGTCTGGTGCGCACCCTGCGGCTGCTGGGCCGCACCGATCAGGCCGCCCGGGAGTGCGCCGAGTTGCTGCGCCGCGCGGACGCCCGCGCCGACCGCTACACCGGCGGACTCGCCCGGCACCAGCACGGACTCCTGCTGCACGAGCGGGGCCGCGTCGAGGCGGCGTACGAGGAGTGGCGGGCGGCGCTCGCGGCGCTGGACGGGACGGACGAGAAGACGGTCGTCGCGGAACTCACCGAACTGCTTGCCGCACCCCGCTGATCACGCCACCGCTCACTTCGCGTCCGCGTAGCACTGCACCACCGCCGTCGTGAACGGAAACCGCACCGGCGTCTCGCCGAAGGTCAGCCGCCCCGCCAGGTCCGACGCCTCCCGGATCGCCGCGACGACCGTGTCCGCCTCCTCCGCCGGGCAGTGCACGATCACCTCGTCGTGCTGGAAGAAGACCAGCTCGGCCGCCAGACCCGCGCAGGTCCGCCGCAGCGCGGCGAGCAGCAGCAGGGTCCAGTCCGCCGCACTGCCCTGGACGACGAAGTTGCGGGCGAAGCGGCCACGGGCGCGGGCGTCGGTGGAGGCGTAACCGGGCATCCAGCCCTGCTCCACGGGCTGCCCGGCCGGATCCTCCTGGGGCATCCCCGCCTCGTCCGCTCCGTCGTCGCCCGCCCCGGCCGCCGGCGGACAGGTGCGCCCCAGCCAGGTCCGCACCAGCCGCCCCTCCTCCCCGGCCCGCGCCGCGTCGTCGACGTACGCCACCGCCTTGGGGAAGCGGCGTCTGAGGGCGGCGAGGTTCTTCAGGCCGTCGCCGGAGGTCTGGCCGTAGACCGCGCCGAGCACGGCCAGCTTGGCCTGGGCGCGGTCGCCGGAGAAGGCGCGGTCGGAGACCGCCTGATACAGGTCGCTCTCCCGGCCGGCCACCTCCATCAGTCCGGGGTCACGGGAGATGGCGGCGAGCACCCGTGGCTCCATCTGGTCGGCGTCGGCGACGACCAGCCGCCAGCCGGGTTCGGCCACCACGGCACGCCGGATGACCTTGGGGATCTGCAAGGCGCCCCCGCCGTTGGTCACCCAGCGGCCGGTGACCGTCCCGCCCGCGAGGAACTCCGGCCGGAACCGCCCGTCCCGCACCCAGTCCTGGAGCCAGGACCAGCCGTGCGCGACCCAGATCCGGTACAGCTTCTTGTACTCGACCAGCGGCTTCACCGCGGGGTGGTCGAGGGACTCGATCTCCCAGCGGCGGGTCGATCTGACCTTGATCCCGGCCTGGGCGAAGGCCTTGATCACATCGGCGGGCAGGTCGGGCCGCACCCGGCGGCCGAACGCGGCCGACACCTCGTCCGCCAGCTCGGCGAGGCGCCGGGGCTCACCCCCGCCGGTGTAGCGGTCACCGAGCAGTTCGTGGAGCACTTCCCGGTGCACGTCCGCGCTCCACGGCAGTCCCGCGCGGTTCATCTCGGCGGCCACCAGCATCCCCGCCGACTCGGCGGCCGTCAGCAGCCGCAGCCGGTCGGGGCGGGCGGACCGGTCGTGCCGCCGCTGCTGCTCGGCGTAGACCTCGACGAGGTCCGTCAGCGGCAGGCGGGTGCTCTGCGGTTCGAACAGCGGGGACTGCGCGCCTGGTTCGGCGGACCGCTGGGGCGGATCCGGCGGTACCGGGCCGCCGTGCAGGCGGGCCAGGGCGGCGGCCGCCGACCGGGGTTCGCCGGAGCGGCCCTCGTGGCCGAGGAGGAGCGTCTCCGCGTCCTCGATGTCGTAGCACCGCTCCACTCGCACCCCCGTGGCGAGCAGCCGCGGATAGACCTCGGCGGTGGAGCGCCACACCCAGCGGGTGACGTCCGGTCGGCGGCGCACGGCCTCGGCGAGGTCCGGTTCCCGCAGCACCGGCCCGGCGGGCAGCCCGTCCGGACCGAGGGGGGCGATCTCCGCGCCACCGTCCTCGGCCGGAGCGAGCGCCCAGCGGTCGGCCATGTCGAGAGTGTGGCAGGAGGGTCTGACAACGCCCCTGAGCTGCGACTTCCCGGCCCTGTGCCGACCGCCGCAGCGCCTGCTCCGGCCGGTCCTGTTCCTGCTTCACCGCTGTCCGGTGCCGTTGCCTACTCCTGCCCTTCCGCCTGGTCTTCCGTCCGGCTCTCGCCTTGCTTCCGGGTCCGCAGCACCTTCTCCAGGGCCTCCGCCACGAACTCCTCGGACCGCGCCTTGTCGATGCCGAGGCCGCTCAGTAGGCCCTCGCCGTTCTCGAACTCCAGCAGCGCGAGCAGGATGTGCTCGGTGCCGATGTAGTTGTGGCCGAGGCGGAGGGCCTCGCGGAAGGTGAGTTCCAGGACCTTCTTGGCTGCCGGGCCGTACGGGACCAGCTCGGGCGCCTCCTCGGCGGCCGGCGGGAGCGCGGCGGTCGCGGCCTCGCGGACCGCCTCCAGGGAGACGCCCTGCGCGGTGACGGCGATCGCGGCGAGCCCCTCGGGCTCGGCGAGCAGACCCAGGACGAGGTGTTCCGGGAGCCCCTCGGAGGCGCCCGCGGCCTTGGCCGCGTTGTGGGAGGCCATGACCACGTTGCGGGCGCGCGGGGTGTAGCGGCTGAAGCCCTGGCTGGGGTCGAGGTCCGCCGACTCCTTCGGCACGAACCGCTTCTGCGCCGCCTGCCGGGTGACGCCCATGCTCTTGCCGATGTCCGTCCAGGAGGCTCCTGAGCGGCGGGCCTGGTCCACGAAGTGGCCGATCAGATGGTCGGCGACCTCGCCCAGGTGCTCGCCGGCGAGCACCGCGTCCTGGAGCTGTTCGAGCGGCTCCACGTGGACCTTCTTGATCGCGGAGATCAGGTCGTCGAGACGTACGGATGACGTGATGGTCGGTTGCGTCGACATGTGTCAACCGTAGGTTGACACCCTGCATGCGTCAACCCTTGGTTGACAGTCGTGTGGTTCTCACACCTCGTGGCACGATCGACGGGTGAGCAGTACGACCAGCACCGTCGGGCGCGCCTTCGAGGCCGCTCTCTACGACGGCACCGACGCCTCCCTCGACACCGGCGCCTCGCTTCTCGCGTCCGACCCGGCGGCCGACACCGAACTCGACGCCCGGGGAAGGGAGTTCGTGGCGTCGGCCTGGCGGCGCGGCTGGCAGCCCGCCGACGTCGTACGCCTGGTGCGGCGCGACCTGGACGACGTGCACGTACGCCTCATATCGGTGTTGGTCCGCGCGCAGGCGCCCGACGACGGGCCGCGCGGCCCCCGTTGGGCGGCACAGCTCGACGAGCTCGCCGCCGCCGAAGCGCCACCCCGCGCCGACCGCTTCTCGCATGCCAGCGCCGTCCTGGAGCTGTACCGGCTGCTCCTGCGGCTGCCCACGCTGGAGCCCCTGGCGGAGCCCGCGCCACGACAGCCCGGCGTCGGCTCCGACACCCGCATGTTCGGCCGGATCCGTGCGCTGCTCGCCAAGGCGGAGGCGACCGGGTTCCCGGAGGAGGCGGAGGCGTTGAGCGCCAAGGCGCAGGAGCTCATGGCCCGGCACAGCGTCGACGAGGCACTGCTCGCCGCCCGCGCCCCGGCCCCCGACGCCCCCGGCGCCTGCCGGATCGGGGTCGAGGCGCCGTACGAGCAGGCCAAGGCGGTGCTGCTGGACGCGGTGGCGGGCGCGAACCACTGCCGGTCCGTGTGGAACGAACCTTTCGGCTTCTCCACGGTCGTCGGCTTCGAGGCCGACCTGGAGGCGGTCGAGCTCCTCTACACCTCGCTGCTCGTGCAGGCCACGACGGCGATGACCAGGGCGGAGGCGGCCCAGCGTGCGGGCGGCCGCAAGCGGACCAAGACCTTCCGGCAGTCGTTCCTCGCGGCCTACGCCCACCGCATCGGCAGTCGCCTGGCGGCAGCGGCGGAGACCCAGGTGAGCGACGACCTGCTGCCCGTCCTCGCCTCCCGCGCGGTCGCGGTCACCGCCGCGACGGACCGGATGTTCCCGGCGACGACCACCACCCGCCTGCGCGGGGTGAGCGACGAAGCGGGCTGGACGGAAGGCGCCGAGGCGGCGGACCGGGCCCAGGTGCGGTCCCGCCCCCGGCTGCCCTGAACCCCCGCCCGGTCGCCCGGCCGCCCGGCCTGTCCCCTCGCCGGCCGTCGGCCGCATGCCTGCCCAGCCGCCCGCCCGCCGTCCACGAGCCGTCAGCCGTCAGCGGCCGTCAGGCTCCCGCCCGGCGCCCGGCGTCCGGCGCCCGGCGCCCGGCGTCCGGCGCCCGGCGCTCACGCCCGCCCGACGCCCGCGGCCGTCAGTCGCCCGCCTGCTGGAAGGCGCTCACCGAGGCGTCCGGCTGGTCCGTGCCGTTCTTCAGCGCGACATCGCCGTACGACCAGTCGAAGTCGTGGGTCGCGTCGGCGCCGGGCAGGGCGAACTTCACGGCCTTGACGGAGAGGCTCTTGGTGCCGCCCGCCGCACCGCGCACGTAGGTGAGGGTGAAGGTGGCGGTCGCGTCCTTGGCGAGGGTCAGCTTCTGCGCCTGCGCGGCCTCGTCCCGCGCCACGGCGGAGGAGGTGGCGCCGGCCTGGAGGGTGAGGGCCGGGAATCCGTCCAAGGTGCACTCGGAGCCGGTGTTGGTGATCGTGACGGAGACGTTGCCGCTGTCCCCGGCGGCCGGGGCGGCGTTGACCGGTCCGACCTCCACGCCGACCGCGCCGATCTTGCAGGCGCCGCCGCTGCCGGTGGTCTTCTCGTCGTTGGTGTCACCGCCGCCGCTGTCGCACGCGGTGAGGAGGAGGGCCGCGGCGAGGGCGGTGACGGTGATCGGCATGGCGCGCATGAGGGGTCCCCTGAGGTTGTGACGGTGCTCATGGATCATCACGCATGAACCGGCCGTCCCGTTGCGCGCCCCCCGGGTGTCAGGACCCGAGACTCGCCGTGGGCAGCCCGGAAGGCAGCTGGCCGCCCTCGGACCTGGTGTAAGTCTCCTTGCCCAGATCACCCTCCCAGGTGACCTTCAGCGTTCCCTTGTTGACGGACTCGACCATGCCGGTCGCCCGGTCCTTGCTGCCGTCCGTGCACTTGAGGTGGATCATCTGCATCCCGGCCTCCTCGCCCGCCGTGCCGCTGCACACGGCGCCGTTCGTGACGAAGAGTCCCGCCTGCTTGCCGGTGATCACCAGCGCCACGGCGTGGCCGTCGGTCGTGGCGAGCCAGCTGCCCTCCAGGTCGGCGCCCGACGTGGAGGCTCCACCCGTACCGCCGCCGGAGTCCGCGGTGGCGGTCGCGGTCGAAGCGGGGCTCGTCGAGGAGTCGTCCGTGGAACCGCCGCCGTCGCCGCTGCACGCGCTGAGCGCGAGGACACCCGCCAGCCCCGCGCCGGCGGCCGTGAGCCGCACCCATCGGCGCGAGATCCTGCGTGCCGTGCCGCGCGAAGGTCGCACGAAGGTCGCCGTAGTCACTGGAAGCTCCCAAGCAAGTAGCCGGCCGGCCCACGGACCGAGGGACCGCAGCAAGCTACCAGCACGGGTCTTGGCGACCGCCTCCCGTACCACCGCCGGTCTACGTACAGCCGACGTACGCGGACCACCCCATCCGACGTATGCGGACCACCCCATCCATATGAGAGGTTCCGGTCCGACCGCTCGAACAGTGTCCGTGACCTGCTCGACCGCACGCCCGCCGATGGGCTGACCCGGGCGCCGCACCGATTTCGAGGCCCGGTCCCGCACCCGGTGAGGACTCCCCGGTCATCCGCGTGAACGAGTACTTCCGGCCTCCGACCCGTCAGGCCTGCGTCGAGGGGTTCCGGTTCCGGTGTCGTAGGAGCGGAACATCCGGCCTACGCCAGAGAGCGGATGCTGTCCGTCCGCCCGGCCGACCCTGCTCCGCCATCCTGCCTATCGGACGATCATGTGGACGGTGGAACACAAGGGGCCCGCCGCGCGTCTGTTCCTAATGCACGCGCGAATGCCCCGCGCGCCGCGGGGCACATGCTGGAACGGTGTCGGTAAAGGGGTCGTCAAAGCTGTAATCGCGGGACCACCGCGCGTGCACGTGCATCTGCCCATGCATCTGCACATGAACAGAGCTATGATCCGGGTCAGTTGACCACTGCATCAATGGCCACACCAGCCAAGTGCACCACCTGGGAGCGACCTGTGGACCACGACGTTGACGGGGGGTACGACGTGTACAACGGAATGGCGGCCACACAGTTGCGCGGGGTGGCCTGGCAGAAGAGCCGGCACAGCAACTCGCAGGGATCCTGTGTGGAGTTCGCCCGGCTGCCGGGCGGTGAGGTGGCGGTACGCAACTCGCGTTTTCCCGACGGTCCCGCGCTCGTCTACACGCGGGCCGAGATCGAGGCGATGCTGCTGGGCATCAAGGACGGCGAGTTCGACCATCTGATCGTGGGCTGAGCACCGGCCGACGGTCGGAGGACCGCCGGCTGATCACCGGCTGAGGGCGGGAGCGCCCCCGGGCGATCGTCGGAGGGCTCACCGCTCACGTCCGGCGGGGAACGCCGACGGGGAACGCAGGCGAGGACGATTGCTGTTCGACATTCCGTAACGCGCGTAGAACCGCGGCGCGAGGATGCGCCGCGGTTCGTCATGCGGTGGGGGGCGGCAGATGGAACAGCGCCCAGACCACCTTTCCGTTGAGCGTGCCCGCCAGAGGGTGCCAGCCCCAGCTGTCGCTGAAGGAGTCGACCAGGAACAGGCCGCGCCCCGACTCCGCGGAGAAGTCGTCCGTCTCGCGCGCCACGGGGCTGTCGTGGCTGGGGTCGCGCACCGCGCACACCAGTCGCTCGGTCCAGCACATCAGATGCAGCCGCACGGGCGGCTGCTGCTCCGGTACGCGCGGGCTGCCGTGCGGCAGCGCGTGGCGCAGGGCGTTGGTGACGAGTTCGGAGACGACCAGACAGACGTCGTCGAAGCGCTCCTCCATGTCCCACTGGTCGAGCGTCTTGCGCGTGAACCGCCTGGCCTCGCGCACCGCTTCGTACCGGGCGGGCAGGGCGCAGGAGGCGGCACTGGACACGGCCGCGGGATCCAGCGGCGGAAGGCCCTGCCGTAACGGCTCGAGCATGGTCGATCCATTCGTCCCCATGCGAGGCACTCCCGGGAATTCGCGGTCGTTGCGATGCAGCGGTGGCGCGGGACCATGGTTTCTGATGCGCACAGCAGATGCAAGGGCAGATGCACGTGCACGTGACCGAATTGGACCCGCCCGTACCGCTTCTTGGCCATTTTTTCCGCCATCTTCATGCCCCCCTCTTGCTGCCCGTTCACGCTCTCCTTGCTTCTTCTTGTGCACATCCTTTGGCTTCTTTCCATCTCTGTAATCGGACGAGTACTGCTCGGAGTGTTTTAGTGGCAGACTTCGGCCCCTGAAGACGTTGGGGAGGCTGGCGAACGTGAGCGCGGGAGAGCCAGGATCGGTGGTGCGGCGCATGCTGCTCGGCTCGCAACTCAGGCGACTGCGCGAGACGCGCGGGATCACCCGCGAGGCCGCGGGGTACTCCATCCGTGCTTCCGAGTCGAAGATCAGCCGGATGGAGCTGGGCCGGGTGAGCTTCAAGACCAGGGATGTCGAGGACCTGCTGACGCTGTACGGCATCACCGACGAGGCGGAGCGCGACTCGCTCGTCGCCCTGGCCCGCGAGGCCAACGTCGCCGGCTGGTGGCACAGTTACTCGGACGTCCTGCCCAGCTGGTTCCCCACCTACGTGGGCCTGGAGGGCGCCGCGTCCGCGATCCGCGCCTACGAGGTGCAGTTCGTGCACGGCCTGCTCCAGACCGAGGCGTACGCCCGCGCGGTCGTGCAGCGCGGTATGAAGGGCGCGAGCGAGGCCGACATCGAACGGCGTGTGACGCTGCGCCTGGAGCGGCAGAAGTACCTCGTCTCCGAGAACGCGCCCGACGTCCACATCGTCCTGGACGAGGCCGCCCTGCGCCGCCCCTACGGCGACCGCGAGGTGATGCGCGAGCAGCTCCAGCACCTCATCGAGATCTCCGAGCGTCCCAACGTACGGCTCCAGATCATGCCGTTCAGCCTCGGCGGGCACTCCGGTGAGTCAGGCGCCTTCACGGTCCTCAGCTTCCCGGAGTCCGACCTGTCGGACGTGGTCTACCTGGAGCAGCTGACCAGCGCGCTGTATCTGGACAAGCGCGAGGACGTCGCCCAGTACGAGCACGCGCTGAAGGAACTCCAGCAGGACAGCCCCGGCCCGGACGAGAGCCGCGATCTGCTGCGGGGACTTTTGCAGCTGTCGTAGGGATAACCCTCGATATCGCCGCAAGGGCCTTGCGCATCCGCCTCAGGCCACCCCAACTCGCGTGATCCGCCCGTACGATGACGTGTGATCAGACCAACAGTCGAACGGGGGTCGACCGGGTGTCTGGCTCGACTGCTTCGGCGGCAAGGGGATTGAGGGATCACATGTCGTCCTGCTTCACCGAACTGGCCCTGCAGTACATCGACGGCGAGTGGCGTCCGGGCACCGGCTCCTGGGACATCATCGACTTCAATCCGTACGACGGCGAGAAGCTGGCCTCGATCACGATAGCCACCGTCGACGAGGTCGATCAGGCCTATCGCGCGGCCGCGCGGGCCCAGAGAGCGTGGGCCGACGTAAACCCGTACGCCCGTCGTGACGTCTTCGACCGGGCGCTGCGGCTGGTCGAGGAGCGCGAGCGGGAGATCACCGAGGCGATCATCGCCGAGCTCGGCGGCACGCATGTGAAGGCCCGCTTCGAGATCCACCTCGCCAAGGAGTTCCTGCGCGAGGCGGCCCAGCTGGCGCTGCGCTCCGAGGGCCGGCTGCTGCCCTCGCCGGTCGACGGCAAGGAGAACCGCCTCTACCGCGTCCCGGTCGGCGTCGTGGGCGTCATCAGCCCCTTCAACTTCCCCTTCCTGCTGTCCATCAAGCCCATCGCCGCCGCGCTCGCCCTCGGCAACGCCGTCGTCCTCAAGCCGCACCAGGACACCCCCATCGTCGGCGGCACACTGCTCGCGAAGATCTTCGAGGACGCGGGCCTGCCGGGCGGTCTGCTCAACGTCGTCCTCACGGACATCGCCGAGATCGGCGACGCGTTCATCGAGCACCCGGTGCCGAAGGTCATCTCCTTCACGGGGTCCGACAAGGTCGGCCGGCACATCGCCACCGTCTGCGCCGCCCAGCTCAAGCGCTCGGTCCTCGAACTGGGCGGGAACAGCGCCCTGGTGGTCCTCGACGACGCCGACATCGACTACGCGGTCGACGCGGCCGTCTTCAGCCGGTACGTCGACCAGGGCCAGGTCTGCATGGCCGCGAACCGGGTACTGGTGGACCGCTCGGTCGCGGACGAGTTCACGAAGAAGTTCGTCGCCAAGGTGCGCACCCTGAAGACCGGCGATCCCCGTGACCCCCGGACGGTCATCGGGCCGGTCATCAACTCCCTCCAGGCGAACGCGATCTCGGCCGCCGTCGACCAGGCCGTCGCCGAGGGCGCCACGGTCCTCGTGCGGGGTGCGACGACCGACAACCTGGTGGAGCCCTCCGTCCTCACGGACGTGCCCGCCGACTCCTCCCTCCTGCACAAGGAGATCTTCGGGCCCGTCGCCCTCCTCGTCCCCTTCGACGGCGAGGAGGAGGCGATCCGCGTCGTCAACGACACGCCCTACGGTCTGAGCGGCGCCGTCCACACGGCGGACGTGGAGCGGGGGGTCGCCTTCGCCAAGCGGGTCGACACCGGCATGTTCCACGTGAACGACGGCACCATCCACGACGAGCCGCTCGTCCCCTTCGGCGGCGAGAAGCACTCCGGGATCGGCCGGCTGAACGGCGAGACCACGCTCGACGCCTTCACCACGCTGAAGTGGATCTCGGTCCAGCACGGCCGGAGCTCGTTCCCGTTCTGAGCCGGGCCATAACCTGGGCCCCATGTCAGCGATCCGTCTCCTCGTGCTGGGTGCCGTCCGTCAGCACGGGCGGGCCCACGGCTACCAGGTGCGCAACGACCTGGAGTACTGGGGCGCGCACGAGTGGTCCAACGCCAAGCCCGGCTCGGTCTACCACGCCCTCAAGCAGATGGCGAAGCAGGGACTGCTGCACGCGCACGAGGTGGCGCCGTCCACGGCGGGCGGCCCGCCGCGCACCGAGTACGAGATCACCGGCAGGGGCACCGAGGAGTACCTCAGGCTGCTCCGGGAGTCCCTGACGTCCTACGACCAGAAGATGGACGTCCAGTCGGCGGCCATCGGCTTCCTCGTGGACCTGCCGAGGGACGAGGCGGTGGCGCTGCTGAAGGAGCGGATCCGGCGGATCGAGGCCTGGCGGGCCGAGGTCACCGGGCACTACCTCCCCGAGGAGGGTCCCGGGCAGCTCGGCCACATCGGCGAGATCATGAACCTCTGGGTCCACACCGCCGACTCGGACGCGGCCTGGACCCGGGGGCTCGTCGCCCGGCTGGAGGCGGGCGCGTACACCTTCGTCGGTGAGGGCGAGCCGTTCGTCGGCGTCCTGGCCGAGGGTCAGGAGAACCCGTACGCGACGGGGGAGCGGCATCCGGGGGACGCGCACTGAGCGCACGCGTTCACGCAGGCGCGCGTGCACGCGCGCGGGTCCCCGTGGCGCCACCACGCACGGCTCCTCGTGGCGCCACCGCGCACGCGTCCCTGTGTTCCCGCGTCCCCGTGTATCCGTCACGCGCCGGCGTCCCCGTGGCCGGGACGCCGGAACGGCGATGACCCGCACGGATGCGCCTCGCGGGCCGGACGGGACTTTCGAAACACGCCCTAGTGGTGGAACCCCGTCGCCGCCTGCTTGTCCCGGGTCAGCGGGTGCGGCTGGCAGCGCAGTTCCGGCAGGAGGCGGCTCAGATCCTCCAGGAACAGTTCGGCCAGGTCGGACGAGAAACCGTTGCGGCAGACGATCCGGATCACCGACAGGTCCTCACGGTTCGGCGGGAAGGTGTAGGCGGGCACCAGCCAGCCGTGCTCGCGCAGCCGCCGGGAGACGTCGAAGACGTCGTACGCCGTGACGTCGTCGGCCGTCGTGAAGGCGAACACCGGCAGCTCGTCGCCCCGGGTGAGCAGCCGGAAGTCGCCCAGCTCGGCCACGCGCGCGGCGAGGCCCGTGGCCACGTCCCGGGTGCTCTGCTGCACGGCCCGGTAGCCGTCGCGGCCCAGCCGCAGGAACGTGTAGTACTGCGCGACGACCTGGGCGCCGGGCCGGGAGAAGTTGAGGGCGAAGGTCGGCATGTCGCCGCCCAGGTAGTTGACGCGGAAGACGAGTTCCTCCGGGAGGGCCTCCTTGTCGCGCCACAGCGCCCAGCCGACACCCGGGTACACCAGTCCGTACTTGTGCCCCGAGGTGTTGATCGAGGCCACGCGCGGGAGCCGGAAGTCCCACACCAGGTCCTCGTCGACGAAGGGCGCGACCATCCCGCCGGACGCGCCGTCGACGTGCACCGGGATGTCGAGGCCGGTGCGCTCCTGGAGGGCGTCCAGGGCCGCGCAGATCTCCGCGATGGGCTCGTAGGAGCCGTCGAAGGTGGAGCCGAGGATGCCGACGACCCCGATGGTGTTCTCGTCGCACAGCTCGGCGGCGGCCTGCGCGTCGAGGTGGTAGCGGTCACCCTCCATCGGGACGAGCCGCGCCTCGACCTCCCAGAAGTTGCAGAACTTCTCCCAGCAGACCTGGACGTTGACGCCCATGACGAGGTTCGGGCGGGCGCCCGGATACCGGTCGGCGTTGCGCTGCGTCCAGCGCCGCTTGAGCGCCATACCGGCGAGCATGCACGCCTCGCTCGACCCGGTCGTCGAACAGCCGACGGCCGCCGACGGATCGGGTGCGTGCCACAGGGCGGCGAGCATCGCCACGCAGCGCCGCTCCAGTTCGGCGGTGCGCGGGTACTCGTCCTTGTCGATCATGTTCTTGTCCCGGCACTCGGCCATCAGCACGCCGGCCTGCGGTTCCATCCACGTGGTGACGAACGTGGCGAGATTCAGCCGGGAGTTGCCGTCCAGCATCAGCTCGTCGTGCACGACTTGGTACGCCGTCGTCGGCGACAGGGGCGAATCCGGGAGCCGGTGCCGGGGCGGCGCCTCGGTCATGTCGGCGACCGGGTTCGCCTCCCCGAAGAACGGGTTCACGGACACGGTGCGTTCGTCGTGCTTCGCAGGGCCTTTGTGGAGCGCCATCGGGTTTCTCCTCGGAGGGGATCGGTGGACGGATCAGCGGACCGGGGTTCCGTCGTCATGGAGTTGCATTTGCGGCCGTCCCGTCACCAGCAGCCAGGCGGCGAGCGAGGCGATGCAGAGCAGGGTGAGGACGACCGGTGAGGCCACCAGGACCGCGGCGGTGAAGAGGCTCACCCAGCCCTGCCGGGTGATCGCCAGGAGCATGCCCAGCACACCCGACGCCACGCCCAGCGCCGGCGGCACCGCGGGCACCAGGGCGTGGGCGCACAGGCCGAGCGCGGTGCCGACGAAGACGGCCGGGAAGATGCGCCCGCCCCGGAAGCCGCAGGACGCGGCGACGAGCAGCGCGGCCAGCTTCACCACCGTCATGGCGGCGAACTGTCCCGGCGACCAGCCCTCGGGATCGCTCGCCAGTTCCCCGATCTCGTCCAGCCCCTTGAACAGCGTCAGATGGCCGCCCAGGGCGCCCAGTGCCCCGAGGACGACACCGCCGGCCGGAAGCATCAGCATCGGGTGCCGCAGCCGACGGAAGGCGCCGTGGACGTAGGGGAAGGCGTAGACGGCGCACATGCCGAGCAGCGCGGCCACCGAGGCGATCACGACGGCCGCCAGGACGTCGCCCGCGCCGGGCCGGCCGAGCGGGGGCAGATGGAGGTCGAAGGTCGGGTGGGCCACCAGGGTGGTCGTGATGGCGCCGGCCGCGCCCGCGAGCAGCGGCGCGAAGAGCTTGTCCCAGAGCAGCCCCCGCGCCGGGTGCCCGGCGAACGCCTCGGAGATGACCAGCGCCGCCGCCACCGGGGTGCCGAACAGCGCGCCGAGCGTCGCCGCCTCCGCCAGCAGCCCCCACAGCTCTCCGGGCTGCCGTGGCAGGGCCAGGTGGCCCAGCCATACGGCCAGGCCGATGTTCACGGCGATGATCGGGTTCTCCGGGCCGAGGCTCGGCCCGCCGGCCAGCATCAGCGCGGCAGCCAGCAGCAGGCCCGGCAGCACCACGGGCGGGAGCGTGGGGGCGTCCAGCCCGGTGGTGGCCGGGTCGGGCCCGGCGTGCCCCGGCACCTTCCACACCACCAGCCCGACCGCGATGCCGGTCGCGGTGAGGACGACGAACGTCCACAGCACGGAGTACCGGCCGATCCCCAGGGCGTCCGGCAGGTTGTTCCACAGCACGTGCTGGAGCTTCTCGGCCGCGGCGCTCACACCGACGAACAGCAGGCTCGACCCCACGCCCACGACGAGAGCGGGCAGGATCAGCGGCAGCAGCGCGCGTGCGGGTGTCGCCGGGGCGACGGGTTCCTGCTGCGCGGTGTCCTGGGCCACGCGCTCACCATAAGCGGACATAACGGGCCAACATCCCGAAGGTCGGGGCTTGCACCTCACGTGGCGTGAGGGCTCAGCGTGGAGTGCGTACCGAGAAGGGAGCGGAAGTGAGCTACTCCGTGGGACAGGTCGCCGGATTCGCCGGAGTCACGGTGCGCACGCTGCACCACTACGACGACATCGGTCTGCTCGCCCCGGGCGGGCGCAGCCACGCGGGCCACCGGCGCTACAGCGACGCCGACCTCGACCGGCTGCAACAGATCCTGTTCTACCGAGAGCTCGGCTTCCCGCTCGAAGAGGTCGCCGCCCTGCTCGACGACCCGGCCGCGGACCCGCGCGCGCACCTGCGCCGCCAGCACGAACTGCTGACCGCCCGGATCGGGAAGCTCCAGCAGATGGCCGCGGCCGTCGAACACGCCATGGAGGCACGCAAGATGGGCATCAACCTCACACCCGAGGAGCGGTTCGAGGTCTTCGGCGACAAGGATCCCGAGCAGTACGCCGAGGAGGCGGAGCAGCGCTGGGGCGGCACAGAGGCGTACGCCGAGTCGCAGCGCCGGGCCGCCCGCTACACGAAGGACGACTGGCGGCGCATCCAGGACGAGACGAAGTCCTGGGGCGAGCGCTACGGCGCCCTGATGGCCGCCGGTGAGCCGTCCACCGGTGAGCCGGCCATGGACATGGCCGAGGAGCACCGGCAGCACATCAGCACCTGGTTCTACGCGTGCCCGTACGACATGCACCAGGGCCTCGCCGAGATGTACGTGGCCGACGAGCGCTTCAAGGCGTTCTACGACTCCATCCGGCCGGGTCTCGCCGAGCACCTCAGGGACGCGATCGTCGCCAACGCGGCGCGGCGGACTTCCTGACCGGGGCGATACCGGGGGTGCGGCCGTCCACAGCTTTGCCCCAGCGGGGGCACAGTGCATCCTGGGGTCAGCCCTGGGAACCTGCTCCTGTGGCGTTGCGTTGATAGCTTTGGGCGGTCGCACCGCCGCGCCGACCGCCCTCCCCCGTCCTCAGGAGCCCGGAACCCGTGACTACCCTCGCCCTCGGCCCCGAGTGGTTTACCCCGGACTATCTGATCTCGACCTTCGGGCTGATCGGCATCCTGGTCATCGTCTTCGCCGAGTCGGGTCTGTTCGCCTTCCTGCCGGGCGACTCGTTGCTGTTCACGGCGGGTCTGCTGGTGGCCGACGGCAAGTGGATCCACCAACCCCTGTGGCTGGTGTGCACGCTGATCGTGGCCGCCGCGGTCCTCGGTGACCAGGTCGGCTTCCTGATCGGCAAGTTCTTCGGACCGAAGCTCTTCAGCCGCCCCGACTCCAAGCTCTTCAAGCAGGAGAACCTGGACAAGGCCAACGAGTTCGTCGAGAACTACGGCCCCAAGGCCATCGTGCTCGCTCGCTTCGTGCCGATCGTGCGCACGTTCGCCCCGATCATCGCGGGCGCCGGCCGGATGAAGTACCGCACGTTCATCACGTACAACGTGATCGGCGGCGTCCTGTGGGGCACCGGCGTGACGGTGGCGGGCTACTTCCTCGGCCAGATCGACGTCATCAAGAACAACGTCGAGGCCATCCTCGTCCTGATCGTCCTGATCTCCGTGATCCCGGTGATCATCGAGGTGCTGAAGGCCCGCAGGGAGCGGCGCGCCGCCCCGCCCGCCGCGCAGCCCCAGCAGGGGGTGTACCCGCAGCAGCCCTTCCAGCAGCAGCCCCCCGCCATGGACGACGCGACGACCCAGCTGCGCCGCATCCCGCCGGCGGAGCAGCCCCAGAACCAGAACCAGAGCCAGCACTACAACCAGGACCAGCACTACAACCAGAACCAGCACTACAACCAGGGCACGGACCAGGGCTACGACCAGGGGTACGACAACCAGTACTACGGCCAGGAGTACGGCCAGCCCCAGCAGCCGTACGCGCAGCAGTACCCGCAGGGGCAGGGGCAGGGGCAGGGCTACGGCCGGCAGCCGCACGGCTCGCAGCAGGACTACCAGCAGGGCGGGCAGTACCCCTACAACCAGGGCTGAGCCGCACCGGGGCCGGGAACAGGGCGCGGGGCCCGACGCCCAGAGGCCATGGGCCCCGAGGCTCGGAAGCCATGGGCCCGACGCTCAGAAGCCTCGCGTCCGCTTGGCGGCCCGCCGTCCCCCGGTGGCGCCGCCCGGCACCCGCAGGAACAGCCGCGAGATCTCCGACCCGAGGTTGACCCCGATGGCGATGGCCATGGCGAGCGCCGCGGCCTTCGTGAGCGAGACCAGCCCCTTGTCGACCTCGTTCTGCGCGATCGACAGCAGCCCGAAGTAGGTGGCGGAACCGGGCAGCAGGGGCCCGATCGCCGCGGTGGTGTACGGCAGAGCCGACGCGAACCGGTAGCGGGACAGCAGCTGCCCGAACAGACCCACCAGGCCGGCCGCCACGGCCGTGGAGGCGACGGGCGAGATCCCGCCGGGGTAGTGCATCGCGCCGTACACCGACCAGGCGACGCCCCCGTTCAGGGTCACCGCCAGCACGGTGGATCGTTCCTGTTGGAGCAGTACCGCGAAGGTCAGCGACAACAGCATGGACGCGGCGATCTGGATCAGCGGCCGCTCGGAGATGCTCAGCGCCGCGTCCGGATTGAGCTGGGCGCCCAGCTTCACGCCGAAGTACAGCACCACGAGCACGCCCACGACGATGCCGACGAAGAGGTACAGGACCTCCAGCAGCCGCGCCGCCGCCGTGATGTAGAAGCCGGTCAGGCCGTCCTGGACCCCGGCTACCAGCGCCCGCCCGGGCAGCAGCGCGAACAGCCCACCGGTGATCACCGCGGACGCCTTCACGTCGACGCTCGCCAGCGTCAGCGCGACCCCCATCGCGGCCGGCGGCATCGCGGCGACCGTGAACTGGTAGAACTCCGGCAGCCCGCGCCCGGCGCACAGCCACGCCAGCCGGTCGCCGAGCATCGCGCCGATCGCCGCGGCGACGAAGACCAGCAGGTCACCGCCGACGAGCACGGAGGCCGCGCCCGCGAGCAGCCCGCTGGCCGAGGTCAGCACCCAGGTGGGGTACGGGTGCCGGTTGCGGCGGATCTCCGCGAGCCGCCGGTAGGCGTCCTCCAGCGAGAAGCTGTTCTCCGGGTCGCTCAGGTCGTCCACGAGCCGGAAGACGGCCGCCAGCCGGGTGTAGTCCGTGCCGCGGCGCCGCACCGTCCGCGAGGCCGTCAGCGGGTCGTCCACCAGGGACGGCTGGTACGAGATCGACAGCAGGGTGAAGGTGACGGTCGGCTCGCAGCGGTCGAGCCCGTAGGAACGGCAGACCGCGAACATCGCCGCCTCCACGTCCTCGGCGCCCTCGCCGCCCGCCAGCAGCAGCTCCCCGATACGCAGGGTGAGGTCGAGCACGCGCGGTACGGCGGGCGCGACCTCCTCGGCCTTCTGCGCCACCTCCAGGGCCGGCCGCTCGGCCACCGGCATGCGCAGCATCGTGCGCATCCGGTCCTGCCACGGGACGTCCTTGGTCAGGTTGACCCGCGGCACGCCCCCGGGCGGTGTGAAGGCGGGCGGGGCCTGCCGGGCGCTGTAGGTCCGCGGCGTGCTGAACGCCGACCCCTCGGACTCCCCGGCGGCCGACTGGGCCACGTCGAGGCCGTCGGGGACGGCGAACTCCGACGTGGCCTCCGGCTCCGTGCCGCCCTTGGCGACGGCCAGACCCTTCGGAATCGCGAACTCGGACGTGATCTCGGAGTCGTATGCGCTCCTCGCCTCGTCCGACTGCGGTTTGCGGTCCTCCGCTTCCGTCACTGACGCAACGCTCCCTGAACGACGCCTTCCTCAGACCTCAGTATGCGCACAGACACGCCAACGGGCCGCACGCGTGCGCGTACGGCCCGTTGAACGGCGGCGGACTCAGTGGCCGCCCTGGTCCTTGAAGCGCTTGTAGGACCGCTCGATCTCGGCCTCCGCTTCGGTACGGCCGACCCAGTCGGCGCCCTCGACGGACTTGCCGGGCTCCAGGTCCTTGTAGACCTCGAAGAAGTGCTGGATCTCCAGGCGGTCGAACTCCGACACGTGGTGGATGTCGCGCAGGTGCTCCACCCGCGGGTCCGACGCCGGCACGCACAGCAGCTTGTCGTCGCCGCCGGCCTCGTCGGTCATCCGGAACATGCCGATGGCCCGGCACTTGATGAGGCAGCCGGGGAAGGTCGGCTCCTCCAGGATGACCAGCGCGTCCAGCGGGTCACCGTCCTCGCCGAGGGTGTTCTCGACAAAGCCGTAGTCGGCCGGGTAACTGGTCGAGGTGAAGAGTCGACGGTCCAGTCGGATCCGACCGGTCTCGTGGTCCACCTCGTACTTGTTCCGCGAACCCTTCGGGATCTCGATCGTGACGTCGAACTCCACCGGTGACTCCTCCATGATCAACACATAGTTCTGGTGATTAAGTGTCCCTCACGCAGGTGTGTGATCGCGAAAGGGGCTGGTGGTCGTGCCAGAGCTGAGGCCTTGGCAGGCCGCGAGACCGCATGTGGTGCGGATCGCGGGCGCCGTACGACCGCGTCTGGTACGGGCCGCGACGGCCGTGAGGCCGCGGGTCGCACGCCTGGCACAGGCCGTGAGACCGCGGGTCGCACGGACACTGAGGCCGAAGACCTGGCAGTACACCGCGGGCGCCGCCACGGCCGGGCTGGCACTGGCCGCCGGCGTGGTGACCGCCACCGGTCCCTGGGACTCCACCGGTCAGCGTACGGCCGAGCGGGACTGGGCCGCCGCTCGGGAGAGCACGGGTGGCGCAGATCACGGCCGTGGATCCGGCACGTCCGACACCGAGGCCGGGGTGCCGCGGCCCGCGCCCAGCGCCCTGTCCGTGCTGACCGGCGTCGGCGGCGGCGCGAACACCGTGAAGTCGGCACCGGGCGGAAAGTCCGTCGCCGACGTCCTGGACCCGCTGCTCGAGGACGCGGCGCTCGGCGCCCGGCACACGGCCGTCGTCGTCGACATGGGCACCGGCAAGCGCCTCTACGGCACCGGAGCCGACGACGCGCTCACCCCGGCCTCCACGACGAAGATCGCCACCGCCGTCGCCGCGCTCTCCGCGATGGGCGCCGACCACCGCTTCACCACCCGCGTCGCCTTCGAACCCGACACGAAGGAACTCGTCCTCGTCGGCGGCGGCGATCCGACCCTGACCGCCCGCAAGGATGCGCAGGGCTGGGCGAGCCTGCGCGAGCTCGCCGCCGACACGGCCGCGGCCCTGAAGAAGCGGGGCCTGGCCAAGGTGACGCTGTCGTACGACACCACCCTCTTCGCCGGTTCCGCGCTGCATCCCATCGGTGTCAACGACAACATCGCCCGCGTCAGCGCCCTGGTGGCCGACGAGGGCCGTACGGACGACTCGACGAGCGGTCCGGCGCCCCGGGTGGCCGACCCGGCGGCCGACGCGACCCGCCGGTTCGGCGAGTTCCTGAAGTCCGCCGGCATCACGACGACTCCGCCCGGCCCCTCCAAGGCGACCAGCCGCGCCGCGACCCTCGCCACCGTCTCCTCGCCCCCGCTGTCCACGATGGTCGAGCGGATGCTGACCAACAGCGACAACGACATCGCCGAGGCACTCGCCCGCCAGACCGCCGTCGCGACCGGCGCCCGCGCCGACTTCGCCGGCGGCGGCAAGGCGATCCTCGCCCAACTGAAGAAGCTCGCCCTGCCTGTCAGCGGCGCCGGCTTCAAGGACGGCAGCGGCCTGAACCGCGAGGACCGGCTGACGGCGGACCTGCTGACCGCCCTCCTGGTCGAGGCCGGCGACCCCACCCACCCCGAACTCCGCCCGGTCCTGACCGGCCTGCCCGTCGCCGGTTTCACGGGCACCCTGACCGACCGCTACACGCAGGGCGCGGCCGGCGTCGTACGCGCCAAGACCGGCACCCTGACCGGCGTCAACACCCTGGCCGGCACGGTCGTCGACCAGGACGGCCGACTACTGGCCTTCGCCTTCCTGACGGCCGACACGACCGATCCGACGGCGGCCCAGTCGGCGCTGGACCGAACGGCGACGGCCCTGGCCGAGTGCGGCTGCGGCTGAGCCGTACCCGTGGCGGCGCCCCCGTTCGGACGGGCGCCGCCCGTTGCCCCCGTTCCGCGGCCTGCCCCAAGTGGGACAGCTCACGTACCGTTGAGCCATGACGAGCATCGGTGGTGCCGAGATGGTCGACTGGAATCTCGCGGTCGCGACCGCGACCCGGCTCGTACGGCCGGGCCCCGAGGTGAGCCGCGACGAGGCCAGGGCCGTCGTCGCGGAACTGCGCCGGTACGCCAAGGCCTCGGAGGAACACGTCCGGGGCTTCACTCGTATGGGCACGGAAGACATCCACGACACCCCTGTACTCGTCGTCGACCGCCCCGGCTGGGTCCGGGCGAACGTCGCCGGGTTCCGGGAGGTCCTCAAGCCCCTGCTCGAGAAGATGCAGGAACGGCGTGGCAACACCCCCGGCGGCGCGGTCCTCGGCGCGGTCGGCGGCAAGGTGACCGGCGTCGAACTGGGCATGCTGCTGTCGTTCCTGGCCTCGCGCGTCCTCGGCCAGTACGAGACGTTCGCCCCGGCCACCCGCGAGCTCCCGGCCGCCCGGAACGGCGGCGGCCGCCTGCTGCTCGTCGCGCCGAACATCGTGCACGTGGAGCGCGAACTCGACGTGCAGCCGCACGACTTCCGCCTCTGGGTGTGCCTGCACGAGGAGACGCACCGCACCCAGTTCTCCGCGGTGCCCTGGCTGCGCGACCACCTCGAGGGCGAAATCCAGTCGTTCCTGGCGGAGACCGACGTCGACCCGTCGACGTTCCTGGAGCGCATCCGGGAAGCCGCCCAGTCGCTGGCCGGCGGCCGGCCCGAGGGCGAGGAGGACGACGGCGGACGCTCCCTGGTCGAGCTGGTGCAGAGCCCGGCCCAGCGGGAGATCCTCGCCCGCCTCACCGCCGTGATGTCTCTGCTGGAGGGGCACGCCGACTTCGTGATGGACGGGGTCGGACCGGCCGTCGTCCCGAGCGTCGCGGAGATCCGCGAGAAGTTCCAGCAGCGCCGCGCCAAGGGCGCCTCGCGGCTGGACACCACGCTGCGCAAGCTGCTCGGCCTGGACGCCAAACTCCGGCAGTACCGCGACGGCGAGCGCTTCGTGCGGGCCGTCGTCGACGAGGTCGGCATGGACGGGTTCAACCGTGTGTGGACTTCCCCGAACACCCTCCCGACCAAGGCGGAGATCGCCAAACCGGCGGACTGGGTCGCACGGGTGCACCGCAAGGCCGAGTCGTGAACCGTACGAAAAAGTCGTGAAACGAATCCGGCCGACGGCAGGCGAACGCCCCTCCAATCACCCGTCCGAGGGACCGTGAGCCATGGGTAGGCGTGCAATGCTCGGGGAACGGCCTGGTTCTGTCACCATCTACACACTCTGAGTGACCGAACCTCGGGCTCACCCCCGAAAACTTCATGAAGGGAACCGGACATGGGTCCCCATCCTGCGGTCGCGGCGATACGCCTGGCGGTCCGCCGCGTCCTCCACGACATCCTCATCGAGATCGAACACAACAGAACCACCAGAACGGCCGGCACCACCGGCACGATCGGCGTCTCCGGCTCCGTCGGCCAGGCCTCCGGCCCCCGGTACTCCGACCAGGTACCGGCCCAGAGCACCGACCGCACGCCGCACGAGCGCCCGGCTCCGCCCCTCGTGCTCGTGGCGTGCTCCGGCGGCGCCGACTCCATGGCGCTCGCCTCCGCCCTCGCCTTCGAGGCCCCCAAGCTCGGCATCCGCGCCGGCGGCGTCACCGTCGACCACGGACTGCAGTCCGGCTCCGACCTGCGAGCCGACGAAGTCGTCGTGCGCCTGCGCGAACTCGGCCTGGATCCCGTCGAGTCGGTCGCCGTGACCGTCGGCCGCGAAGGCGGCCCGGAAGCCGCCGCCCGCGACGCCCGCTACGCCGCCCTCGACGCCGCCGCCGACCGCCACGGCGCCGCCGCGATCCTGCTCGGGCACACCCGCGACGACCAGGCCGAGACCGTCCTGCTGGGCCTCGCCCGCGGCTCCGGGATCCGCTCGCTGTCCGGCATGGCCGCGGTCTCGGGGGCCGACGGCCGCTACCGCCGCCCCTTCCTCCAGGTCGACCGCCAGACCGCCCGCAAGGCCTGCATGGTCCAGTCGCTGCCCGTCTGGGACGACCCGCACAACGCCGACCCGGCCTACACCCGCTCCCGGCTGCGCCACGAAGGCCTGCCCGCCCTGGAGAAGGCCCTCGGCAAAGGAGTCGTCGAGGCACTCGCCCGCACGGCCCAGCTCTCCCGTGACGACGCCGACGCCCTCGACGCCTGGGCCAGTCAGGCAGAGGCCTCCGTACGCGACGCGACGGGCCTGCTGGAGTGCGCCAAGCTCTACGCGCTGCCGCCCGCGGTGCGCCGCAGGATCCTGCGGCGCGCCGCCATCGAGGCGGGCGCCCCGGCCGGTTCGCTGTTCGCCCGCCACATCGAGGAAGTCGACCGGCTGATCACCGGCTGGCGCGGTCAGGGGGCCATCAACCTCCCGGGCCGAGTCGTCGCCCAGCGGCAGGGTGGCAGACTGGTGATTCGGCAAGGCTGAATCTCCCTCCTCGGGGAGACGGCCGGTCTTCCCTCCGGGGCGGGGCCGGGCAGCCGGTGGGACGACCGACCGAAAGTGATGCGGGTGGACGCGAACGACATGGGTGCCGACCTCAAAGAGGTACTCATCACCAAGGAAGAGATCGACGCGAAGCTGGCCGACCTGGCCGCGCGGATCGACGCGGAGTACGCGGGCAAGGACCTGCTGATCGTCGGTGTCCTCAAGGGCGCGGTGATGGTCATGGCCGACCTCGCACGGGCGCTGTCCACCCCCGTCACCATGGACTGGATGGCGGTGTCCTCGTACGGCGCGGGCACCCAGTCCTCCGGCGTCGTGCGGATCCTCAAGGACCTCGACACCGACATCAAGGGCAAGCACGTCCTGATCGTCGAGGACATCATCGACTCCGGCCTGACCCTGTCGTGGCTGATCTCCAACCTCGGTTCCCGGGAGCCGGCGACCCTGCGGGTGTGCACGCTGCTGCGCAAGCCGGACGCCGCCAAGGTCGCCATCGACGTGGAGTGGGTCGGCTTCGACATCCCCAACGAGTTCGTGGTGGGCTACGGCCTCGACTACGCCGAGAAGTACCGCAACCTCCCGTTCGTGGGTACTCTCGCGCCGCACGTCTACGGCGGCTGACCCGGACGGGCCAAGACCTGTAGGACGATCGGGAACCCCAGCGGCCCCCGCGCCGTTGGAGCATGCAGACGGATCGCCAGCCGTCCCGTGCGGCTTCGGTCCACAATGCTGGGGTACCGTCAGAAGAACTGTCTTATCAAACTCACTATGGCAGGAGGGACGGGGCGACACCGCTCCGTATGGATGGACGTGAAGCGATACTTCCGTGGGCCGGTCATGTGGATCGTGCTGGCCGTCCTTGCCGTGGTCGTGTTGATGCAGGTCGTCGGCTCGTCCGGCGGCTACAAGACGGTGGACACCGGCCAGGTCGTTCAGGCGATCAACGACAACAAGGTCGAGTCGGCCAAGATCACCACCGGTGACGAGCAGACCATCAAGGTCACGCTCAAGGACGGCGTAAAGGTCGACGACAGCTCGAAGATCCAGGCGAGCTATATCGGCGACCAGGGCGTGACCATCGCCAACACGCTGCAGACCAAGTTCCAGGACAAGCAGATCCCCGACGGTTACACCGTCGCGCCGACCAAGCAGAACGCGTTCGTCGGCATCCTGCTCTCCCTGCTCCCCTTCGTACTCATCGTCGTCGTGTTCCTGTTCCTGATGAATCAGATGCAGGGCGGCGGCTCCCGGGTCATGAACTTCGGCAAGTCCAAGGCGAAGCTCATCACCAAGGACACCCCGAAGACGACGTTCTCGGACGTCGCGGGTTCGGACGAGGCCGTCGAGGAGCTCCAGGAGATCAAGGAGTTCCTCCAGGAACCGGCGAAGTTCCAGGCGGTCGGCGCCAAGATCCCGAAGGGCGTACTCCTGTACGGCCCTCCCGGTACCGGCAAGACCCTGCTCGCGCGTGCCGTGGCGGGCGAGGCGGGCGTGCCCTTCTACTCGATCTCCGGTTCCGACTTCGTCGAGATGTTCGTCGGTGTCGGTGCCTCCCGAGTGCGTGACCTGTTCGAGCAGGCCAAGGCGAACGCCCCGGCGATCGTCTTCGTCGACGAGATCGACGCGGTCGGCCGCCACCGCGGCGCCGGCCTCGGTGGTGGTCACGACGAGCGCGAGCAGACCCTGAACCAGCTGCTCGTCGAGATGGACGGCTTCGACGTGAAGGGTGGCGTCATCCTGATCGCCGCCACGAACCGCCCGGACATCCTCGACCCGGCTCTGCTGCGTCCCGGCCGCTTCGACCGCCAGATCGCGGTCGACCGCCCCGACATGCTGGGCCGCCTGGAGATCCTCAAGGTCCACCAGAAGGGCAAGCCGGTCGCGCCCGACGTCGACCTGTCCGCCGTCGCCCGCCGCACCCCCGGTTTCACGGGTGCCGATCTCTCCAACGTCCTGAACGAGGCCGCGCTGCTCACGGCCCGCAGCGACCGGAAGCTGATCGACAACGTGATGCTGGACGAGGCGATCGACCGTGTGGTCGCGGGCCCGCAGAAGCGGACCCGGATCATGTCGGACAAGGAGAAGAAGATCACCGCGTACCACGAGGGCGGTCACGCCCTGGTCGCGGCGGCTTCGCCGAACTCCGACCCGGTCCACAAGATCACGATCCTGTCCCGGGGCCGTGCCCTCGGCTACACGATGGTGCTCCCGGACGAGGACAAGTACTCGACCACGCGCAACGAGATGCTCGACCAGCTGGCTTACATGCTGGGCGGCCGCGCGGCCGAGGAACTGGTCTTCCACGACCCGACCACGGGTGCCGCGAACGACATCGAGAAGGCCACGACCACCGCCCGCGCGATGGTCACGCAGTACGGCATGACCGAGCGGCTCGGCGCGATCAAGTTCGGCGGCGACAACACCGAGCCCTTCCTCGGACGTGAGATGGGTCACCAGCGCGACTACTCGGAAGAGGTCGCCGCGCTGGTGGACGAGGAAGTCAAGAAGCTCATCGAGAACGCGCACAACGAGGCCTGGGAGATCCTGGTCGAGAACCGCGACGTCCTCGACAACCTGGTGCTCCAGCTGCTGGAGAGGGAGACGCTCGGCAAGGAGGAGATCGCCGAGATCTTCGCCACGATCGTCAAGCGGCCGCCGCGGCCCGCCTGGACGGGCTCCTCCCGTCGTACGCCGTCCACCCGTCCGCCGGTGCTCTCCCCCAAGGAGCTGGCACTGACGAACGGCGCGAACGGCGCCACGCCGGCCATCAGCACCGCGAAGTCGACGACGGCGGAGTCCGCCCCGGCGACGGAACCGGCCACGGAGGACCGCCCGGAGAGCTGACGCTCTCGGCCCGGTGAGCGCACCTGGCCCGGAATGGATGCCGCGGCCCCCAGGTTTAGCCTGGGGGTCGCGGCATTTCGCTTGCCCGCAGCTGAGATGCGTGAGCCGCACGCACGACAGGCACAGGAACGAGGCTTCAGATGACCGACCCCGTGACGCTGGACGGCGAGGGCTCCATCGGCGAGTTCGACGAGAAACGCGCCGAGAACGCTGTGCGCGAGCTCCTGATCGCGGTCGGCGAGGACCCGGACCGGGAGGGCCTCAGGGAGACGCCGGCGCGGGTGGCACGGGCGTACAGGGAGATTTTCGCGGGGTTGTGGCAGCAGCCCGAGGACGTGCTGACGACGACGTTCGATCTGGGCCACGACGAGATGGTGCTGGTGAAGGACATCGAGGTGTACTCGACCTGTGAGCACCACCTGGTGCCGTTCCGGGGTGTCGCGCACGTCGGCTACATTCCGGCCACCTCCGGCAAGATCACCGGCCTGTCGAAGCTGGCCCGGCTCGTCGACGTCTACGCACGCCGTCCGCAGGTGCAGGAACGGCTCACCACGCAGATCGCGGACTCCCTGATGGAGATACTGGAACCGCGTGGCGTGATCGTCGTCGTGGAGTGCGAGCACATGTGCATGTCGATGCGCGGCATCCGCAAGCCCGGCGCCAAGACCCTCACCTCGGCGGTGCGCGGTCAGCTGCGGGACGCCGCGACGCGGAACGAGGCCATGAGCCTCATCATGGCGCGCTGACGCCCGAGAGCGTCAGCAGGCGGCCCGACCACCCGAGGGCGTCAAGCCGCCTACCAGACCGTTTCCGGACCGCTCTCAGGCTGTGGTGGCCGCGCCGTTGTCATGCTCGTCGTCGTCCGGGAGCCGGCAGACGCGCTCCAGGAAGAGGGCCGCCGCTATGACGGCGATGCCGGCCAGGACCGAGAAGCCCGCGTAGATGGCCTGGTCGCGGCGGGCGGGGATGTCGAGGGACTCCAGGAGGAAAACGCCGGCGCCGCCGTACATGCCCGCGACGAGGGCGGCCACCAGGGCGCTGGCCTGGCCGAAGACCACCGCTCGGGCCGCCATGAGCGGGTCGACGCCCTTGGCGTCGGGGCGGCGCTCGCGCTGGGCCTTGAGGCGGGCGCGGATCGACAGCGCCGTGGCGAGCAGGATCACGGCGATCACGGCGAGGACGATGGGGGCGGCCAGGGGGACGCTGGGGAGTGTCCCCACCGCGTTCCACAGGCGGGCGCCCGCCCACGAGAGCACTCCGGCGACGACGAACACGCCTGCCAGCACCCTGATGCGAAGCTCTCTCACGGTGTTCCTTCAGCTCCCCCGGAGTACGGTCGTGGACGGCCCGCCGCGGCGGGCCGTCCCTGTGGTCGTCTTGACCTTAACGACTACTCGGGCAGCCGGAGTTCCAGGTCCTTGCGCGGCGCGACTCCGTCACCGGTGACGAAGTCGAGGAGGTCGACGACCGGGCCGTGGCCGGGCAGCTGGGCCTCGGGGTCGACGTCGTGCCAGGGGACGAGGACGAAGGCGCGTTCGTGGGCGCGCGGGTGGGGGAGGGTGAGCTGCGGGTCGTCGGAGACCACGCCCGCGTAGGCGACGATGTCGACGTCGAGGGTGCGCGGGCCCCATCGCTCGTCCCGCACGCGGTTGAAAGCCTCCTCGATCGCGTGGGCGCGCTCCAGGAGCGAGGACGGGGGGAGCGTGGTCTTCAGCACGACGACCGCGTTGAAGTACGACGGCTGGCTGCCGGGCTCGACGCCCCACGGCTCCGTCTCGTACACGGGCGATACGCCCTTGACGCGCACGCCGGGGGTGTCCTCCAGGGCGTCGATGGCGCCCTGGAGGGTCTCCAGCCGGTTGCCGAGGTTCGAGCCGAGGGAGATCACGGCCCGCTGCGGGTTGTGGAGGGTGGTGTCGGCGGCGTCGACCTTCTCGACGACGGAGGCGGGTACCGGCTGTACGGTCGGGTCGCTGTGACCCTCGGTGAAGAAAGCGGTCATACTCGGCTCCGGGTGATGGTGACGGTCACATCGTCGAAGGGGACGGTGATCGGTGCGTCCGGTTTGTGGACGCAGACCTCCACCTCCTCGACCCCCTCGTGCTTCAGGCAGGTCTGGGCGATGCGCTCGGCGAGCGTCTCGATGAGGTTGACGGGCTCGCCCTGGACGACGGCCACGACCTCCTCCGCCACGATGCCGTAGTGCGCGGTCTTCGCCAGGTCGTCGTCGGCCGCGGCCGGGCGGGTGTCCAGCCCGAGGACGAGGTCCACGATGAAGGTCTGGCCCTCCTCGCGCTCCTTGGGGAACACCCCGTGGTGCCCGCGGGCCTTGAGGCCGCGCAGCGCGACACGATCCACGCGAATCACTCCTGCAATCGTCGGTAGCGGCCGGGTCGTACCGCGTGCGGGCGGCACACCGGCCGCGAACGAATCTACCTGCGAGCACTGACAGTGCCGGGCCACACAGGCGGCGACCCGGCCGGGTCCCGAAGGTTCACCGGGCGTTTCCCCCGGGAAACCCATTGACTCACGACCTGGTAGCCGCCCCTACCCACGGTCCGTGATTCCAACCACTTCCTGCTCCGGGCGGCCCTGCCACCCCACTCAGGAGGGTGTGCCGGGGGGGTCCTCCTCCTCTTCCTCGTCGGTCTCGGCGAGCACCGGCGAGGCGTGGTGCGACCAGAGTTTCCAGCCGGCGGACGTGCGGCGGAACACGTTCGTGGCGACGACCAGCTGGCCGACGAGCGGGCCCAGCTCCTCGCTGCCCTCGGGGGCCGGCCCGCCGCTCAGGATGTTCTCGGTGCAGTTCACCAGGGCGGTGTCGCCGGTCACGGAGACATGCACGTCGGTGAGGATGAACTGGATGTACTCGGTGTTCGCCATGATCAGCGCGTACGACCTGAGGACCTCGCCCCGGCCGGTGAGCACCGGCCAGCCCGGGTGCACGCAGGAGATCACTCCGGCGTCGGCCGGGTCGTGGTACTCCTCGTCGACGCCCAGGTCGGCGGGGGTGAGCCAGAGCGAGGTCAGCTCTTCGAAGTCACCGTGTTCCAGCGCCTCGTAGAAGGCGGTGTTGGCGGCCTCGACCTGCTCGACGTCGGTGTGGGGGGCGCTCACCGGGCTCCCTCGGCGGTGTCGGCGCCCGGCGCGTGCTTCGCCGTACGCGCCCCTTCCATGGCGTCCGCTTCGCGCGCCCCTTCCACGGCGCGCGCGACGCGCACCGCGTCTGCCGTCGCGCGCACCTCGTGCACGCGTACCGCCCACGCGCCTGCCTGGGCCGCGAGCGCGGAGACGGCGGCCGTGGCCGCGTCGCGCTCGCGCGCGGGCGGCGGCGCACCCTCCGGTCCCGCCAGTACGTGCCCGAGGAACCGTTTGCGGGAGGCGGCGACGAGCAGGGGGTGGCCGAGAGCGTGCAGCCGGTCGAGGTGGGAGAGCAGGGTCAGGTCGTGCTCGGCCTCCTTGGAGAAGCCGAGGCCGGGGTCGACGACGATGCGGTCGGGGGCGACGCCGCCCGCCAGAACGGCGTCCACGCGCGCGCGGAGCTCGTCGACGACCTCGGTGACGACGTCGTCGTACGTGCCGCGGACGGTGTGGCCCTGGAGGAAGCCGCGCCAGTGCATGACGACGAAGGGGGCGCCCGCCTCGGCCACGACGCCGATCATCGCGGGGTCGGCGAGGCCGCCGCTGACGTCGTTGACCAGGGCGGCGCCGGCCGCGAGGGACTGCTCGGCGACGGAGGCGCGCATGGTGTCGACGGAGACGACGACGCCTTCGGAGGCGAGTGCGCGGACGACGGGGACGACCCGCCTGAGCTCCTCCGCCTCGTCGACGCGGGTGGCGCCGGGGCGGGTCGACTCACCGCCGACGTCGACCAGGTCCGCGCCCTCGGCGACCAGACCGAGCCCGTGTTTGACGGCGGCCGTGGTGTCGAACCAGCGGCCGCCGTCGGAGAAGGAATCGGGGGTCACGTTCACGACTCCCATGACCGCGCAGCGATCCCATTCGGGTAGGCCCGCCACGCGCCCGCGTCCGCTCTGCTTGCTCATACGTTCAGCGTAGGCCTACGAAGAGGCCGTTGGACCGGGCAGGTCCACGGCCCGAGGGGAAGCCTCCGGGCTTGAGGGGGGGCAGGGCTTCCACCCGGACCTGTCCAGGTGACCGGCTCGCGCGGTCATGCCGCGCGGACGTCTCTTTCCGCGAGCCCGTGCGCGCACGGGCGGGGCGCGGCCGCGCGGCGGCGCAGGAAGCGCGGCAGCGGGAGGGCCAGGTTCACGAAGCCCTCGGCCTGCATGGCGGCGAAGCCGATGCGGGGCAGGTCGGCCGAGGCGCGGTAGACGACGAAGCGCGGTTCCCAGCGGGGCTGGAACTTGGCGTTGAACTTGTACAGGGACTCGATCTGGAACCAGCGGGAGAGGAAGACCAGCAGCCCGCGCCAGGCGCGCAGCACCGGGCCCGCGCCGATCTTCTCGCCGCGGGCCAGCGCCGAGCGGAACATCGCGAAGTTGAGTGACACGCGCGCGATGCCGAACTTCGGTGCCGCCTGGAGCGCGGCGACGATGAGGAGTTCGTTCATACCCGGGTCGGCCGAGCGGTCGCGGCGCATGAGGTCCAGCGACACGCCGTCCGTGCCCCAGGGCACGAAGTGCAGGACGGCCTTCAGGTCGCCGTGCGGCCCCGGTTCGGCTTCGGCCTTGTGGGCGGTGGCGATGAGGCAGTCGCCGTCGGAGGCGTCGCCGATGCGGCCGAGCGCCATGGAGAAGCCGCGTTCGGTGTCGGTCCCGCGCCAGTCCTCGGCGGCCAGCCGCAGCCGCTCCAGCTCGGCCTCGCCGAGGTCACGTACGCGCCGTACCCGGGTCTCGTAACCGGCGCGCTCGATGCGCTTGACCATCTGGCGCACGTTGCGCATCGCGCGGCCGGCCAGGGAGAAATCCGCGACGTCCACCACCGCCTCGTCGCCCAGCTCGAGGGCGTCGAGGCCGGTCTCACGGGTCCACACCTCGCCGCCCGTCTCCGAACAGCCCATGACGGCCGGGGTCCAGGAGTGCGCCCTGGCCTCGTCCATGAACCGCTCGATGGCTCCGGGCCAGGCCTCGACGTCGCCGATGGGGTCGCCGCTGGCGAGCATCACGCCGGAGACGACGCGGTACGTCACCGCGGCCTTGCCGCTGGGCGAGAAGACGACGGCCTTGTCGCGGCGGAGCGCGAAGTGACCGAGGGAGTCGCGGCCGCCGTGCTTGGCCAGCAGGGCGCGCAGCCGGGCCTCGTCCTCCTCGGTGAGACGGGCGGCCGGGTGCTCGGGGCGGAAGGCGAAGTAGATCGTGGTGACGGCGGTGAGCAGGCCGAGGGCGCCGAGCGAGAAGGCGACCGTCCAGGTGGTGCTGCCCTGGTAGTCGACCGGTCCCTCGAAGCCGAAGAGGCCGTACAGGACGTGTGCCAGGCGATCGGCCAGGCTCGGGTCGCCGATCAGGCGGTTCGGGTGGACGCTGACGATGACCAGTCCGAGGACGAGGGAACCGGCGCCCATGAGCACGAAGTTGGCGAGCGCGCGCCACCGGCTGCGCGGATCGGGCAGGGCGTCGAACTGGTCGCGATGGCGCAGCAGGGGCGCGAGCAGCGCGAGCGAGATCAGTGCCCCGACCACGGAGTGGCGGTAGGTGAACTGCGAGACCGCGCCCGCCGGCAGCAGGGCCACCGCGGCCCGCCAGGCCCGGCGCTTGCCGCGCTTGAGGCCGTGGGCGAGCAGCAGCAACAGCATGCCGCTGCTGAGCGAGAGCGCGGCCGCGAAGGGCCCGAACGAGCCGGGCAGCACCTCGGCCACGGTGTGCATACGGCTGTGCCGGAACCGCGGGAAGACCCCCGAGGCGACGTCCATGAGCCCCACCAGGGCACAGGCTCTGCCGATGAGGACGGGTACGGACTCCGGGCGCGGTCCTCGCAGGACCTGGCGCACCCGGCTTGATCGGTTCGGAACCCCGCCCGACATTTCCCCATCTTCCCTGACAGACATCGCATCCCGTAGTTCTGCGAGAGACCTTGAATCCGGTGCCGTTTTTTCGGGCATCCGGCGACATTGCGCCCTCTAGGACGGTGTCTAGGGGGGAGAGGTTCATTCCCGCCGACAAAGCTGCTTCAAAGGCCAAGGAAAGTCCGGGACAAGGCTTCGCGAAAGATCGCGGGGAAGCGCGGGAGACCGGGCGGAAAGTGCAGGCAAAAACCCTGATGGGGCTCACTAGCGACAAGATGCTGGTGCTGGCGATCGTGTGCGCCGTACTGCTGTTCGCCGGCACGGTCTGGCTGTGGCCACGGCTGGCCCGGCGCAGTTGGCGGGCCGTCAGCGGACGGGTGGCCCTGCTGCTCGCCACCCAGGTGACGTTGTTCGTCTGTGTGGCGCTCGCGGCCAACCAGGCTTTCGGGTTCTACGCCAGCTGGGCGGACCTGTTCGGGCGGGAGACCGAGCAGGGGGTCGTCGTCGACCACACGGCCGGCGGAGGTTCGGGCGGTCCGCTGGAGGTGGTCGACACCCGGCGGGTGACGTCGGGGGGCAGCTCCCTGCCGCAGGTCGGCGGGCAGATCCAGAAGGTCTCCGTGGTCGGCCGTACGACCCGCGTCGCCACGCCCGCCTACGTGTACCTGCCACCGGAGTACTTCCAGGCCGCGTACCGCACGCGCACGTTCCCGGCCGCGGTCGTACTCACCGGGTATCCGGGCACCGCCGAGGCGCTGGTGGACAAGCTGAACTATCCGCGCACGGCCAGGCAGCTCGCCAAGGACGGCCGTATGCAGCCGCTGATCCTGGTGATGCTGCGGCCGACGGTGGCACCGCCGCGGGACACGGAGTGCGTGGACGTCCCGGGCGGCCCGCAGACCGAGTCGTTCTTCGCCAAGGACCTGCCCGACGCCGTACTGGCCCACTACCGGGTGGGTAAGAAGCCGGGCAGTTGGGGCATCATCGGCGATTCCACCGGCGGCTACTGCGCTCTGAAGCTGGCTCTGCATCATCCCGGTGTGTACGCGGCGGGCGCGGGTCTGTCGCCGTACTACAAGGCGCCTGTCGACCCGACCACCGGTGACCTCTTCCACGGCGACGAGGAACTGCGCCACCGGGCCGACCTGATGTGGTACCTCAAACACAGCCCCGCGCCCGACACCTCACTGCTCGTCACCAGCAGCAAGGTGGGCGAGGCCAACTACCGATCCACGCTGAAGTTCATCGAGCGGGTGAGGGCCACGAATCGGACGCGGATCTCGTCGATCATCCTCGAAAGCGGCGGGCACAACTTCAACACCTGGCGGCGGGAGATCCCGCCGACGCTTCAGTGGATCAGTGGTCGGCTGAGCGACCGCTGAAAAGGCCTCGGTACGGTTGCGATTTTTACGGGCCAGGGCACCACTGTTCGCCTACGCGCGGTAAGTTTCTGGCCATGCCACGTGGACGTCACCGCCATTCCCCGCCCTTGCACAGGCTGTTGCCGCCTTCGGTGATCGCCGGCGTCTCCGTTGTCTGCGCGCTCGCCCCCTGGGTGTTCACGCAGGCGACGGTGCTCCGCGTTCTGGCCGCGGCGGCCGCCGTGACGGCTGTCCTGGGCGCGGTCGTCATGCGCCGCTGGGACAGCCAGGCGGGCAAGCAGGTCGCCGACCTCACGCGCGCGCGGGTGAGCGACGACTGGCGGCACGAGGAACGGGTCGCCGAACTGGAGACCGACCTCGAGGAGTCCCGCGAGCTGCGCGTCAAGCTGGAGCAGCGGCTGCGGGCGAAGCGCGCGGAGCTGGCGGGGCTGCGCAACGAGCACGCGGCGCTGCTGCGGCGGTACGCCACGGCGGAGACCGAGCGCGCGACCGCGCTGGAAGGCCGCCGGCTGCTGGAGATAGAGACCACGGCTCCGGCCCGTGCCCTGCCGCCCGCGCCGGTGCCGCCGACCGAGGAGGAGACCGAGGCTGTGGCTGCCCCGGCCGGGACCGGGACGGGCACCGAGGTCGACACCTGGTCCGGGGCCGAGGACGCCGAGTACGCCGAGTACGGCGAGTACGGCGAGTACGCCGAGTACGCCGAGTACGCCGAGGACGCCGAGGACGCCGAGGACGCCGAGGACGCCGAGAACATGGAGACGGCGGAGAGCGCGGAGGCGGCCGAGGACCCGGCCGAGGACGCGGAGACCTCCGGCGAGGACCCGGCGGCGGCTTCGACCGTCTTCTCCCCTGAGGGCTCCAAGCTGTTCCTGCGCGCGAAGGCGGCGCTGACCCGGTTCGACGGCGAGGCCGTCACGGAGACCTCGTCCAAGCTGTCCAAGCTGTCCAAGCTGTCCAAGTCGTCCGAGTCGTCCGAGTCGGCTGAGCCGTCCCGTTTCGCCGGTTCGGCCGCCGACGGTGGCGCCACCGAGGTGGAGGCCGCGCAGGAGGACGAGGCGCAGGGGAAGCCCGAGGCGGTCGACGGGCATCAGCGCGCGGCCGCCGAACCCATGGCCGACGCGGAGGACCGGCCCACCGCGCGGAGCGCCACCACCGGTGCGGCGACCCCGGCGGGCACCGCCACCCGTGGGCGGACGGTCACTTCGACGGGCACTGCCGCCCAGGGGGCGACGCCCGCCCGGGCGCGTTCCGCCGATGCGGCGGAGGCGGGCGCCCCGACGGACGCCGCCACCCGCGTGCGGACGGCCGCCCCGGCACGGAACGAGCCCCTGGCGCGGAACGACGCTTCGGCGCGGACCGCGGCTTCGGCCGACACGGCCGCCCCGGCACGGACCGCGCCCCAGGCGGAGCCGGCCGCTTCGACGATGATCGCCGTCCAGGCGAAGCCTCTCGCCCAGGCCGCCATGGCGGGCCCGGCGGAGACCGCCACCGCGTCGGAGGCGGTCGCCCGGGCGCGGGCCGTCACCCCGGTGGAGACCGCCACCCCTGCCGAGACCGACGCCCCCGCGGCAGCCCCGGCACCCGGCGAGCCGGCCGCCCCGGTGCGGACCGGTGCCCCCGTGCAGCGGCCCTCAGGGCACTTCACCGTGCCGACCGCGGTGGCCGTCGTACCGGCTGCCGCGCCCGTGCGGCGGCCGACGGCGGAGGGCGGGTTCGACTTCTTCGGTATGGAGAAGCCGTCCGAGTCCACCGCCCTGGAGGCCGTGCAGAACGAGGACCTCGCCGATGTCGTCGGTCAGGAGGCGCTCGCCCTGCACAAGGCCGAGGCGGAGGCGGAGTTCAAGCCGGTGGACCCGCAGGCGCGTGGCGTCGGCCAGGTCATCGACCTGACGGCGCACGACGAGACGGAGCAGATCGACCTTCAGGGGCTGCGCAGCGCGGCGTCCTGACGTCGCTCAGGTCATCCACCGGTCCGGCCGAGCGTCACGGCGTCCCGTACGTGACCGCTCGGCCTGGCCGCGCAGCAGCTCCGCGGCCTCGTCCGCGTCCCGCAGCCGGGCCGCCACCGACTTGTTCGCGCCCGTGTCCACGTGCACGTCGGCGACCCGCCACAGCCGCTGCCACGGCCCCTGCGTCAGCCGTACGCTCTGCACCTTGGCGTGCGGCACCAGCGCCAGGCTGCGTCGCAGCAGCCCGCGCCGGGTGGCGAACACCGCGTCGGTGACGACGAGCCCGTGCCCGCGCCACCACACCGGCAGGCACCGGCCCGCCCGGCGCGGCGGCCGGGACAGCGCCGTGGCCGGCGGCACGGTCACCCCGGGCAGCACGCGCGCGACGATCGCCTCGGCGAGCTCCCGCGGAGCGACCGGCACCAGCACGGAGTTGGCCGACCCCGCCACGTCCAGCTCCACCCGCACCCAGTCGCGCCGCCGCCACAGCAGCGGCTGCACGAGCCGTACGGTCTGCACGCGTCCCGGCGGCACCGTCTCGTGGGTGCGGTCCAGCAGCCCGTGGTCGATCCGCAGCCCGTCCGGCGAATCGCCCACCGTCCAGTCGTACTCCCCGACGAACCGGCCGACGCTGCTGGCGCCCGCCGCGCCGAGCAGCGGCACACCGGTGGCGAGGACCGTCCACACGCTGTGGGTGGCGAGCCACAGCACCGGCGGTACGACGAGTGCGGCGGCCAGCGAGCCCCAGGTCGCACCGGTCAGCAGCAGTGAGACGGCGAGGTCGCCCGCGGGCAGGCGCAGCAGTTGCCTGGACGGTGCCTCGCCGACCTCGTGGGCCGTCTCGGGCGCGAAGCCGGCCGCCCGGGCGAGCAGTTCGGCCCGCAGCGCCCGCGCGTCGTCCTCGCCCAGGAAGGCGAGTTCGTCCTTCTTGTCCGTGCCGACGACGTCGATCCTGAGCTTGGCGACGCCCCCCACGCGCGCGAGGAGCGGCCGGCTGACGTCGACGGCCTGAATGCGTTCCAGCCGGATGTGCGCGGTGCGCCGGAACAACAGGCCGGTCCGTATGCGCAGTTCGGACTCGGTCACCGAGAAGTGGGTGAACCACCAGGTGAGGAAGCCGTAGAGGGCGGCGGCCGGGACGAACACGGCGAGGGCGAGCAGCAGGGTCGTGGTGGTCAGCCGGGTCAGCTGTTCCTGGGCCTGGTTGGGGTCGTGCACCGCCCATCCGACGATCACCGCGACGGGCGCCCAGGCCCGTCTGAACGGCGTGACGGGATGCAGCCGCCGCTCGGTGACGGGCCGGTCCTCGCGTACGTCCCGGTCGACGTCCGGCGCGGTCACAGCCCCGCCGATCGGGCCTCGCCGAGCTCGGTGAGCCGGTCGCGCAGCCGTTCCGCCTCGGCCGGGTCGAGGCCGGGGATGGTCGCGTCGGTCGCGGCGGCCGCCGTGTGCAGCTGCACACTGGCCAGCCCGAAGTGCCGCTCGACGGGCCCGGAGGTGACCTCGACCAGCTGCATCCGCCCGTACGGCACGACGGTCTCCTCGCGCCACAGCACGCCCCTGCTGATGAGCAGGTCGTCGGCGCGCTCGGCGTAGCGCCAGGAACGCCAGTTGCGGCCGAGCATCACCCAGCCCCACGCGATCAGCGCCAGCGGCAGCAGCGCGAAGGCGGCCCAGGCGGGCCCCGCGAGCAGGCCGAGCAGCAGTCCGGTGGCGAGGGTCGTCAGTCCCAGCCACACCACCAGCAGCAGCCGTCGCATCCGCAGCAGCCCGGGCGGCAGTCCCGTCCACCCCGGCCGGCTCTCCGTCGCCCCGGTGTTTTCCCGGCTCCCCGTTTCCATGAGGCCAGCGTACGTAGGAGAGACTGTGTCCATGACTCCTACGACGGAGACCACGGTCGGGATCGGCGGTGCCGCGGAGAGCACCGACATGGTGCTGAACATCGGGCCCCAGCATCCCTCCACGCACGGCGTGCTGCGGCTGCGGCTCGTGCTCGACGGCGAGCGCATCGTCAGCGCCGAACCGGTGATCGGCTACATGCACCGCGGCGCCGAGAAGCTCTTCGAGGCGCGCGACTACCGCCAGATCATCATGCTCGCCAACCGCCACGACTGGCTGTCGGCCTTCTCGAACGAGCTCGGCGTGGTCCTCGCGGTGGAGCGCATGCTCGGCATGGAGGTCCCGCAGCGCGCGGTGTGGACGCGCACGCTCCTCGCGGAGCTGAACCGGGTGCTGAACCACCTGATGTTCCTGGGCTCGTATCCGCTGGAACTGGGCGGCATCACCCCGGTCTTCTACGCGTTCCGGGAGCGAGAGGTCCTCCAGAACGTCATGGAGGAGGTCTCCGGCGGGCGCATGCACTACATGTTCAACCGCGTCGGCGGCCTGAAGGAGGACCTGCCGGCCGGCTGGGCCGCACGCGCGCGTGCCGCCGTCTCCGCGGTGCGCTCGCGGATGGGCGTCTTCGACGACCTGGTGCTCGGCAACGAGATCTTCCGGGGGCGTACGCGGGGCGTGGGTGCCCTCACTCCGGAGGCCGTGCACGCGTACGGCGTGAGCGGACCGATCGCGCGCGCCTCGGGCGTCGACTTCGACCTGCGCCGGGACGAGCCCTACCTCGCCTACGGGGAGCTCCAGGACACCCTGAGGGTGGTCACCCGGCGGGAGGGCGACTGCCTGGCCCGCTTCGAGTGCCTCCTGGAGCAGACGCACAACGCGCTGGAGCTCGCCGACGCCTGCCTCGACCGGCTCGCCGACCTGCCGCCCGGGCCGGTCAACCAGCGGCTGCCGAAGGTCCTGAAGGCGCCCGAGGGACACACGTACGCCTGGACCGAGAACCCGCTCGGCATCAACGGCTACTACCTGGTCAGCAAGGGCGAGAAGACCCCGTACCGGCTGAAGCTGCGCTCCGCCTCGTACAACAACATCCAGGCGCTGGCCGTGCTGCTGCCGGGCACGCTGGTGGCGGACATGGTGGCGATCCTCGGGTCACTGTTCTTCGTCGTCGGGGACATCGACAAGTAGCTCGCCGGAGGGGCCCAGCGGGTCCGCGACGCCCACCGGCTGGAGCAGCCAGCCGAAGTCGCCGAGCCCTCCGGACGCGGTCAGCTCGGCGGCCTCCCCGGCGCTCGCGAGGGCGCGTACATAGGCCGAGGGGTCGGTGGAGGCGAGCGCGAGCGGGGGGCGTGCGCCGGTGAGACCCAGGGCGCTCAACGCCTCGCGTTGCGGCAGCGTGCGTGCGCCGGGGAGGGCGCACGCGTCCAGCGCGACATGTGCCGTGAGATCACAGGACCCGTCCGGTACGGGCGCTGTCGCGCGCCCCTCCCGGAAGCCGGCGAGCGTCCCGAACGGGGGGCGCGTGTCGGCGGTGTGCGCGTAGTCCACGGCCACCGCGAGCCCGCGCTCGACGTGGGAGACGGCGGTCGCCCACGCGGTGTCCCGGGGGAGCCCGATCTCCGCGCGCGGCCCCTCCACGTCCGGCAGCGGCCACCAGCGCGCGAGCCACCGCGCCGCGGCGCCCCCGACCGGCTCCCCGAGCCGCTCGACGCCGTCCCGCCGGACCAGGACCAGCCGCGGTACGCCCGCCGCGTCCACCTCGACGACGTCCACGGGCACGTTGTCCAGCCACTCGTTGGCGAACAGCAGCCCGGTGACGTGCCGCGGCGGCTCGGGCAGCCACTCGATCCGCGGATCGAGGCCGTGCGGGCGGTCGGCGATCTCGACGGCGTACGCACGCGTGCGTACGGCCACCTCGGCGGGCAGCGCGCCGAGCACCCCGCGGGCCAGTTCGCCCCGTCCGGCGGCCATGTCGACGAAGTCGAGCGGGGCGGGCCGGCCCAGGGCCACGTCCACCCGGCACAGCAGCCGGGCCACCGCCCCGGCGAACAGCGGCGACGCGTGCACCGACGTACGGAAGTGCCCGGCGGGGCCCTCCGGGCGCCGGTAGAAGCCGTCCGGCCCGTACAGGGCGTCCTCGGTCGCCGCCCGCCAGCCACGCCACTCGCCGTCCGGACCGTCGGCTCCCGCCATGCCCGTGGTGCCTGTCGTTTCCGCCTCCATCCGGTCAGACTAGGCGCACTGGTGATCAGGGCCTCCACCTTGCGGAGTACATGCGACGGGTACGGATCGGTCCTCCGGTTGACCCCTGCACGCATCTTGCTTCCCTACGCTGGGTCACGTGCAGCGCCTCTATGACTTCCTCCGCAGACACCCGACCTGGGTCGACGGCTTCTGGGCCGTCGTCCTGTTCGGGATCTCGGTCGCGAGCGAAGTCACCCGCCAGGAGTCCGCGGGCACCGACTCGCAGGCCGCGATCATCCCGGTGACGCTCCTGCTGGGCCTGGTGGTCGCGCTGCGCCGCCGCATGCCGGAGAGGATGCTGCTGCTGACCGCCGCCCTCGGGGTGGCGCAGCTGGTGCTGGACGTCGAGACGACGCCCGCCGACTTCGCCATGCTGGTGATCGTCTACACGGTCGCCGCGACCGGCGCGCGCTGGGCGTCCTGGCTCGCGCTGGCCATGGGTCTGGTCGCGGCCTCCCTGGCGCAGTTGCGCTGGCCGAACGGGGAGACGAGCGCCGCGGGGAACGTCGCGATAGTGGTCTTCCAGACCGTGCCGTTCGCCCTCGCCTGGGTGCTCGGCGACTCGATCCGCACCCGCCGCGCCTACTTCGCGCAGCTGGAGGAGCGCGCGGCGCGCCTGGAGACGGAGCGCGAGGCGCAGGCGAAGGTCGCGGTCGCCGCCGAGCGCGCCCGGATCGCGCGCGAGCTGCACGACGTGGTCGCGCACAACGTGTCCGTGATGGTGGTGCAGGCCGACGGCGCCGCCTACGTCCTCGACGCGGCGCCCGACCAGGCGAAGAAGGCCCTGGAGACGATCTCCTCCACCGGCCGCCAGGCCCTCGCCGAGATGCGCCGCCTACTGGGCGTGCTGCGGACGGGCGAGCACAAGGAGGTCGGGGAGTACGTGCCGCAGCCCGACGTCCAGCAGATCGAGGACCTCGTCGAGCAGTGCCGGACCTCGGGCCTGCCCGTCGACTTCAAGGTCGAGGGCACTCCGCGCCCGCTGCCCAGCGGCGTCGAGCTCACCGCGTACCGCATCGTGCAGGAGGCGCTCACCAACACCCGCAAGCACGGCGGGCCGAACGCGGGCGCGAGCGTGCGGCTGGTCTACTTCGACGACGGCCTCGGTCTGCTCGTCGAGGACGACGGCAAGGGCGCTCCGCACGAGCTGTACGAGGAGGGCGGTGCGGACGGCCGGGGCCATGGTCTGATCGGCATGCGCGAGCGTGTGGGCATGGTCGGCGGAACCCTCGACGCGGGCCCGCGTCCGGGCGGAGGATTCCGTATCAGCGCCCTGCTCCCGCTCAAACCGGCCCATTGACGCCGACGCACGTCCCTCATTGACACCTGTCACGGCACCTGTCACGCCGCCCCACGAACCACGAAACGGAAGAGGCCCCATGACGATCCGCGTGATGCTCGTCGACGACCAGGTGCTGCTGCGCACCGGGTTCCGGATGGTGCTCGCCGCCCAGCCGGACATGGAGGTCGTCGCGGAGGCGGGCGACGGTGTCGAGGCCCTCCAGGTGCTGCGCTCCACCGCTGTCGACGTCGTCCTGATGGACGTCCGGATGCCGAAGCTCGACGGTGTGGAGACCACCCGCCGGATCTGCTCGGAGCCCGAGCCGCCGAAGGTGCTGATCCTGACCACGTTCGACCTCGACGAGTACGCGTTCTCGGGGCTGAAGGCGGGCGCGTCCGGGTTCATGCTCAAGGACGTGCCGCCCGCCGAGCTGCTCACCGCGATCCGCTCGGTGCACAGCGGCGACGCCGTGGTCGCGCCCTCCACCACGCGCCGCCTCCTCGACCGCTTCGCGCCGATGCTGCCCGCCACCGGCAAGGAGCCCCAGTACAAGGAGCTGGAGCGGCTCACCGACCGGGAGCGCGAGGTGATGGTGCTGGTCGCCCAGGGGCTGTCCAACGGCGAGATCGCGGCCCGGCTGGTGCTGTCCGAGGCGACCGTCAAGACCCACGTGGGCCGCATCCTGACGAAGCTGGGGCTGCGGGACCGGGTGCAGGTGGTGGTCCTGGCGTACGAGACGGGGCTGGTGCGGGCCGGCGGCGGACGGGGCTGAACCAACCCGGCGGACCTCGGGAGCGGGCTCCGGGAGCGGGCTCCGGGAGCAGGCTCCGGAGAGTGTCGGACCACGGGGAGCGGATCGCGGGGCGGGTCGCGGGGCGTGGGTCGCGGACGCGCGCACCACAGGGCGCGGATCGTGGGTGTGCGCCCGCCCCCGGGCGTGGATCACAGGGAATCGTGACCTGGGCGCAACCGGCGGCCACTAGGGTCTGCGCATGCTCCTGTGGATCAACGGCCCCTTCGGGGGCGGCAAGACACAGACCGCACACGAGATCCGGCGCCGGCTCCCCGGCAGCGTGATCTGCGACCCCGAGCACGCCGGTTTCGGCCTGCGCCGGATGCTGCCGCCCGAACTGCGCGGCGATTTCCAGGACCTGGTCTCCTGGCGGCAGGGTGTCGTGGAGATCCTCGACCGGGCCCTCACCGAACAGGACGGTGTGGTGATCGTCCCGATGACGGTCACCGACTCCGGCCACTTCGCGCAGACCGTGGGCCGGCTCCGCGAACTAGGCCACGACGTGCGCCACTTCACGCTGCTCGCCCAGCGCGAGACCGTGCTGCGACGGCTGCGGGAGCGTGGAATCGGGCGCCTGCTCTCCTACGTCACCGGGAAGAACGCGGCGCCGCGCGGGGAGAGCTGGGCCGTGCGGCAGCTCGACCACTGCCTGGAGCGGCTGAGCGAACCGGAGTTCGCCGAGCACCTGTGGACCGACCACTCGACCGTGCCGAAGACGGCGGACCGCATAGCCGTCCTGGCCGGACTGACGCTGCGCCCCAACACCGAGGGCGCGCTGCGCACCCGGCTGCGGCAGGCACGGGTGGGGATCCGGCACATCCGGTTCGACTGACCGCCCGCCGCCGCGACGGTCCGAGGTCCCCTGCGGCTTCGCGACGGTCCGAGGTCCCCTGCGGCTTCGCGACGGTCCGAGGTCCCCGCCGACTTCCGCGAGGTCCGAGGTCGCTGCCGTCCCGCCGCGGCTGTCCGAGGTCCCTCCGGTCGCCGCGGCTATCTGAGGATCCCCTCCAGGAAGTCGCTGCCCAGCCGTGCCACCACGGAGACGTCCAGCTGGTGCAGGACGTACCGGCCGCGCCGGCGGGTGGTGACCAGGCCGGCCTTCTTGAGCACCCCGAGGTGGCGGGATATCTCGGGCGCCGTCATGCCGTGCGCCTGGGCCAGCTCGCTGGTGGTGTACTCGCTGCGGGCCAGATGGCGGCACAGGCGCATCCGGACGGGGTGGGACAGGGCGGTCATCCGCAGGGCGAGCTGTTCGACCGACGGGGGCGAGGCCAGTTCGGGCGATCCGACCGGGTAGTGCAGGAGCGGCTGCCAGCTGTAGCGGAACAGCACGTTCAGATGCGGCAGGCCGAGGCTGGTCGGCACCAGCAGGAGGCCGCCGCCCGCCGTGGCGGTGCGGCCCTGGATCAGCTTGTCCACGACGATCCGACCGGCGGTCTCGTCCACCGTCACGACAGGGGAGACCGCGGTCAGCGCCTCGGCCAGCCCCTTGTGCCGCAGCAGCTCCGTCTTGCGCCGGGCGTCCGCCGTCAGCTGGTGGCGCAGCCGGGACCAGGTCTCCTCGAAGAACGCCGCGTCGCAGTCCTCCAGGAAGCGCCGCAGCCACGCCCGGACACCGGGCGGGTCGTCGAGCAGCCGCCGGGCGAACCGCACCTGCTGCGGTCCGCGGGTGGCGGCGACCTCCAGCGCGCGGCGGCGGACGACGGGGTCGGACAGGATGTCCGGCGCCTTGGTGTCATACGTCAGTGGGCAGGTGAACTCCAGGGCCGCGTCCACGAACTGCTCGTCCGTCAGCTTGTCCAGGAGGTCCAGGTCCTCGGCGAGGGTGGCGCCCGGGAACGTGCTGCCGCCCGGGATGCCCGCGCACGGCAGGAACACGTCCGAGAACGTCGTACGCCACAGGAAGTCGGCCTCGCACATCCGGTCGGCCAGGTGCGAGTCGAGCCGGCTGGTCACGCTCGTCACCCAGCCCTGGAGACCCGGGTGGTGCCCCGGCTCGGCCAGCGCGTGCAGCGCCATGCCGAGCTCGGCCAGGGGAGAGGGCACGACGGCGATCCTCTCCGGCCGCAGCCCCGCGATGTCGATGCTCACGCTCATGCCCCCATGGTGCACCCCACCACCGACAACGCCGTCGACGCCGGCTGTCCGCTAGCCGCTGACGCCGTCGTGCACCCTGCGCAGCCGGGCCACGAACTCCGCGACGGCCGCCTTCACGTCCCGCGCCGTCCAGTCCAGGCCGGCGGCGCGCACGGCGACCTCGGTGAAGGCCAGCCCCGGTCCGCCGGACTGCCAGCCGGTGGCGAAGAGCAGCGTCCCCGTCTCCTCGCCCTGGAGCACCGCCGCTTCGGCGAGCACGTCCGGCCCGTACGGCAGCCACACCTGGAAATCGTGGGTGTGCGGCTCCTCGGGGTGCACGCGGGCCCACGGCACGCCCGCCTCGGCGAACCCCTCCCGCAGCGCGGCGGCCACCACGCGCGCGTGACGCACGTAGTCGGGCAGCCGGGGCAGCTCGCGGTCGAGGCCGGCGAGGGCCGACAGCACGGTGGGGAACTGCTGGAACACCATGCCGCCGTACCGGTGCCGCCAGACCTTCGCCTCCTCCACCAGGGTCGCGGGCCCGGCCAGGGCCGCGCCGCCGAAGGCGTCCAGGGACTTGTAGAACGACACGTAGACGCTGTCCGCGAGGCCGGCGATCTCCGCCAGGGGGCGGCCGAAGTGGACGGTGGACTCCCACAGGCGCGCGCCGTCGATGTGTACCACCGCGTCCCGCTCGCGCGCCGCCTCCACCACCTCGGTGAGCTCCGCCCAGGAGGGCAGGACGAAACCGGCGTCCCTGAGGGGAAGTTCCAGCATCAGGGTCCCGAAGGGCTCCGGGAAGTCGCGCACCTCGTCGGCCGTCGGCAGCCGGGGCTCGCTCGTCACCCGGACCGGGCGCAGGCCGCTGACCTGGCTGAACGCCTGCCGCTCATGTACCTCGGGGTGTGCCAGCGCGTGCAGCGCGACCCTGGGGTCGCCGGTGCGGCCCGCCCAGCAGCGCAGGGCCACCTGCTGGGCCATCGTGCCCGTCGGGAAGAACGCGGCGGCCTCCGTGCCCAGCAGCGCGGCGACGCGTTCCTCCAGGTGCGCCACGATCCGGTTGCCGTAGACGTCCGCCGGTTCGTCGAGGTCGTAGACCTGGGGTGCCGTTTCGTGCAGGTGTGCGAGCCGTTCGCGGAGGGTGCCCCGGAAGCCCGCCCGGGACAGGAGGCGCCGGGCGTTCCGGTGGGCGACGGAACGCCGTTCCTGCATCTGCTCCTGGGGGTCCTGGGGGTCCTGGGGCGTCGGCGTCTCTTGGGCCGCCCGTGCCGCCTGCGCCGTCTGGGGCACTGACGCCTCCGTGCTCCCCGCGTTCTCCGCGCGCCCCGCGTTCTCCGCGCGCCCCGCGTCCTCCGTGCTCCCCGCGTCCTCCGCGCGCCCCGCGTTCTCCGCGCGCCCCGCGTCCTCCGCGCCCCGCTCCACCGTGTCGTCCATGCCACGGATCATGCCGTGCGCCGATCGGGGAGGGCACGCGGATTCACCGGATGCGGGGGCGCCCGGAAACCCACAGCCTGTGGACGACCGGACGCCCCCGGGACCGATAGCGTTAACATGACGAGAAATCGTCCGGTACCCAGAGCGGACTGGAACGGGAAGGCCACGGTCGCGTGAGTACAGTCCAACAGCCAGATCCCAGGGACCGCCCCGCGCGGCTCACCGTCGGTGTGGTCGGCGCCGGTCGCGTGGGCCCCGCCCTGGCCGCGTCCCTCGAACTCGCCGGACACCGCCCGGTGGCCGTCTCCGGGGTCTCCGACGCCTCCAGGAGGCGGGCCGCGCTGCTGCTGCCCGACGTGCCGGTCGTCCCGCCCGCCGAAGTGCTCCGGCGCGCCGACCTGGTGCTGCTGACCGTCCCCGACGACACCCTGCCCGACCTGGTGACCGGCCTCGCCGAGACCGGCGCCGTACGGCCGGGTCAGCTCCTCGTGCACACCTCCGGACGGTACGGCGCGAGGGTGCTGGACCCCGCCCTGCGCGCGGGCGCCCTGCCGCTGGCCCTGCACCCCGCGATGACCTTCACCGGCACCGCCGTGGACGTGCAGCGCCTGGCCGGCTGCTCCTTCGGCGTCACCGCCCCCGAAGAGCTGCGACTGGCCGCCGAGGCACTCGTCATCGAGATGGGCGGCGAGCCGGAGTGGATCGCCGAGGAGAACCGGCCGCTCTACCACGCGGCCCTCGCCCTGGGCGCCAACCACCTGGTCACGCTGGTCGCCCAGTCCATGGAGCTGCTGCGCACGGCCGGCGTCGAGGCACCCGACCGGATGCTCGGCCCGCTGCTCGGCGCCGCCCTCGACAACGCCCTGCGCTCCGGCGACGCGGCGCTCACCGGCCCCGTCGCGCGCGGGGACGCGGGCACGGTCGCCGCGCACATCGGCCAGCTTCGCGAGCACGCCCCGCAGACCGTCGCCGGCTATCTGGCGATGGCCCGCGCGACCGCCGACCGGGCGCTCGCCCACGGACTGCTGAAGCCGGAACTCGCCGAGGACCTGCTCGGGGTACTCGCCGACGGGACGGACCGGACCGACGGGACCAACGGCACCGAAGGAGCCGCCGGATGACCACCACCCTGCTGCGTACCGCCGGCGAACTGCACGCACGCACGCGTGAGGGCCGCCGGGCCGTGGTGATGACCATGGGTGCCCTGCACGAGGGACACGCCACCCTGATCCGTACCGCGCGGGCGATCGCCGGTCCGGACGGCGAGGTCGTGGTCACGGTCTTCGTCAACCCGCTCCAGTTCGGCGCGGGCGAGGACCTCGACCGCTATCCGCGCACCCTGGAGGCCGACCTCAAGATCGCCGAGCAGGCGGGCGCCGACGTCGTGTTCGCCCCGTCCGTGGACGAGGTCTACCCGGGCGGCCGGCCCGAGGTCCGGATCAGCGCGGGCCCCATGGGCGGACGCCTGGAGGGCGCCACGCGCCCCGGCCACTTCGACGGCATGCTCACCGTCGTCGGCAAGCTGCTGCACCTCACCCGGCCCGACGCGGCCCTGTTCGGGCAGAAGGACGCCCAGCAGCTCGCCCTGGTCCGGCGGATGGTGCGGGACCTGAACTTCGGCATCGAGATCGTCGGCGTACCGACCGTGCGGGAGGACGACGGCCTGGCCCTGTCCAGCCGCAACCGCTACCTCTCGCCCCGGGAGCGGAGCACCGCCCTGGCCCTGTCCCAGGCACTGTTCGCGGGCTGCGACCGGCACGCGGCCCAGGAGGCGCTGCGCGCGCGGGCGCGTGAGGTGCCCGCCACGCACGCGCGTGCCGAGGCCCTCAGCGCCATAGGCGAGTCCCGCGCGGCAGCCGACACGCACGCCGTCGCCAAGGCCGTGCCGGGTTCCGCGGCGGCCGTCCGCGCCGCCGCGCGCCTGGTGCTCGACGAGGCCGTCCGGCTCGACCCGCCGCTCGAACTGGACTACCTCGCGCTCGTCGACCCGTCCGACTTCACCGAGATCGAGGACGACTTCACCGGTGAGGCCGTCCTCGCCGTCGCCGCCCGGGTCGGTACGACCCGGCTGATCGACAACCTTCCTCTCACCTTCGGAGCCGCCTCGTGACCAGCACAGGCATACGACTGCACGCGCCCGCGCCCGGGTGGTCCATCTCCGCGGACGTGGTGGTCGTCGGCTCCGGCGTGGCCGGACTGACCGCGGCCCTGCGCTGCGAGGCCGCCGGCCTGACGACGGTCGTCGTCACCAAGGCCAGCCTCGACGACGGCTCCACCCGCTGGGCCCAGGGCGGCATCGCCGCGGCCCTCGGCGAGGGCGACACCCCGGAACAGCACCTGGACGACACGCTGGTCGCGGGCGCGGGCCTGTGCGACGAGGAGGCCGTGCGGATCCTCGTCACCGAGGGCCCCGACGCCGTACGGCGGCTGATCGAGACCGGCGCCCACTTCGACGAGTCCTCCGAGGGCGGGCTGGAACTCACCCGGGAGGGTGGCCACCACCGCCGCCGCATCGCGCACGCGGGCGGCGACGCGACCGGCGCCGAGATCTCCCGGGCGCTCGTCGAGGCGGTGCACGCGCGTGGGCTGCGGGCGATCGAAAACGCGCTCGTCCTGGACCTGCTGACGGACGCCGAGGGCCGCACCGCGGGCGTCACCCTGCACGTGATGGGTGAGGGCCAGCACGACGGCGTGGGCGCGGTGCACGCCCCCGCCGTGGTCCTCGCGACCGGCGGCATGGGCCAGGTGTTCTCCGCGACCACCAACCCGCCCGTGTCGACCGGCGACGGCGTGGCGCTCGCCCTGCGCGCGGGCGCGGAGGTCTCCGACCTGGAGTTCGTGCAGTTCCACCCCACGGTGCTGTTCCTGGGCGCCGACGCCGAGGGGCAGCAGCCGCTGGTCTCCGAGGCGGTGCGCGGCGAGGGCGCCCACCTGGTCGACGCCGACGGCGTGCGCTTCATGGTCGGGCAGCACGAGCTGGCCGAGCTGGCGCCCCGGGACATCGTCGCCAAGGGCATCATGCGCCGCATGCAGGAGCAGGACGCCGAGCACATGTTCCTCGACGCCCGGCACTTCGGCGCCGACATGTGGGAGCACCGCTTCCCGACGATCCTCGCCGCCTGCCGTGCCCACGGCATCGACCCGGTGCACGAGCCCATCCCGATCGCCCCGGCGGCCCACTACGCCTCCGGCGGTGTGCGCACCGACTCCCAGGGCCGTACGACGGTGCCCGGCCTGTACGCGTGCGGCGAGGTCGCCTGCACCGGCGTGCACGGCGCCAACCGGCTCGCCTCCAACTCGCTGCTGGAGGGTCTCGTCTACGCCGAGCGGATCGTCGCCGACATCACGGCGAGCCGGACGGCGGACGGCCTGCACGCGCGTGTGCCCGCGCCGGTGGCGCAGCCCGAGAAGCCGGCGCACCCGCTGCTCGCCCCCGAGGCCCGGTTCGCGATCCAGCGGATCATGACCGGTGGCGCCGGCGTCCTGCGTTCCGCGGACTCCCTCGCCGGGGCCGCCGAACAACTCCAGCGGCTGCACGCCGAGGCCCGCGGCGCCCTCGACGAGAACGGCAAGACCGCGGAGCCCGGCGTCGACACCTGGGAGGCCACCAACCTCCTGTGCGTGGCCCGTGTCCTGGTCGCCGCCGCCCGGCAGCGCGAGGAGACCCGCGGCTGCCACTGGCGCGAGGACCACGCCGACCGCGACGACGCCGCCTGGCGGCGCCACATCGTCGTACGGCTGAATCCGGACCGCACGCTGGCCGTGCACACCACGGACACCGCAGACTTCCCCCCGACCCTCTCCCCGGTTCTCGGCTTCGCCCGGGCAGGGGGGACCTCCCCGCACCGTCCCCAGGAGCAGTGACAGCAGTGAGCACCCCCGACCTTCCCCTCGCCTCGTCCGGCGGCTGCGGCGACGACTGTGCCTGTGGCGCGGACACCGGCGAGGAATACCTGGAGTGCGGGCTCGACCCCGCGCTCGCCCAGCTCCTGACCGACGCGGGACTCGACCCCGTGGAGGTGGAGGACATCGCCAACCTCGCCATCCAGGAGGACCTCGACCACGGCGTGGACGTGACGACGGTCGCGACCATCCCCGAGGAGGCCGTGGCCACCGCCGACTTCACCGCGCGCGAGGCGGGCGTCGTGGCGGGCCTGCGGGTCGCCGAGGCGGTGATCTCGGTCGTCTGCACGGACGAGTTCGAGGTCGAGCGGCATGTGGAGGACGGCGACCGGGTGGAGGCCGGGCAGAAGCTGCTGTCGGTCACCACGCGCACGCGTGACCTGCTGACCGCCGAGCGCAGCGCGCTCAATCTGCTGTGCCGACTGTCAGGTGTCGCGACCGCCACGCGCGCGTGGGCGGACGCCCTGGAGGGCACGAAGACCAAGGTCCGCGACACCCGCAAGACGACGCCGGGCCTGCGCTCCCTGGAGAAGTTCGCGGTGCGCTGCGGCGGCGGTGTGAACCACCGCATGTCGCTGTCCGACGCGGCCCTCGTCAAGGACAACCACGTGGTCGCCGCGGGCGGTGTCGCCCAGGCCTTCGAGGCCGTACGGGAGGCGTTCCCGGACGTGCCGATCGAGGTCGAGGTCGACACCCTGCACCAGCTGCGCGAGGTCGTGGACGCGGGTGCCGACCTGATCCTGCTGGACAACTTCACGCCAGGGGAGTGCGCGGAGGCGGTCGGCATCGTCCACGGGCGCGCGCTGCTCGAGGCGTCGGGCCGACTGACCCTGGACAACGCCAAGGCCTACGCCGACACGGGTGTCGACTTCCTGGCCGTCGGGGCGCTGACCCACTCCTCGCCGATCCTGGACATCGGCCTGGATCTGCGAGCGGCGGAGTAGGGAGCGGGAACCGGTCATGCTGCTGACGATCGACGTAGGCAACACGCACACCGTGCTCGGCCTGTTCGACGGCGAGGACATCGTCGAGCACTGGCGGATCTCGACGGACGCGCGCCGTACCGCGGACGAGCTCGCGGTGCTCCTCCAGGGGCTGATGGGCATGCACCCCCTGCTCGGGGAGGAGCTGGGGGACGGCATCGACGGGATCGCGATCTGCGCGACGGTGCCGTCCGTGCTGCACGAGCTGCGCGAGGTCACCCGCCGGTACTACGGCGACGTGCCCGCGGTGCTCGTGGAGCCCGGGGTGAAGACGGGCGTACCGATCCTCACCGACAACCCCAAGGAGGTCGGCGCCGACCGCATCATCAACTCGGTGGCGGCCGTCGAGCTGTACGGCGGGCCGGCGATCGTCGTCGACTTCGGAACGGCGACGACGTTCGACGCGGTCAGCGCGCGCGGGGAGTACGTGGGCGGTGTCATCGCGCCCGGCATCGAGATCTCGGTGGAGGCGCTGGGCGTCAGGGGCGCACAGCTGCGGAAGATCGAGGTCGCCCGGCCGAGGAGCGTCATCGGCAAGAACACGGTCGAGGCGATGCAGGCCGGGATCGTGTACGGCTTCGCCGGGCAGGTGGACGGGGTCGTGAGCCGGATGGCACGGGAGCTGGCGGACGACCCGGACGAGGTGACCGTGATCGCCACGGGCGGTCTGGCGCCGATGGTGCTGGGCGAGGCCTCGGTGATCGACGAACACGAGCCGTGGCTGACACTGATCGGCCTGCGCCTGGTCTACGAGCGCAACGTGTCCCGCATCTGAGACGGAGCAGGGCTCGACCCGCCACCCGGGGAGCCACCCGGGTGGCGCCCCGCGACGCGCCCGTCCGTTATGACGGATTTGTCTGATTAGCGCGTACCGTCACTCCATGCCCACGCCATACGGATCCCGCGGCGGCATGGCGTTCGGTGCGGAGGAGCTGCGTGTGCTCCGCCGCGCCCTCGCCCTCGCCCTGAACCCCGCCCCCGCCTCGGCCGAGGACGTCCAGGACTGTCTTCGCGTCGCCGAGTCCCTAGACGAGGCGATGCGCGAGGGCGCCCGGTTGCGTGCCTTCCTGGTGGCCGATCTCGCCCGGTACCGCGCCGCCCTCCCCGGCACCACCGCCGGATACCTCACGCTCCTGGAGGAGGCGCTGGGCGCCGGGTACCGTCCCGACCCGGACGACCTCGCCGCACTCCGGGCGCTGCGGGGGAATCCGGTCGCGGCGGTCCTCCTGGACCGCTGCCGGACCCTCGCGGAGCAGGACGTGCGCACCCGGCTCGCCCGGGGTGCCGCCAGGAGGTCCGCCGCGGCCTCCCAGGAGCCCTCGGGAGCGTCGAGGTACGTCCAGTCCACCGCGACCGTCCCGGCCTCGCGCGCCCGCCTCCTGGCGCTTCCCGGGGGCCGCTGCGGCGGCTCCGTCGGCGGCTTCCTGCGCGGTGCCGCCGACGATCCTGCCGACAAGCCCCGAAGGGAGCCCGCGGTGAAGCCGGCCCCCGCCGCCCCCAAACCCGCCCCCGACGGGCCCACGCCGGCCAGGCGCCCCATTCCCACCCCGGGCGAGGTCTTCCCGCGGCGCAAACCGTCCCAGCCGCCCGCGAACCCGTCCCAACGGCTGGCAGCGGGCTGATCGGGTCACGGGACGGGGCCGGCGCCCACCCGCCCCCGTCCCGCCGTCCCGGCGTGGCTACTCTGGGTCCATGGACTATGTCTCCGCGCTCGTGCCCCCGGTCGTCATGGCCGTGTTCTTCATCGGCGTGATCAGGGTGATCGTGAAGACCCAGAGCGGCGCCGCCAAGGCCAAGGAGGACGCGGCCGTCGACGCCGCCCTCGCGCGCGCGGAGGCCGCCCGTCAGGCCACCCCCGCGAAGTCCGAGGCCTGAGCCCGGCGCGCGGCCCCTCCCGGCCGCCGCGCGCCTGCCCGCCTCCCCGCGCCTCGCGGCGCCCCCTGCTCCGCGCCCTCCGCGCGCCTCTCGGTGGCGTACGACGCATGCCCCGCGCACCTCGGGTGCGGACCGGCATTTTCCGCGTCGTGCGCCCTTTTTGTTCCTGTTTGTTGCTGAAAGCGCACGTCCGGCACGCGATTACCGAGATCTACCACTATTGTTCTGAACTGTGCCTCGCCCATTGGGAGAACTCGAAGACGCGGTCATGACGCGGGTGTGGAAGTGGAACCGCCCGGTCACGGTTCGAGAAGTCCTGGAAGACCTTCAGCAGGAACGGTCCATCGCGTACACCACGGTGATGACCGTTTTGGACAATCTCCATCAGAAGGGCTGGGTACGCCGCGAAGCCGAAGGCCGGGCCTATCGATATGAAGCGGTCTCCACGCGTCCCGCCTACGCCGCGGCGCTGATGAACGAGGCCTGGGGGCAGAGCGACAACCCCGCGGCCGCTCTCGTCGCCTTCTTCGGCATGATGAGCGACGAACAGCGGCAGGCCCTGCGGGACGCCGTACGCATCGTCCAGGTACCGGAAACACCCGAACCCGCCCCGGCCCCCGATACCGCCGCCGATACGGCCGCGCCGGATACGTCGGAGGAGAACCCCGGCTCGGCGACGGAGGCCGACGGACGATAGCGTCCGCACATGTCGGAGAGCCCCGAAGTCACCGCTAAAGCCATCACCGTCCGGCGGGCCCGGACCAGCGATGTCCCGGCCGTGCGCCGACTCCTTGACGCGTACGTCCGTGACGGCATCCTCCTCGACAAAGCGATGGTGACGCTTTACGAGGACATCCAGGAGTTCTGGGTCGCCGAACGGGACGACAACGCCGAGGTGGTCGGCTGCGGCGCGCTGCACGTGATGTGGGAAGACCTCGCGGAAGTCCGCACTCTCGCGGTGAAGCCCGGGCTGAAGGGCGCGGGCGTCGGCCATCAGTTGCTGCGGAAGTTGCTGCACACCGCGCGCTGGCTCGGTGTTCGCCGGGTTTTCTGTCTGACCTTCGAAGTGGACTTCTTCGTCAAGCACGGCTTCGTGGAGATCGGTGAGACGCCGGTCGACACCGATGTGTACGGCGAACTCCTGCGCTCCTATGACGAGGGCGTGGCGGAGTTCCTCGGTCTCGAACGAGTGAAACCGAACACCTTGGGCAACAGCCGGATGCTTCTGCATCTGTGATCGCTGGGCATCGCGAGGTTCGGCAAGACATATTCCACCGGCGGACAAGACGATGACTTGCACCTGCTAGCACCGACTAGCACCGGACAAGCGCCGGACTAGCACCGGACAAGCCACGGACAAGCGCCGTACAACCGAGCGGGCCCTGCCCGGGTTCCCTATGTCCGAAACGCGCATGTTTCCGGTACCGGGCCGGTCCTTCGGTCTCTGTCGGGGGTTTGTGTTTTTCCCGCAAAAGCGGTTTGCTTTCCGACGTAGTGCAGTACTGCATATAACAAGGGGCGGCGAAACGGCGGACGCCGCAGACCCCCGGCCCTCACGTTTTCGATGAAAGGAAATCCGGTGGCACAGAAGGTTCAGGTCCTTCTTGTCGACGACCTCGACGGCGGCGAGGCGGACGAGACTGTGACGTTCGCGCTGGACGGCAAGACGTACGAGATCGATCTCACGACTGTCAATGCGGACAAGCTGCGCAGCCTTCTCGACCCCTATGTGAAGGGTGGCCGGCGTACCGGTGGCCGTGCCGCGGGTGGGCGTGGAAAGGCGCGCGCCGCCACCGGCGGCAGCCAGGACACCGCGCAGATCCGTGCCTGGGCGAAGGAGAACGGTTTCGAGGTCAACGACCGCGGCCGCGTTCCCGCGACCATTCGTGAGGCCTACGAGAAGGCCAACGGCTGAGCGCACGCGCGCCGCAGCCTGACCCGATGGCACTGTGTGGCCACCGTGTCCACGAGTCGTGCGAGATCGGGGGCGCCCCCAACGCCCCCCATGGCCGCGCCCCCCACGGCCGACAGCGTCGGCAGCGAGGTCTCGACCTCGCACCCCGGCACGGGGGGCCGCAACCACACGGCGGCCCCCTGAAGAGGTGGGCAGGGGCCCGGTGGGAACGGCCGGGCGGCAACCGGTCCTGGGCCTGGCCCGTGGCCCGGTCCGGGCATCAGCGGGGCCTGCATGCGCCCGCCCGCGCCGAGCGCCACCAGATCCAGCGCCAGCGCGCCCCATTCCAGCCAGTCCAGGAGCCCCGGCAGTTCGTCCGCGGCGCCCGCGGCCACGAGCAGCCGCATCCGGTCGCCCCGCAGCGCCACCGGAGAGTCCGGCGCCAGCCGCCGCAGTGCCCCGAAACCCGCCTCGGCCGGTACGTCCAGGACGTCGAAGCGCAGCCCGGTGACCAGGTGCACCGGCTCTCCGGGCACCGTCTTCCAGCCCAGTTCGTTCTCGTACCAGTGCCGCGTCCGGTCTCCCGGGGTCAGCGGCCGACGGGGAAGCGGGAGCGCGGTGACTGAGCCAACCATGCCAAGTGCAACCGTCCGAAACCCTCGCGAGTTACGCTGGGTGTTCGTGCGATTGCTCAGCGTGTCGAAAAGGGGAGCGTGTGGGGGTGCGGGGAGGCGCAAGGTTGTTCGCCCGTAGCGGAGGGAATCGGTGCGCGCGGCATGGAGTGTCCGTCCCAGCGGGTAAGACATCCCTAGTGGGAGGGGGCGACACGCAGGAAAAGCCGTCTTGCGTTCGCCATCGGCGTACTGCTGGTGCGGGTATCTGCCTGGCCTGCGGGAACATCGTCTCGCACCATCGGGTTGGAGCATATGTCGGCGTTCGGGGTCAGGAGGCCAAGGACGGTGTCGGCAGTTGGAATGAGCGGTCCCCGCTTGCGGGACTAAGCTGCGGAAGGACAGGGAGGGGAAGTTCCCCCCACTGCCTGACCGCTCTGAGGAGCGATTAACGATGTTCGAGAGGTTCACCGACCGCGCGCGGCGGGTTGTCGTCCTGGCTCAGGAAGAAGCCCGGATGCTCAACCACAACTACATCGGCACCGAGCACATCCTCCTGGGCCTGATCCACGAGGGTGAGGGTGTCGCCGCCAAGGCCCTTGAGAGCCTCGGGATTTCGCTCGAGGCGGTCCGCCAGCAGGTGGAGGAGATCATCGGGCAGGGTCAGCAGGCCCCGTCCGGACACATCCCCTTCACCCCCCGTGCCAAGAAGGTCCTGGAGCTGTCGCTCCGCGAGGCCCTTCAGCTGGGCCACAACTACATCGGCACGGAGCACATCCTGCTCGGCCTGATCCGTGAGGGCGAGGGCGTCGCCGCCCAGGTCCTGGTCAAGCTGGGCGCAGATCTGAACCGAGTGCGGCAGCAGGTGATCCAGCTGCTCTCCGGTTACCAGGGCAAGGAGACCGCCACCGCCGGCGGCCCTGCGGAGGGCACCCCCTCGACGTCCCTGGTCCTCGACCAGTTCGGCCGGAACCTCACCCAGGCCGCTCGTGAGTCCAAGCTCGACCCGGTCATCGGGCGCGAGAAGGAGATCGAGCGGGTCATGCAGGTGCTGTCCCGCCGCACCAAGAACAACCCGGTCCTGATCGGTGAGCCCGGCGTCGGCAAGACCGCCGTCGTCGAGGGCCTCGCGCAGGCCATCGTCAAGGGCGAGGTGCCCGAGACCCTCAAGGACAAGCACCTCTACACCCTGGACCTCGGTGCGCTGGTCGCCGGCTCCCGCTACCGCGGTGACTTCGAGGAGCGCCTGAAGAAGGTGCTCAAGGAGATCCGCACCCGCGGCGACATCATCCTGTTCATCGACGAGCTGCACACGCTGGTCGGTGCGGGTGCCGCCGAGGGCGCCATCGACGCCGCTTCCATCCTGAAGCCGATGCTGGCCCGTGGTGAGCTCCAGACCATCGGTGCGACGACGCTGGACGAGTACCGCAAGCACCTGGAGAAGGACGCGGCCCTCGAGCGCCGCTTCCAGCCCATCCAGGTCGCGGAGCCGTCCCTGCCGCACACCATCGAGATCCTCAAGGGTCTGCGCGACCGCTACGAGGCGCACCACCGCGTGTCCATCACGGACGAGGCGCTGGTCCAGGCCGCCACCCTGGCCGACCGGTACATCTCGGACCGCTTCCTGCCGGACAAGGCGATCGACCTGATCGACGAGGCCGGTTCCCGGATGCGTATCCGCCGGATGACCGCGCCGCCGGACCTCCGCGAGTTCGACGAGAAGATCGCCGGTGTCCGCCGGGACAAGGAGTCCGCGATCGACTCGCAGGACTTCGAGAAGGCCGCCTCCCTGCGCGACAAGGAGAAGCAGCTCCTCGCCGCGAAGGCCAAGCGGGAGAAGGAGTGGAAGGCCGGCGACATGGACGTCGTCGCCGAGGTCGACGGCGAGCTGATCGCCGAGGTCCTCGCGACCGCCACCGGCATCCCGGTCTTCAAGCTGACCGAGGAGGAGTCCTCGCGTCTGCTGCGCATGGAGGACGAGCTCCACAAGCGGGTCATCGGCCAGATCGACGCCGTCAAGGCGCTGTCGAAGGCGATCCGCCGTACGCGTGCCGGTCTGAAGGACCCGAAGCGCCCCGGTGGCTCGTTCATCTTCGCCGGCCCGTCCGGTGTCGGTAAGACCGAGCTGTCCAAGGCGCTCGCGGAGTTCCTCTTCGGTGACGAGGACGCGCTGATCTCCCTCGACATGTCGGAGTTCAGCGAGAAGCACACGGTCTCGCGTCTCTTCGGCTCGCCCCCCGGCTACGTGGGCTACGAGGAGGGCGGCCAGCTGACCGAGAAGGTCCGCCGCAAGCCGTTCTCCGTCGTCCTCTTCGACGAGGTCGAGAAGGCCCACCCGGACATCTTCAACTCGTTGCTGCAGATCCTGGAGGACGGTCGTCTGACCGACTCCCAGGGCCGGGTCGTGGACTTCAAGAACACGGTCATCATCATGACGACCAACCTCGGCACCCGGGACATCTCCAAGGGCTTCAACCTGGGCTTCGCGGCCTCGGGTGACACGAAGACCAACTACGAGCGCATGAAGAACAAGGTCTCGGACGAGCTCAAGCAGCACTTCCGGCCCGAGTTCCTCAACCGCGTCGACGACGTGGTCGTCTTCCCGCAGCTGACCCAGGCGGACATCCTGCGGATCGTCGACCTGATGGTCGGCAAGGTGGACGAGCGCCTGAAGGACCGGGACATGGGCATCGAGCTCTCCCAGTCCGCCAAGGAGCTGCTGTCGAAGAAGGGCTACGACCCCGTGCTGGGTGCCCGGCCGCTGCGCCGCACCATCCAGCGCGAGATCGAGGACACCCTCTCGGAGAAGATCCTCTTCGGCGAGCTGCGTCCCGGCCACATCGTGGTCGTGGACACCGAGGGCGAGGGCGACGCCAAGACCTTCACCTTCCGGGGTGAGGAGAAGTCGGCGCTGCCGGACGTCCCGCCGATCGAGCAGGCGGCCGGCGGTGCCGGGCCGAACCTGAGCAAGGACGCGTAAGCCGCAGGGCGACGCCAGAAGGGGCCGGTGCGAAAGCACCGGCCCCTTCGTCATGCCCGGATGTGGTTACGACAGCTGACCGTCGTAGTCCGGCAGCTTGTACGTCTGCTCGGCGTGGCCGCCCGACAGGTCGGTGGCGCTGTTGCCGATGTTCGCGATGATCGTGTAGCCCTTGGACTCGATGTCGACGCGCTGGGCGGTCTTGTACGTGGCGACGTTCTTGAAGAGGTCGAACAGGCCGCGCACGTAGAGACCGGAGACGTCGTAGCCGTCGTGCTCCAGGTTGTACTCGGTGGGCAGGGAGATGATGCCCGGCCGCGCGGTGACGAAGAACAGGGAGACGCCGTGCTCCTGGGCGTACTTGGCGACCGACAGGACCGGCTTGTTGGCCGGCTGCGGGAAGCTGAAGCCGAAGTCGGTCTCCAGCGTGGTGTTGTCGATGTCGAAGACGATCGCCTGCTTCTCGCCCGGCTTGGTGGCGGCGATGCGCTGCTTCAGGTAGGGCAGGGCCTGGTCCATCACGGACCGGCAATCCTGCTGCCAGGTCGCGTAGTCGACGTCCGCGGCGGCGGACGCGGTGCTGGTCGACGTCGCGGCCTCGGCGGGGGCGGCCATGGCGACGAGTGCGGCCGCCGCGACGGCGGTCGCGGAGATGCGGCGAGTCCAGGGGCCTCGTCTGTTCATCGGTGGGGGTCCTCTCACATCCGTACGCTGCCGTGTCGTGAGCATGATCGTGCGTGAGGGTGGCGCGAGGGGAACCGTAGGGTTACCGGACGGTAGGTGTACAGAGAGGTGCGTCACAACACGCCGTATATTTAGGCGACTTGGGGGTCGGCGGGCAGTGTCGCGAGGAGGCCGTCCGGCGGGGCCGTCACCTCGGGGGCGAGGACGACGTGATCTCGCGCAGGCCGGGGAAGAGCGCCTGCGGTGAGTACGGCACGGCGGGACACGGAGCCTCACCCCGCGCGAGCCGACGGCGAGCCCGGCCCAGGGGGGCTCGCGACGAACGGCTTCCCGCCGATCGGTGTGATCGCGTGCGACGCCAACCGGATACCGACGGCGGCCGGTTCATGTCGCTCCCCTGGGGTTCGTGGACCGGTACGGGTCGGCGTAGCCCGCGTCACATTCCCAAGTCTCCCGATCCTTGGGGCCGGTGACATGGCGCACAGGCGATACATCCGGTACTACCCGGGATAGTGGAAACGTCAAAAAAGGCAAAAAGGACATTGCGTACTGAACCTCTGGGATTCGACCCCCGTTCGGCGGGCTTCTGCGGTGAATGGGCGTTGTGTCAAGAAGTGCACGATTTGGCGGTTACGTACTACCTTCTGTCGTAGATCGCCGGTTTGAGTGCTCATGGGCTCCCGGGTTACCAAGAGATGCCCCACCCGGCAGCCGTCTGTGCGCCGGGTGGTTCTACTGTCCCCGGCCCCATGAGGTTTCGATGTTCCAGCGAGTCACGTCCCGTTCCTCCCGTACGCCCCTGCTCCGCAACCGCGCCGCCGTGCTGGCCGCCGGTCTGGGGACGACGGTCGTACTGGGGGCCGGGGTCGCGGCTGCCGCCACACCGGCCGTCGCCGCCCCCGCCGCCGCCCCGGCCGCCAAGACCGTCGCATCGGCTGCCTCGTGGGTCCACCCGGTCCAGCGGTACACGCTGTCCGCCACCTTCAACCAGGCCGGCGGCATGTGGGCGCACAAGCACTCCGGCCAGGACTTCGCGGTGCCGATGGGGACCAACGTCGTCGCCGCGAACGGCGGAACGGTCGTCAAGACCGGCGGCAACGGCGCCGGTGACGGCCCCGCCTACGGCAACGCCATCGTCATCCGGCACAGCAACGGCATGTACTCGCAGTACGCCCACCTGTCGCGCATCGACGTGCGAGTCGGTCAGATCGTCCGGGCCGGCCAGCACATCGCCCTGTCCGGCAACACCGGCAACTCCAGTGGCCCGCACCTGCACTTCGAGATCCGGAGCACCCCGAACTACGGCTCGGCGGTCAACCCGGTCGCGTACCTGCGGGGCAAGGGCGTGGCGGTCTGAGTCCGACCGCTCCCGGTCACGAGCCCTGGTGGGCTCGCGTCACCTGATCGACGGCGACCTCGAGGACAGCCTTGCGCTTGTCCTCGGGGTCGCCTTCGAGATCCTGCATCACGAACATGCCGGCGTGCAGCGTGAAGATGGCGCTGAGGCAGCGGACCTGGTCGACCAGTGGGGCGTCCGGGTCGATGATGATGTCGCGCAGGCCGCGCATGCGGTCCTTGAAGGTGTCGCCGATCTGCAGTTCCCGTACCGTCGCCTGGTTCTCCTGCATGAAGCGGAACAGCGGTGACGCGTCGGAGAGGGCCTGGTGGTAGCGCCGGACGATCTCCTGCTTGGTCTCCAGCGTGTGCGGCTGCCCCTTGCCCCACTCGATGAGCTCCTCGATGGGTCTCGTCAGGTCCTCGAAGATGCTGACCAGGATCTCTTCCTTGGTCTTGAAGTGGTAGTAGAGGGCGGCCTTGGTGACGTCCAGTCCCTCGGCGATCTCGCGCAACGAGGTCTTCTCGTAGCCCTGCTCGGCGAAGAGTTCGAGCGCGACGTCCTGGATGCGCTGGCGGGTGTTGCCGCGGCGCTGCTGCTTGGTGCCGTCCATGATGCCGCCCATCCTCGTACTCCTCGCGCTCCCAGGAAACTTACTTGACGACCGGCTAGTTCCAGGTCTATTTTCCCCAGTGTAGTCAACTAGCCGGTCGGCAAGTAAGTAGCAGACTGGGGGAGCGGGAACGATGGCGGACACACAGACAGTCGACACGGTCGGCATGGACGGCGAGAAACAGCCCAAGAGCGTGCGGGTGGTCCTGCTCGCGCTGATGATCACGATGATGCTCGCGATGCTCGACAACATGATCGTGGGCACGGCGATGCCGACGATCGTGGGCGAGCTCGGCGGACTCGAACACCTTTCCTGGGTCGTGACGGCGTACACCCTCGCCACTGCGGCCTCCACCCCGATCTGGGGCAAGGTCGGCGACATGTACGGCCGCAAGGGCTCCTTCATGTCGTCGATCGTGATCTTCCTGGTCGGCTCCGCGATGAGCGGCATGGCCCAGAACATGGGCGAACTGATCGGTTTCCGGGCTGTTCAGGGCCTCGGCGCCGGCGGTCTGATGGTCGGTGTCATGGCGATCATCGGCGATCTGATCCCGCCCCGGGAGCGCGGCAAGTACCAGGGCATGATGGCCGGCATCATGGCGCTGGCCATGATCGGCGGACCGCTGGTCGGCGGCACCATCACCGACAACTGGGGCTGGCGCTGGTCCTTCTACATCAACCTGCCGCTCGGCGTGGTCGCGCTCACCGCGATCAGTGTCGTCCTGCACCTGCCGAAGAAGCGGTCCAAGACGCGCATCGACTACCTGGGCGCCACGCTGCTGACCGTCGGCATCACCTCCATCGTCCTCGTCACCACCTGGGGCGGTACGGAGTACGCCTGGACGTCCGCGCGGATCATGGAGCTCATCGGGATCGGTGTCGGCTCGCTGATCGGCTTCGTGTTCTGGCAGACGAAGGCCACCGAGCCGATCGTGCCGCTGCACATCTTCCGCAGCCTCAACTTCACGCTGATGTCGGTCATCGGCTTCATCACCGGCTTCGCGATGTTCGGTGCCACGCTCTTCCTGCCGCTGTATCAGCAGGCGGTGCAGGGCGCGTCCGCGACCAACTCCGGTCTGCTGCTCCTGCCGCTGCTGGGCGCCATGCTCGTGACCTCGATGGTCGCCGGGCGGGTCACCACCAACACCGGCCGATACAAGATCTTCCCCGTCGCCGGCGGTGTGCTGATGACGGTCGGCCTGTATCTGCTGTCCACGATGGACACGGACACCACCCGGTTCATCTCCGGCGTCTACATGGCCGTCCTCGGTCTGGGCATGGGCTGCCTGATGCAGATCACCATGCTGGTGGCGCAGAACAGCGTGGAGATGAAGGACATGGGCGTCGCGTCCTCCTCCACCACTCTGTTCCGTACGCTCGGTTCGTCGTTCGGCGTCGCGATCATGGGCGCGCTGTTCAACCACCGGGTGCAGGACGTCATGGCCGAGAAGGCCGGCGCGCTGGGCTCGAAGGTCACCGAGCAGTCCGCGCAGCTGGACGCGGCCAGCCTGGCCAAGCTTCCGGCGGCGGCCCGTGAGGCCTACCAGCACGCGGTGTCGGCCGGCACGCACTCGGCGTTCGTGCTGGGTGCCGCGGTGGCCGTGATCGTGATGGTGGCGTCGGTGTTCGTGAAGGAGGTCCCGCTCAAGGGCGCGGGGCCGAAGCCGGACGGTGCCACGGACGAGACGGCGCCGACGGCGCCGCTGGCCGAGGCCATCTGATCCGAGCACGCCCCGAAGGCCCCCGGCGGGTGTCCGCCCCGGGGGCCTTCGGCTGTTCCGGCCGGGGTGGCCTGCGGCGGATGCTCCGGGGTCGAGCCGATGCCCGGTGGCCGGGATGCGCCCGGGACCGGGCTGACCTGGCCCGGTGGCCGGGACGCGCCCCGGGACCGAGCTGATCCCCGGTGGCCGGGACGCGCCCCGGGACCGAGCTGATCCCCGGTGGCCGGGATGCGCCCGGGACCGGGCTGACCTCCAGGGACCGGGCTGACCTCCAGGGATCGAGCCGACCACCAAAGGGCCGGGACGCGCTCCGGGATCGAGCTGATCCCCGGTGGCCGGGATGGTCCCGAGTCCGGGCTGACCTCCAGGGGGGTGAGCCGACCTTCCCGGGATCGAGCCGATCACCTCGGGATCGAGCCGACCTTCCCGGGATCGAGCCGACCACCCCGGGATCGAGCCGACCTTCCCCGGATCGAGCCGACCTCCCGGGCCGATCCGACCTCCAAAGGGACCGGGACGCGCCCCGGGACCGAGCTGATCCCCGGTGGCCGGGATGCGCCCGAGTCCGGGCTGACCTCCAGGGGGGCGAGCCGACCTTCCCGGGATCGAGCCGACCACCCCGGGATCGAGCCGACCTCCCGGGCCGAGGCGACCTCCAAAGGGACCGGGACGCGCCCCGGGACCGAGCTGATCCCCGGTGGCCGGGATGCGCCCGAGTCCGGGCTGACCTCCAGGGGGCGAGCCGACCTTCCCGGGATCGAGCCGACCCCCAAGGGACCGGGACGCGCCCCGGGGCCCAGCCGACCCCCAGGGGCGAGATCTGGCCGCCCTACTGTCCCGGCAGCATCGGGTAGCTCCCCGTGTTGGTCGGGGCGTGTTCCGGCAGCCACAGCACCGCGACCGCCCCCTCGGCCGGGACGTGCGCCGGTGCTCCGGCCGGGCGGACGTTGCGGAAGGTCAGGCGGGCGCCCAGCACCCGGGCCTGGCCGGCCGCGATCGTCAGGCCCAGGCCGTGGCCGCGCCCCGAGCGGTCGCTGCTGCCGGTACGGAACCGGCTCGGGCCCTCGGCGAGCAGGTTCTCGGGGAAGCCGGGGCCGTGGTCGCGGACCCGGATGACCCGGCCCTCGACGGTGACCTGGATCGGCGGCTTGCCGTGCCGGGCGGCGTTGGCCAGCAGGTTGAACAGCACGCGCTCCAGGCGCCGCGGGTCGGTGGTCACCTCCGACTCGTGCACCACCCGCACCTCGACCGTGGGGTCCTTCGCCGCCACCCGCCGAGTCACGAACTCGCCCAGGATGATGTCCTGCAACTCGGCCCGCTCGGAGGCGCCGTCCAGCCGGGCCACCTCCAGCACGTCCTCGACGAGCGTGCGCATCGCCTTCGCCCGGTCCAGTACGAGCTCCGTCGGGCGGCCGGGCGGCAGCAGCTCGGCCGCCGTCAGCAGCCCGGTGACCGGGGTGCGCAGCTCGTGCGCGATGTCGGCGGTGACCCGGCGCTCCGCCTCGATCCGCTGCTGGAGCGCGTCCGCCATCGCGTCCACCGCCCGCGCGAGGTCGTCCGTCTCGTCCCGGACGACCCCGCCGATGGCCTCCCGCACCCGTACCTCGGTCTCGCCCTTGGCGACCCGGTTCGCCGCGGCGGCCGCCTTGCGCAGCCGGCGCGACAGCTGGCCGCCGATGAGCACGCCGAGCGCGCTCCCGCCGAGGACCACCGCGATCGAGCCGATCACCAGAGCCTGGTCGAGGTCCTTGATGATGTCGGTGCTGCGGTCGGTGAACCCCGTGTGCAGCGACAGCACATGCCCGCCCTTGACCGGCACGGCCGCCCAGATGTCCGGAACCCCGCCCGCCCGGTCGGACACGAAGGTCGCCCGGCGCCCCTCGGCGACCTTCTCCCGCAGTTCCGGCGGCAGATCCGCGTCGTCGATCTTGATGTTGGGGAAGTTCAGCCGCCCCGACACCTCGTAGTTGCGCTCGGCGATCAGCACGCGCTCGTCCGCGAGGTCGCGCGCGTTGTCCAGCATCGAGACCCGGGCCGCGTTGTGGACGACCAGGCTGAGCGCGATCGCCACCAGCGCGCCGACCAGCGCGATGGCCGCGCTCAGCTTCCACCGCAGCCCGGTGCGTATGCCCGAGCGCTCCACGTCCGCCGGGAACAGGCGGCTGATGATCCCCCGCATGCCGGCCCCGCTCAGGCCTTCAGCTTGTAGCCGAAGCCGCGGACCGTCTCGATGCGGTCCTGGCCGATCTTCGTACGCAGTCGCTGCACATGGACGTCGACCACGCGGGTGTCCCCGCCCCAGCCGTAGTCCCACACGCGCTCCAGGAGCTTGTCCCGGGAGAGCACGGTGCCGGGCGCGGAGGAGAACTCCAGGAGCAGCCGCATCTCGGTCGGGGTCAGGCCCACCGGCCGACCGGCGCGCCGCACCTCCATGCCCTCCGTGTCGATCTCCAGCTCGCCGAAGGTCAGCATCCCGCCGGTGGCGGCGGAGGCCGCCTCGTCCGCGCGGTCGGCGCCGCCGGCGTGGCCGAAGCGGCGCAGCACCGCGCGGATGCGGGCGACCAGGACGGCCCCGTCGAACGGCTTGGTCACGTAGTCGTCGGCCCCCGCTTCCAGGCCCAGGACGACGTCGATGGAGTCGGCGCGCGCCGACAGCATGATCACCGGGACGGTGGACTCGTCGCGGATGCGCCGGCACAGGCTGACGCCGTCCAGGCCGGGCACCATGACGTCCAGCAGCGCGATGTCGGGGCGGTTCGCCCGGAACGCCTCCAGGCCCGACAGTCCGTCGGGCATCGCGGTGACCACGAAGCCGTCCCGCTCCAGGGCGAGCTGTGTGGCCTCGCGGATGACGTCGTCGTCCTCGACGAACAGCACGTGGGTCTGGTCTGCCATCCCGGTGTTCTCAGTCCTTCCGGGTGTCCTGGTGGTGGGGGGTCAGTTGCTCTCGGGCGCCGGGGTCGGCTCCGCGCCGACCGCGTTGCTGTAGTCGTTGTGGGTGCGGTACTCCTCGGTGAACCGGCCCGCGGCCCAGCGATAGGTGATCACGTTCTCGCCGGACGGACTCGACACCGGGTCGCCCTTCTCGTACACCTGCTTGGTCACCACCAGGTCGCCGCGGTCTATCTCCGCGTATACCGGAGGCTCCTCGGCCTTGAACACGTTCGTGTAGCGGCCGCCCCGCTCGCGGTACACGTACGCGCCCACACCGACCGCGTCACCGCAGGTCAGCACGTTGACGACGACATCGCTCGCCGATCCGCCGGTCAGCTCGCCGTAAGACACGTCCACCGGGTACTCGTCGCCGACGCACGGCTTGAGCTCCCGCTTGACCTCCGCGGAGACCCGCGGGTCGTCCTTGACGAGCCGGACCGCGTCCACCTGGTCCCTCGTGACCGAGGGCGAGGCCGCGGGGGACGGCGCGGATCCCGCCACCGCGTCGGCATGGGCCGGGCCCTCGTCCCGGGCGCCGGTGCCGCCGGTGGCGCAGGCGGCGGCGAAAAACCCGAGGGCGGCGAGCACGGACATCGCCGTGATCACCGCCTGGAAGGTCCCGCGGGCCGCTGTGGGCCCGGCGCCGGTCAGGCCGCGCAACGCTCCTGCTCCTCACGCTCCAGCGCGCGTGCGTCCAGATCGCGGCTCTCCAGCTCCTCGCGGAGCCGGGCGAGCGCCCGGTGCAGCGTGCTCTTGACCGTTCCGGCCGACATGCCCAGGGCAGCGGCCGTTTCCTCCGTGGACATCTGCTCCCAGTGTCGCAGCACGACAACACTGCGCTGCTTCGGGGCGAGCACCTTCATGGCGTCCATCAGCAGGGCGCGGTCCGCGTGCTGCTCGGTGGAGTCGTCGACACAGGCGTCCGGCAGCTGCTCGGTGGGCACCTCTTCGAGCTTGCGCGCCCGCCACCACTCGGTCCGCGTGTTGATCATGACCCGTCGCAGGTAGGCGTCCGCGAGTCGCTTGTCGGCGATACCGTCCCAGCGGCCGTACGTCCGTGCCAGCGCCGTCTGGAGCAGGTCCTGGGCGTCGACCGGGTCCGGCACCAGCCGACGTGCGCTGCGCAGCAGCGCGTCCTGTCGGGTGCGGACGTACTCCTCGAATTCGAGCACCTCGCCCTGCGCCATGATCAACCGCCTCCGTTCCCCGTTTTTCTCCGGCCCGTGTCCGTCGTCCCCGTGGTTCCGCCGGGCACGCAAATGAAGCTACGGAGGTGTTGTCACGGGGCTGTCCGAAGCAGCCTGCGGAGAGCGCTCGGCTGTCCGTCGGTTGTGTAACGGAAGTAGGTCCGGGGTAAAGCGGCGGGGTGACTGGTGCTGGTATGGGGCGATTTGGGCTTTGCGGGGGCGAGGTGCGGGCTGGGGGTCGGCTGTGGAGGAGTCCCGTCCGCTGTGATGTGACGATGCGTCAGGTCACAGCGGCAGCCGGTACCGGGCGCCCGGCAGCGGCTCCACCAGACCGTCCGCCACGAGCCCGTCCAGGGCCCGCGCGCGCTGCACCGGCTCGTGCCACACGCGGTCGAGCGCGGCCTGCGGGACGGGCGTGTGGGCTTCCCTGAGCACGGCGAGCAGCTTGCCGCGGACCTGTCGGTCCGTGCCCGCGTAGGTCTGGCCGCGGCGCGGCGGTCCCTCGTGCTCCGGCTTGTCCGCCAGTCGCCAGGCGCACTGCGCGGCGATCGGGCAGCGGTGGCAGGACTCGTTCTTCGCCGTGCACACCAGCGCGCCGAGCTCCATCGAGGCGGCGGCCCAGCGTGCGGCGGTGCGCTCCTCCTCGGGCAGCAGGGCGCGGGCCAGTCTGCGTTCGGCGGCGGTGGTGGCGTTGGGCGGGTACCGGACGCCGGCGACCGCGCGTGCGAAAACCCGGCGGACGTTGGTGTCCAGCACGGCGTGCCGCTGGCCGTACGCGAACGAGGCCACGGCGGCGGCCGTGTACTCGCCGATCCCGGGCAGGGCGAGGAGCTGGGCGTGATCGGACGGTACGTCGCCGCCGTGCCGTTCCGTTATGGCGACCGCGGCGCCGTGCAACCGCAGGGCGCGGCGCGGATAGCCGAGCCGGCCCCAGGCGCGCACGGCTTCGCCGGGAGCCTCCGCGGCGAGGTCCGCGGGGCGTGGCCAGCGGGACATCCACTGCTCGTAGACCGGCAGGACGCGGTTCACGGGTGTCTGCTGGAGCATGAACTCGCTCACCATCACGCCCCAGGGGCCGGCCTCGGGGTGCCGCCAGGGGAGGTCGCGGGCGTGTTCGTCGAACCAGGTGATGACGGGGGTGTGCAGATGCTTCCCGTCGGGCGAGCGGTCGGGGGAGCCGGGGGCCGGGACGGTGTGCGGGGGTTTCGTGGGCGCAGTCATGGCATTTCCGATCCTGCCATGGGTCGACCGGACGTGGTTCGAGGCTGGCCCGGGAGGGGGGTCGTCCCGTCATCGGGTTGACCGGAGCCCAAAACGGACAAGGAACCGACGTTTCCGGGATGATGATCCGGAAAAGTTGAGTACGGGCGGCGGGTGGGGCAGGCGGAGGCAGCGATCTCTCGTACAGTTTGCGCCGTGGGATCTCTGCGCAATCCGGTCGGGCCACTTCCCTCCACCATCTACTGGCGACGGAGGGCCGTACTGCTGTCTGTGGTCGCCCTGTTGGCGCTGCTGATCGCGTGGGTCGTCAGCTCGGGCGGTGGGGGCGGCGACAACGGCGCCGACGGGTCCAACGGCAAGAATCCCGCCTCCTCGATCACCCCGGGACCGTCCGGATCCGGGCCCGCGATCAGCCAAGCCCCGGGCGGGCGCGACGAGTCGGGCGGCGGGGACTCCAGCGGCTCGGGGACGGGTTCCGGATCGAGCTCGGGCTCCGGGGCGGACTCCGGGTCGGGCTCCGGGGGAGACGACTCCGGCGCGTCGGGCGGTACGGGCGGCGGTGACACCTCGGGGTCCGGCGACGGTTCGGGCGACGGTTCCGGCGGCGGGGGCGGTACGGGCACCCTGCCCGCCGGTTCCACGCTGCCCAACTGCACGGCCAGCGTGGTCACGTTGACGCTGAGCAGCGTCCAGAACCGCTACTCGCCCGACGAGACGCCCGCCTTCCGGCTGACCGCGAGGAACTCCTCCGCCAACGACTGCAAGGTCGATCTCGGGCCGAGGAACGCGGTGTTGACGATCACTCAGACCGGCAGCAGCGGCGCGTACTGGGTGTCGGACGACTGCCCCAAGGTCTCCGGGAGGCAGCTGTACCGGGTGCCGGCGGGCAGCAGCGCCACGTACACCGTGAAGTGGGACCGCAAGCCGAGCGTCCCCGAGTGCGCGACGCCTCCGGCGGGGTCGGCGGCGACGGGCACGTATCTGGTGGAGGCGAAGGCGCCGGGGTTCGCGAAGAAGCAGACGTCGTTCGTACTGTCCGCGGACTAGAGGCTGACCCGCGGACGCGCTGCCCGCGGACTGAGGACTGAGGACTGTCCGGCCGGCGCGCTGTCCGCGGGCTTCGGGCTGTCCGGTCGTTACGTTTGTCCGCGCGCTTGGGGCTGTCCGGTCGTCGCCTTCTCCGCCGTCCTGGGGCTGTCCGGTCGTTAGGTTGTCCGCGGGCCTGGGACTGTCCGGTCGTTACGTTGTCCGCGGGCCTGGGGCTGTCCGGTCGCCTGAGCCGCGGAGGAGCGGCGGTGACTGATCGGCGCGGGTGTGTCCGGCGGCCGGGCGGAGGACCGGGCCGACGTGACGGGAGTCTCCGCGCGCGTGCGACGTCGGGAGCGGGGCGGTCGGCGGGTGACGGAGAGCGACCGGTGGACGGGCGTGTCGGCCTCCGCGGGTGCGGCCGGGCGGGCCTGGCGCCTGTTCGGAGGTCCCGGCTCTCCCGGGTTCCGAGGCCCGAGTCCCGGTCCCGGCTCTCCCGGGTTCCGAGGCCCGAGTCCCGGTCCCGGCTCTCCCGGGTTCCGAAGCCAGAGTCCCGGTCCCGGGACCGTGGTTCCCGGTTCAAGGTCCACGGTTTCGGTTCGTGGCCCGGTGGGGGGCACCTGATCGGCGGCGCGGACCGGTGTGCCGGACCGCGCGTCCGCCGCGTGATCCGCCGGGCGGGGCCCGGTCTTCCCGGCGGAGCGACCCGGCGGGGTGAGGCCCCCGCGGATTACCCGGCGGCTGAGGCCCGACCCCGGCGGCCCTGCCCGAGCGCCTGCGCGGCTGACGTGTCGCGCGGGTGCCGGTGAGCATCCGTGGTGTGCCGGAGAAGACCGAGGTCGCTCAGACGTACCGTTCCAGGATCGACGACTCCGCCAGGCGGGACAGGCCTTCCCGGACGCTGCGGGCCCTCGCCTCGCCGACGCCGTCGACCGTCTGGAGGTCGTCCACGCTGGCGGCGAGCAGCTTCTGCAAGCCGCCGAAGTGCTCCACCAGGCGGTCGATGATGGCGCCCGGCAGGCGCGGGACCTTGGCCAGCAGCCGGAAGCCGCGGGGGGACACCGCCGAGTCGAGGGCCTCGGGGGAGCCGGTGTAGCCCAGCGCCCTCGCCACCGTGGACAGTTCGAGCAGCTCGGCGTGGCTGAGGGCGTCGAGTTCGGCGAGCGCCTCGTCGACCGTGCGGGAACGCTTGGCGGTGGGCTCCGGGACATAGTCCCGGACGACCAGTTCGCGCTCGGGTTCCACGCCCGCGATCAACTCGTCGAGCTGAAGGGCGAGAAGGCGGCCGTCCGTGCCCAGTTCGACCACGTATTCGGCGATTTCGGTGGCGATGCGGCGCACCATCTCCAGCCGCTGGGAGACCGCCGAGACGTCCCGGACGGTGACCAGGTCCTCGATCTCCAGCGCTGACAACGTTCCCGCGACCTCGTCGAGGCGGAGCTTGTAGCGCTCCAGGGTCGCCAGTGCCTGGTTGGCGCGGGACAGGATCGCCGCCGAGTCCTCCAGGACGCGGCGCTGGCCGTCGACGTAGAGGGCGATCAGTCGCATGGACTGGGAGACCGAGACCACCGGGAAGCCGACCTGTTTGGAGACCCGGTCCGCCGTGCGGTGACGGGTGCCCGTCTCCTCCGTGGGGATCGTGGGATCCGGCAGGAGCTGCACGCCCGCGCGCAGGATCTTCGACAGGTCCGAGGACAGGACGATGCCGCCGTCCAGCTTGCACAGCTCACGCAGACGCGTGGCGGTGAACTCGACATCCAGGACGAATCCACCCGTGCACATCGACTCGACGGTCTTGTCGGACCCGAGCACGATGAGTCCGCCGGTGTTGCCGCGCAGAACCCGCTCAAGGCCGTCACGCAGGGCCGTACCGGGAGCCACGGCGCTCAGCGAGGCGCGCATCAGGCCATCGGTACCGGAACTCCCACCGGACTTTCCGGGAGCTGCTACCCGGTCGTTGGCTGCCACTGCACTCCTCCGGTCGCAGGTTCTGGGGCGCTCCCGTTTCGCGCACTCTTTTCGTACGGACGGGCGAGACCAGGGCAAAGTCTACCGGCGGTCCTCCTCCTCCCGTGGGGCCTCTCGGCGACGCGAGCGCGGGAGGACCCGCAGCGCGTCCCCTATGTCGGCGACTTCCAGGACCTTCATGCCGGCAGGGATCTTGCCGGGGTCGCCCGGCACGAGCGCGTGCGTGAAGCCCAGACGGTGGGCTTCGGAGAGCCGGCGCTGGACGCCCGTGACCCGTCTGACCTCGCCCGCGAGGCCGACTTCGCCGATCGCGACGAGGTTCTTCGGCAGCGGGGTGTCGCTCGCGGCCGACGCGAGGGCGAGCGCGATGGCCAGGTCCGCGGCGGGCTCCGAGAGCTTCACCCCGCCCACCGTCGCGGAGTAGATGTCCCGCTTGCCGAGGGCGCTGATCCGGCCGCGCTGCTCCAGGACCGCGAGCATCATCGAGACACGGGAGGTCTCCAGGCCGGAGGTGGTGCGGCGCGGGGAGGGGATCTGCGAGTCGACGGTGAGGGCCTGGACCTCGGCCACCAGCGGGCGGCGGCCCTCCAGGGTGACCGTGAGGCAGGTGCCGGGCACCGGTTCGTCGCGACGGGTCAGGAAGAGTCCGCTCGGGTCGGTGAGGCCGATGATGCCCTCGTCGTGCAGCTCGAAGCAGCCGACCTCGTCCGTGGCGCCGTAGCGGTTCTTGACGCCGCGCACCAGGCGCAGGCGCGCGTGCCGGTCGCCCTCGAAGTGGAGCACGACGTCCACCAGGTGCTCCAGCAGGCGTGGACCCGCGATCGCGCCGTCCTTGGTGACATGGCCCACCAGGAGGGTGGACATCCCGCGTTCCTTGGAGGCCCGGATCAGGGCCCCCGCCACCTCGCGCACCTGGGCCATGCCGCCGGGCGCGCCGTCGATCTCCGGGGAGGCCACCGTCTGCACGGAGTCGAGGATCAGCAGCGACGGCTTCACCGCGTCCAGATGGCCGAGCACGGCGGAGAGGTCGGTCTCGGCGGCGAGGTACAGGTGGTCGTCGATGGCCTTGATGCGGTCGGCGCGCAGCCGGACCTGGCTCGCCGACTCCTCGCCCGTGATGTAGAGCGTGCGGTGCTCGTCGCTCGCCGACTTCGCCGCGACGTCGAGGAGCAGGGTCGACTTGCCCACACCGGGCTCGCCCGCGAGGAGCACGACCGCGCCGGGCACGAGTCCGCCGCCGAGGACCCGGTCCAGCTCGGGCACCCCGGTGGTCCGGGCGGTGGCCTGGCGGCTGTCGACCTGCCCGATGGGCACCGCGGAGGTGGTGACACGGCCCGGTGCCGTGGTGCGGACCGCGGGTGCGCCGTACTCCTCGACCGTCCCCCAGGCCTGGCACTCGGAGCAGCGGCCGAGCCATTTGGCCGTCTGCCAGCCGCACTCCGTGCAGCGGAAGGACGGGCGGTCCTTGGTGGTCTTCGTACGGGCAGCCATGACGAAACCGTAGCCGTACGCACTGACAACACGGCCACGGCCACCCCGCCGTCGTCCCGCGGTCCCCGCGCACCCGCCGGAACCGGCCACGCCCTGTCACGAACGAGCCATGGGACGGCCCTCTGCTGTCCCCTATTGAGGGATCGTTTCACCCGTCCGGATTAAAAGTGCTCAAGGGGACGGAAGGGACCTGCTCGCGCCGCCTACGGTCGCACGGGTGACGAGCAGCAGTCCGGACACCACGACCCGCACCACCGGCGCACACCGGGCGCATCCGCAGGCGCGCGGCCGCGCCGCAACGCGCACCCCGGCCCAGCGGCCGCCCGCGTGCTACGAGCCGTACCTGGACGGCCTGTTCACGTACTGCCTGTCCGTGCTCTGCGACCACGACAGCGCGACCGCCGCCCTGGGCGACGTCCTCGTGCTCGCGGAGCGGCGCGGGCAGCGCGTCCCGGAGGCCGACGGGGACCGCAGGGCCTGGCTGTACGCACTGGCCCGCTGGGCGTGTCTGCGCAAGCTGGCCGAGGCCAAGCAGAAACGTCAGAGCACGCACGCGGCGGGCCGCCACGGCCCTCGGCACACCGCGCAGCCCACGGTGCCGCCCGGCGCGCAGCCCGTCCCCGACGAGGTCCAGGAGCGGCGGCGGCGCGAACTCGCCCTGCTGGCCTGGCCGGAGGCCGCCGGCACCACCCCCGACCAGCGCGAGGCGCTGGAACTCGCGGTGCGCCACCACCTCGCCGCCCACGAGGTCGCCGCCGTCCTCGGCCTGGACCTCGCCGCCGCCCGCGAACTGCTCGCCTCCGCCGCCTGCGAGGTCGAGCGCACCCGCGCGGCCCTCGCCGTCGTCGAGACCGGCGGCTGCCCCGGCGTCTCCCACCTCACCGGCGACCAGCGGCTCGTCCTGAGCGCGACCCTGCGCCGCGAACTGGTCCGCCATGTCGACGACTGCCCGCTCTGCCGCCGCGCCGCCGAGCGGGCCGTCCCCGGCCGCTGGCCCGGGGTCATGATCACGCCTGCCGAGCTGCCCGTCCTGGAGGCCCCCCGTGCGGCCCTGACCACGGCGATGGCACACGTGCCGCGCACGCGGGGCGCCGCCGCGCCGCGCTTCGACCGGCGCGGCTTCCCGATGGACCCCAAGGACCGTGCGGCCCGCCGGGACCGGCTGCGCGCGCGTGCCGTCACGACGACCGTCGTCGCCACCGTCGTCGCAGCTCCCGTGCTCGCGCTGTGGGCCGCCTACCGTGGCACCCCGACCGGGGAGGGCACCGACGGCCGCTCCGCGAGCGCCAGCGAGGCTCGGGGCCCCGGCAGCCTGGACGGCGAGTCGGCAGACGGCTACGAGAACGCGGGCAACGCCCGCACCAGACCCGGCGCCCGCGCGGCCGACGGCACCGAGCCGGACGTCTCCGTGGAGGTCATCAGCGTCGCCGGGGCCGGCGACAAGGACGCCGCCCACCTCGACGTGACGGCGGGCACCAGCGGCGACACCACACTGATCACCCTCACCGCGACCGGCGACTCACCGGTCCGCTGGTCCGCCACGACCGGAGCGGCCTGGCTCTACCTCAGCCGCTCCTCGGGCACGCTCGCCCCCGGCGCATCCTTGACGATCAAGGTGTACGTCGACCAGCTGCGCGAGCCGTCCGGGCACTGGAACGCACGCGTGGCGATCGCCCCGGCCGGCGCCGTCGTCTCGATCGAGGGCTACGGCACCGCACCCGTGCCCTCCGACCCCGGCAGCCCCGGCGACCCGCCCTCGACCGCCGACCCGGACCCGACGCCGACGACCTCGGGCCCCTCCGACCCGACGCCCGGCGACCCGCCCTCGACCGCCGACCCGGACCCGACGCCCACCGGCTCCGCCTCCTCCGGCCCGGGGAACTCGTCCCCACCGCCCGACGACGGCGAGGACCCGAGTCCGTCGAGCTCGTAGACGCGGGGTCGGGCACACTCGTAGCCGCGGATCCCGCCGCGGACCCGGACGCTGATCCTGCGGCTGTCGGACCCCAAGCTCCTCAGGCCACCGGTTCCTCAGGCCACCGGTTCCTCAGGCCACCGGTTCCTCAGGCCACCCGTTCCTCAGGCCACCGGTTCCTCAGGCCACCCGTTCCTGCGGTGCTCAGGCCCCCGCTCTCAGCCCTGTAGACCCTGTGCCTCGGCCCTGTAAGCCCTCAGACCACCGGGTCCGCGGGATGCGGGGCCAGCAGCGGCAGCTGCGAGGCGAGCCGCTCCTCGCACAGCTCGACCAGGCGGTCGTAGCCGGCCTTGCCCATCAGCTCGATCAGCTCGGGCCGGTAGGAGACGTACACCGGGTCGCCCGCGCCGTGCGCCGAGGTCGCCGACGTGCACCACCAGTGCAGGTCGTGGCCGCCCGGACCCCAGCCCCGGCGGTCGTACTCACCGATCGACACCTGGAGCACGCGCGTGTCGTCGGGCCGGTCGATCCAGTCGTACGTGCGCCGCACCGGCAGTTGCCAGCAGACGTCCGGCTTCGTCTCCAGCGGCTCGCGGCCCTCCTTCAAGGCGAGGAGGTGCAGCGAGCAGCCCGCGCCGGCGGCGAAGCCGGGCCGGTTCTGGAAGATGCACGAGCCCTGGTAGGGGCGGGTCTGCCGGGAGCCCTCGTCGTCCTCGGAGACCCAGCCGGTCTTGGTGCCCACGGCGTGGTTCTGCCAGATCTCCGGAGTGAGCCTGGCCACGTGCCCGGCGACCCGCTTCTCGTCGTCCTCGTCGGAGAAGTGCGCGCCCAGCGTGCAGCACCCGTCGTCCGCGCGGCCGGCCTGGATGCCCTGGCAGCCGCTGCCGAAGATGCAGTTCCAGCGCGAGGTCAGCCAGGTCAGATCGCACCGGAAGACCTGCTCGTCGTCCGCCGGATCCGGGAACTCCACCCACGCGCGCGCGAAGTCCAGCCCCTTCTCGTCGCTCATCGCGGGGGCCTGCTTCGACCTGGGCGCCTTCGCCTGCGAAGAACCCTTGGTGGATTTGGCCGACTTCTCGTCCTTCGCCTTTTTCGTCTTTGGCACCCGTCCAGGGTAAGTCGCTCGGGGGTACGTCCGGGACCGCACCGAGACCGGAGCACAGCGTGCCTGGCAGTAGCGTTTCCCGTATGAGACTCGGTGTCCTCGACGTGGGATCGAACACGGTGCATCTGCTGGTGGTGGACGCGCACCGCGGCGCACACCCGCTGCCCGCGCACTCGCACAAGGCGGAACTGCGCCTCGCCCAACTCCTGGACGCGGACGGAGCCATCGGCCCGGACGGGGTCGACAAACTGATCTCCGTCGTCCGGGACGCGCTCCAGGCCGCCGAGGACAAGGGCGTCGAGGACCTGCTGCCGTTCGCGACCTCCGCCGTGCGCGAGGCCAGCAACGCCGACGACGTCCTCGCGCGCGTGCAGACCGAGACGGGCGTCGAGCTGCGGGTGCTCACCGGGGCCGAGGAGGCCAGACTCACCTTCCTCGCCGCCCGCCGCTGGTACGGCTGGTCGGCCGGGAGGCTGCTGGTCCTGGACATCGGCGGCGGCTCCCTGGAGATCGCCTACGGCATGGACGAGGAGCCGGACGCGGCGGTCTCGCTGCCCCTCGGCGCCGGCCGCCTCACCGCCGGCTGGCTGCCCGGGGACCCGCCCGCCCCCGAGGCGATAAGGTCGCTGCGCCGCCACGTCCGGGCCCAGATCGCCCGCACGGTGGGGGAGTTCAGCCGTCTCGGATCCCCCGACCACGTCGTCGCCACGTCCAAGACCTTCAAGCAGCTGGCCCGTATCGCGGGCGCAGCCCGCTCCGCCGAGGGCCTGTACGCCCAGCGTGAGCTCAAGCGGGAGTCCCTGGAGGCCTGGGTGCCCCGGCTGGCCGGGATGACGGCCGCCCAGCGTGCCGAGCTGCCCGGTGTCTCGGAGAACCGCTCGGGCCAGCTGCTGGCGGGCGCGCTGGTCGCCGAGGGAGCCATGGACCTGTTCGGCGTCGACGCGCTGGAGGTCTGCCCCTGGGCGCTGCGGGAGGGCGTGATCCTGCGCAGGCTGGACCACATGGGGTCGGCGTGACGGCCTGACGGCCTGATGTCCTGAGGCGCCGGCCTGCGGGTCCGAGGCCGGGGCGCCGGGCGGGAGCGGGCAGTGGGTGGCCATGGGGGCCGCACGAGGCACATCTGCTCACGCGCCCTCCCGTACGCCTGCCTGCCCGTACGTCCGTTCGGCCGTACGCCTGCCTGCCCGTAGGCCCGTAGGCCCGTACGCCCGTACGCCTGCCTGCCCGTAGGCCCGTAGGCCCGTAGGCCCGTACGCCCGTTCGGCCGTACGCCTGCCTGCCCGTACGCCCGCTCGCGCGCCGAGCCGAACGTATGGCCGGGTGCCGCGCCTGCCCGTCGACCCGCTCCCCGGCGCGAAGCAAGGCCCCGTACGCTGTCCTTCGTGGCAGAACCAGTCGTGCGCATCCCGGATGCGAAGGTCGCCCTGTCGACGGCTTCCGTGTATCCGGAGTCGACGGCTACGGCCTTCGAGATCGCCGCGCGCCTCGGCTACGACGGCGTCGAGGTCATGGTCTGGAACGACCCGGTCAGCCAGGACATCGAGGCGCTGCGCCGGCTCAGCGACTACCACCGCATCCCGATTCTCGCCGTGCACGCTCCGTGCCTGCTCATCACCCAGCGGGTGTGGTCCACCGACCCCTGGATCAAACTCCAGCGCGCGCGTGCGGCCGCCGAGAAGCTCGGCGCGAGCACGGTCGTCGTCCACCCGCCGTTCCGCTGGCAGCGGCAGTACGCGCGCGATTTCGTCGCCGGGATCTGGCGGATGGCGAACGAGACGGATGTGCGGTTCGCCGTGGAGAACATGTATCCGTGGCGCTACCGCGACCGCGAGATGCTCGCGTACGCCCCCGACTGGGACGTCACCAAGGACGACTACCGCCACTTCACGATCGATCTCAGCCACACCGCCACCGCCCGCACCGACGCGGTCCAGATGATCGACCGCATGGGCGACCGTCTCGGGCACGTCCATCTGGCCGACGGCACCGGCTCCGGGAAGGACGAGCACCTGGTCCCCGGCCGTGGCGGCCAGCCCTGTGCCGAGCTGCTGGAGCGGCTCGCCCGGATCGGCTTCGACGGGCACGTCGTCATCGAGGTCAACACCCGCCGGGCCATGTCCAGCGCCGAACGCGAGGCCGACCTGGCGGAGGCGCTCGCCTTCACCCGTCTGCACCTGGCGTCCGCGGCGAAGGTGCCCCGCAGGTGACCGGCGCCACGGCCCGCAGGCGTGGCCGGCCCCCTCGCGCGGAGTCCGCCGACACCCGCGAGCGGATCCTGGCCGCCGCCCGGGAGGAGTTCTCCGAGCGCGGCTACGAGAAGACGTCCGTGCGCGGTATCGCGAAGGCGGCCGGTGTGGACCCGGCGCTGGTGCACCACTACTTCGGCACCAAGGAACAGGTCTTCGAGGCCGCGATCGAGGTCGCCTTCGCCCCCGCGCTGAACGCGCCGACGGCACTGACCGACAGCCCGTCCGACGAGGTCGGCGAACGCCTCACCCGCTTCATCTTCGGCGTCTGGGAGAGCCCCGCCACCCGGGTGCCCCTGCTGGCGATCCTGCGTTCCGCGGTCAACAACGACACCGCGGCCGCGGTCTTCCGCCGTCTCGTCGCCTCCCAACTGCTGCGCCGCATCGCCGCCCAGGTCGACCTGCCGGACGCGGAACTGCGCGCCGAACTCGCGGCCGCCCAGCTCGTGGGCTGCGCGATGCTGCGGTACGTGATCAAGGTGGAGCCGATGGCGTCGGCGGACCTGGAGCAGATCATCGCGCGCGTGGCGCCGGTCGTGCAGGGACACCTCACCGGCCCCTGACCTGCACTCCCGCCACGTCGGCACCACCCCAGGCACCTCGGGCCCCCGGACGCGCCTGGTCCCTGACATCCCGTACCGGGTGAGACATGCGTCCCGCATTCCGGACACCCTGTCCCGACCCCTGGATGACCGGCGTACGCTCGTTAGCAGTCAGAAGTCTCTGATCGCAGTCTCTGAAGGAGCGAGCGCGATGCCCGAGCTGAGGTCCCGCACAGTCACCCACGGCCGCAACATGGCGGGCGCCCGCGCCCTTATGCGCGCCTCCGGTGTACCCGGTGCGGACATCGGCCGTAAGCCGATCATCGCCGTCGCCAACAGCTTCACGGAGTTCGTCCCGGGCCACACGCACCTCCAGCCGGTCGGCCGGATCGTCAGCGAGGCCATCAGGGAGGCCGGTGGCATCGCGCGCGAGTTCAACACGATCGCCGTCGACGACGGCATCGCGATGGGCCACGGCGGCATGCTGTACTCCCTGCCCTCCCGCGACCTGATCGCGGACAGCGTGGAGTACATGGTCGAGGCGCACTGCGCCGACGCCGTGATCTGCATCTCCAACTGCGACAAGATCACGCCCGGCATGCTGATGGCGGCCCTGCGCCTGAACATCCCCGCGGTCTTCGTCTCCGGCGGCCCGATGGAGTCCGGCCGCGCCACCCTCGTCGACGGCACGGTCCGCACGCTCGACCTGGTCGACGCGATCTCCGACGCCGTCAACGACAAGATCTCGGACGAGGACATCCTCCGTATCGAGGAGAACGCCTGTCCGACCTGCGGCAGCTGTTCCGGCATGTTCACCGCCAACTCGATGAACTGCCTGACCGAGGCGATCGGCCTGTCCCTGCCCGGCAACGGCTCGGTCCTGGCCACCCACACGGCCCGCAAGGGGCTGTACGAGGACGCGGCCCGCGCGGTGGTCGACATCACGCGCCGCTACTACGACCAGGACGACGAGTCGGTCCTGCCGCGCAACATCGCGACGCACGCGGCGTTCGAGAACGCCATGGCCCTCGACATCGCCATGGGCGGCTCCACCAACACGATCCTGCACCTGCTGGCCGCCGCCCAGGAGGCGGGCGTCCCGTTCGGCCTGGACGAGATCAACGACGTCTCGCGCCGCGTGCCCTGCCTCGCCAAGGTCGCCCCGAACGTCGCCAAGGACCGCACGTACTACATGGAGGACGTGCACCGGGCCGGCGGTATCCCGGCCCTCCTCGGCGAGCTGCACCGCGCCGGTCTGCTCAACGAGGACGTCCACTCCGTCCACAGCCCGTCCCTCTCGGACTGGCTGAAGACGTGGGACGTGCGCGCGGGCTCCCCGTCCCCCGAGGCGATCGAACTGTGGCACGCGGCCCCCGGCTGCGTCCGCTCCGCCGAGGCCTTCTCCCAGTCCGAGCGCTGGGAGGCCCTCGACGAGGACGCGGAGAACGGCTGCATCCGCTCCGCCGAGCACGCGTACTCCAAGGACGGCGGCCTGGCGGTCCTCAAGGGCAACCTGGCGGTCGACGGCTGCGTGGTGAAGACGGCCGGCGTCGACGAGTCGATCTGGACCTTCGAGGGCCCCGCGGTGGTCTGCGAGTCCCAGGAGGAGGCCGTCGAGAAGATCCTCAACAAACAGGTGAGGGACGGCGACGTCGTCGTCATCCGTTACGAGGGTCCCAAGGGCGGCCCCGGCATGCAGGAGATGCTCTACCCGACCTCCTTCCTCAAGGGCCGCGGCCTGGGCAAGACCTGCGCACTGATCACGGACGGCCGCTTCTCCGGCGGCACCTCCGGCCTGTCCATCGGCCACGCCTCCCCGGAGGCCGCGTCCGGCGGCACGATCGCCCTCGTCGAGGACGGCGACCGCATCCGCATCGACATCCCGAACCGCACCATCGACCTGCTCGTCGACGACGCGGAGCTGGCCCGGCGCGAGCAGGCGCTCGGTGGGGTGTTCGCGCCGAAGCAGCGGGAGCGGAAGGTGTCGGCGGCGCTGCGCGCGTACGCGGCGATGGCGACCAGCGCGGACAAGGGCGCCGTGCGCGATGTGAGCAAGCTGGGCTGAGGTCCTGTGGAGGGGGCCGTCTTTTCGGGGACGGCCCCCTCCACATGTCACCAGGCCGAGGGCTGCCGGGCGTCCACGGCGAAGACGGTGCCGTCGGGGGCGGTGGCGTAGACGTGCCGACCGTCGACGACCGGCTCGGGGAGCGCGGCGACGACCTGACCGGAGTTCGCGTCCAGCCGCGGCGGAGTCTGCCCGAGAAGCTTGCCGCTGCGGAGGTCGGCGGCGAGGAGACGTCCGTCGGGGGTGGTGATGTACACGTGCCGGCCGTCGGAGACCGGCGTGGAGCCCCGGATCACTCCCGTCTCCAGGCTCCACAACTGCCGCCGCGCGTCCATGTCCACGACCACCAGTGATCCGCCGGTGCTCATGAGGTGGACGAGGTTCCCGCGCGCGGTGGCGTGGACCTGTTCGAGCGGGACGGTGAGCGTCACCCGTCGCGTCGCGCCGGTGGCGGGGGTGTAGCGGACCACGGACGTCGTGTGCCCGTACACCGCGTCGACGGAGAGGAAGGAGACGGACCCGTCGCCCGCGCCGACGACCCTCAGCGAGCCCTTCAGCTCCGCCTCCCAACGCACGTGACCCGTGCCCGGGTCCACCGCCGTGACCCGTGTGCCCGCTCCGTCGTCGGACGGGCTCGCCGTGTAGGCCAGCGGGTCATCGGTGAACGTGGCGAAGTACGGCACGCTCTGGCCCGGTATCCGGCGGTTCCACTTCGTGGTGCCCGAAGCGCTGTCCACGCCCGAGACCTTCCCGTCGGCACCGGTGACCAGGAGCATGTCCCCCGCTCGCGTCAGCCCGCTGTACGCGGGGAGGTCCCGCTGCCAGGCCGCCCGACCCGAGGCGGGATCGAGCGCCTCGAGACGTCGGCCCTTGTCCAGTGACGGCTGCACGCGTCCACCCGACACCACCGGCGGTCCGCTCCTGGGCGTCCGAGCGACGGTGTGCCGCCACAACAGGTGTCCGTCGGACGGATCGAGGGCGAAGACCACGCCCGGCTGCGCGCAGACCAACCTTCCTGCCCCGTACGAACAATGGGGTGTGCTCGCTCCGGACACGGGTGTCGCCCCCCACGCGCCGAAGTCCGCGGACGGCGTCCGTGCAGCACTCCTGGGCGCCCCGCCTTCCCCGGCGGCGAGTTGGGCCGCGACCAGCGCGCCGACCACGGCGAGGCCGAGCGCCCCGGCCCGCAGAGCCGTCGGCCTGCTCAGCCGTCCGATGCGGCGCCGTTCCGGCTCTTCGACGCGGGGCTCCGGCTTGGACGCACCACCGGGCCGCTGCGCCGGTATGAAGGCCTGCGTGTCGTACGAGGCCGCCACCGACCGCAGCTCCCGCATGAGTTCGTCCGGCGTGGGCCGGTCCTCGGGCTCCTTGGCGAGACAGCGCAGCACGAGTGGCGCGAGATCCTCCGGCACGTCGGTCAGGTCGGGCTCGTCATGGACCACCTGGTAGGCGACGACGTACGGACTGTCGGAGTCGAACGGCCCGCGCCCCGTCGCCGCGTGCACCATCACGGATCCGAGCGCGAAGACGTCCGCGGCGGGACCCACCTCCCGCGGCCGGCGGAACTGCTCGGGCGCCATGAACGGCGGCGTCCCGATCAACTTCCCGGTCTCGGTGCGCAGTTCGCTGTCCTTTGGCCGGGAGATGCCGAAGTCGATGACCTTCGGACCGTCCTCGGCGAGCAGCACGTTGCTCGGTTTCAGGTCCCGGTGCACCACGCCGACCCGGTGGATGTCGCGCAGCGCCTCGGCCAGTCCGGCCATCAGCCGGCGCAACTGCGCCGGGTCCATGGCTCCATTCCGCTTCACCTGGTCGGAGAGGGTCGGCCCGGGGATGAACAGGGTGGCCATCCAGGGCCGTCCGGCCTCTGGATCGGCGTCGACGACGGACGCCGTGAAGGCGCCGCTCACCTGCCGCGCCGCAGCCACCTCCTGCCGGAAACGCCCTCTGAACTCGGGATCCCGGGCGAACTCGGCATGGACGACCTTCACCGCGAGCTTCATCCCGGAGGCGCTGCGGGCCAGGTGCACGACACCCATGCCGCCGGAGCCCAGACGTGATTCAAGTTGGTAGTGACCGGCGTACTCGGGAAGTTCCGCTTCCGCGCCCGCTCCGATGTTCTGCTGTGGCGCCATGGAACCACCCCCGTGCTGATCGTCGGCGCGCGCGACGCACGGAGCCTAGTCGATGACTCGTACGGGACAGAGGTGGCTCGCTGGCTTCTGTGTGCGAGTTGCGTACGTATGTTTCGTGGCGTGATTCAGGGGAATCAACGGGATCCCATGGCAGTCATGGGGTGCAACGGGGGAGGGTTTCCATGTCTGTTGAGCGTGTCGAAGAGGCAGCGGGCGTAGCCGGGACAGCGGCCGCCACCGCCGGGTTGACGTACTACTCGATCGCGCCGGGCGTCCGTCTCAATGTCCGCAGCGGTCCCGGGACCGGCTACACCGTCGTCCGGGTCCTGGCCGAGGGCGCCAAGGTCCCGATCTTCTGCCAGACGCCGGGATCGACGGTCGCGGGTCCGTACGGCACCAGCAACATCTGGGACAACGTCGACGACGGCGAGTACGTCTCGGACTCGTACGTGCACACGGGCAGCGACGGCTACATCCGGCCGCGCTGCTCCTGAGATCGCCACCATCACCCAGGGGGTACCGATGACATCCCGCAGACGCAGATCCGTTCTTGTGGCGGGTACCGCCGCCGGTGCCCTCCTCATGGTGGTGGGCTCCGCCACGGTGGCCAGCGCGGATCTGCGCTATTACACGACCTCCGACGTCCGCCTCAACGTCCGCAGCGGACCCGGCACGAGCTACAACATCACCCGCACTCTGCCCGGCTCGTCCAAGGTCGTCATCTACTGCCAGATGCCGGGCACGACCGTCACGGGCACGTACGGCACGACGAACATCTGGGACAACATCAGCAACGGCGAGTTCGTCTCGGACGCCTACGTCAACACGGGCAGCGACGGCTACGTCGCCTCACGCTGCGCCTGATCCCCTCAAGGAGCCCGCGGTCCCCCCAGCGATAATCAAAGGGTGAGCGACAAGACCGACACCCCATCCAGCCCCGCGGGCTCCCCGGGGGACCCGGGCGGCGCCCCCCGCCCCGAGCCCCTCCGTCTCTTCGGCACGACCTGGGTGAACCACGACAACGGCTACCCGGCCCGCCGCGTCGGCGTGGCCGTCGGCTCGCTCGCCGCGGCCGTCGTCTCCTGTCTGGTCCTGCGCTTCGCCTACCAGGGCCTGCGGATCGCCGACATCGGCAGCTTCGTGACGCTCCTCGTCATCGTCATGTTCGCGATCTGCAGCGCGCTGGCCTTCGGCCACACCTGGGAGGCGTTCCGCAAGCGCCCCGACCCCGAGCGGCAGGCGTCCCTGCGCGGTCTGCTGGCCATCGGCTTCGTCGGCTCGCTGCTCGCCTACTTCTTCCGCTCCCTGACCGAGGCCCCGGGAGAGAAGCTCCACCGCGAGGGGTACGAGGCGGCCCGGCAGCGGTTCGAGCAGCGCACGACCCGCCGCACCGGCAACCCGTCGAAGAAGCGCCGCCGCTCCTAGGGCCTGTCGTTCGGATCAGCCCGGTGTCGCGGGGTGTGGCAGGCGCGTCCGCGGCGTTGTCGTCGGTTGCCGACGCTCCGTGTCGACGCCCTCCTCCGCCCTGCGGCCGCCCCGCGCCACACCCCGCTCGGGCGGCCGATCAGCTCCGTCGGCCACGACCGACCCGATCCGAACGTAGGGCCCCAGCCCCCGTCGGATCCCTCACGCTGTCGGCAAAAGCGGGTGTATCCCGCAAGCATCGGCGTCAGCATGGCGGTATGACGCTCTCCTCGCATGCCGGCCGGGCCCACTCCTTCAACGCCGCCGCGGCCCAGTACGCGGCGAACCGTCCCGCCTACCCGCCCGCCCTCTTCGACGCGGTCGAGGACCTCGCGGGCCGCCCGCTGAACGGCGCCCGCGTCGCGGACATAGGCGCCGGCACCGGCATCGCGACCGGCCTGCTGCACGCCCGCGGCGCCGACGTGATCGCCGTCGAACCCGGTGAGGGCATGGCGGCCCAGCTCCGCCGCAGCCTCCCCGAGGTCCCTCTCGTCCGCGGCAACGGCAACGCCCTTCCCCTCGCGACCGCCTCCGTCGACTTCCTCACCTACGCCCAGGCCTGGCACTGGACCGACCCCACGTACGCGATCCCGGAGGCCCTGCGCGTGCTGCGTCCGGGCGGCGCGCTGGCGCTGTGGTGGAACACGGACCCGCACGACGTCGGGTGGATCACCGACCAGGCACAGCGCATCGGGCGCCACTTCGGCGGCGAGTACGACAACAAGCAGGGTTCGTCCGGCTATCGGACGGCATGCGTCTTCGAGGGCGCGCCGGCCGTCCCGGACCATGCGCGGCGCGTGCTCCGCTGGAGCCGCACGGTCCCGCTCGACACGCACCTCGCCAACATCGGCAGCCACTCGATCTTCCTGGTGCGTGGCGAGGCGACGACGAACGCCTTCCTCGCCCGTGAGCGCGAGCACCTCCTGAAGATCTTCCCGACCGGCCTGGTCGAGGAGGTCTACGACGTCCTGCTGATCGTCGCGACCCCCTGACGCCCCTGCCGCGCGGCGGCCCATCCCTCCAGGGCCGCCGCGCAGGCATGGTCCAGGTGCCGCAGCCCGCCCAGCTCCAGCCGGATCTCCCGGTCCCGCGGCAGCGCGTCCAACGCGTCCAGCAGCTTCGGCAGCCGCAGGAATGTCGCATGCCCCAGCACTCGTACGACGATCCCCGCCTCCCCGCGGTCCTCGGTCTCCACGTGCACATGGCTGATCTCCCACGCTGTCTTCGCCACGGCCAGCGCCAGCCCGACCAGCACCCCCTCGAACAGGTTCCCGGCGACGATCGCGACCGCGGTCACCCCGAGCACCACCACCTCCCCGCGGTGCCCGCGCCACAGCGCCCGCACCTCGCGCACCGGCACGAGCTTGCACCCGGCGTGCACCAGCAGCCCGGCCGGCGCCGCCACCGGGATCACCCCGAGCACCCCGGGCAGCACGGCGGTGAACAGCAGCAGCCACACCCCGTGCAGCACCCGCGACGCCTTGGTGCGCGCCCCGGCGTGCACGTTCGCCGCGCTGCGCACGATCACCGCCGTCATCGGCAGTGCCCCCAGCACCCCGCACAGGGTGTTCCCCGCGCCCTGCGCCATCAGCTCCCGGTCGTAGTCCGTGCGCGGTCCGGTGTGCAGCCGGTCCACCGCCGCCGCGCTGAACAACGACTCCGCGGACGCGATCAGCGCGAAGGCCACGACGGTCCCGATCACCCCCACTTCCGTCAGCCGCCCGACATCCGCCGCCTCGGGCAGCCGTACGACATCCAGCAGCCCGCGCACCTCGACCCGCCGCACGTCCAGGTCGAACACCGCCGTCAGCGCCGCCGCCGACGCCACCGCGACCAGCGGCGCGGGCACCAGCCGCGCACCCCGCCGCCAGCGCGGCCAGAGCAGCAGTACGGCAATGGTGGCACCGCCCACCGACAACGCCACCGGGTCCATCCGGCCGGGCAGCGACACCAGCCCGGCGAGCTTCGCGAGCCCGCCCGCCGGAGCGGCCACGTCCCCGAGGGCGTAGACCTGCCCGGCGACCAGCACCAGACCGATGCCGGCCAGCATCCCCTGGACGACGGCGACGGACACGGCCCGGAACCACCGCCCGAGCCGCAGCGCGCCCAACCCGAGCTGCACCAGCCCGGCCGCGCACACCAACACCCCGAGCGCTTCCAGGCCGTAGGCCTGGACAGCCTCGTACACGAGCACGGTCAGCCCCGCCGCGGGTCCGCTCACCTGGAGGCTGCTGCCGGGCAGCACCCCGGTGACCAGCCCGCCGACGATGCCGGTGACCAGGCCCAGTTCGGCGGGCACGCCGGAGGCCATGGCGACGCCCACACAGAGCGGCAGGGCGACGAGGAACACGACGAGGGAAGCGAACAGATCGGCCTTGCGTACGCCACGGCGCATGACAGCAGCACCTCCGGTCGACAGCGGGAGATGCGTGGGCGCCGAGCCGGGGGAGGGCTCGGCGAACTGAAATCCATTGTCGGTAGCGGGAGTTGACCCGGGGGCCGATTCATGTGTGCACCCGGTGAACACGGAGGCGGATGAACCGGAGGGTCCGCGTCCAATCCCACCGCCGCGCGCCTGCGCCGCCGTGTGCACCCACTTGACGGCGCCTCTGCTGCCGAGGATTATTCATCGCATGATGAATTACATGCCGGAGCCGCCGGAAACCGGCACCGGAGCCGATGCCGGCACCAGCGCCGGGACCGCCGACCCGCCTGCGATCCACGCCGAAGCCCTCACTGTCGTCCGCGGCCCCCGAACCGTCCTGCGCGGAATCGACTTCACCGTCCCGCGCGGCCAGATCACCGGCCTCCTCGGCCCCTCCGGCTGCGGCAAGTCGACCCTCATGCGCGCGATCGTCGGCACCCAGGCCAAGGTCACCGGCACCCTGGACGTCCTCGGCCGCCCCGCCGGCCACCCCGCCCTGCGCACCCGCATCGGCTACTTCACCCAAGCCCCCTCCGTCTACGACGACCTGACGGTCCGCCAGAACCTCGACTACTTCGCCGCGATCCTCGACCCGGGTCTCCCCAACGCTCGAACGCGCTCGCGCGGAGGCACCCCCGTCGCCGCCGACCGTCGCCGTGCCGACGTCACCCGGGCCATCGCCGACGTCGACCTCACCAGCCACGCCGACTCCCTCGCCGGCAATCTCTCCGGCGGCCAGCGCAACCGCGTCTCCCTCGCGGTCGCCCTCCTCGGCGCCCCCGAACTCCTGGTCCTGGACGAGCCGACCGTCGGCCTCGACCCCGTCCTGCGCCGAGACCTGTGGAACCTCTTCCACCACATCGCCGAATCCCGCGGCGCGACCCTCCTCGTCTCCTCCCACGTCATGGACGAGGCCGAGCGCTGCCACCGCCTCCTCCTCATGCGCGCCGGCGAGATCCTCGCCGACGACAGCCCCGACGCCCTCCGCGCCCGCACCGGCTCCGAAACGGTCGAGGCGGCCTTCCTGCACCTGGTGGACGAGGCCGTCGCGGCCGGCCACGCGAAGGAGACAGCCCGATGAGCGCCACAGCCCCGGCTCCCGCCGCCGCCCTCAACATCTCCCGCACCACGGCCACCGCGGCCCGCGTCCTGCGCCAGCTCCGCCACGACCCGCGCACCATCGCGCTGCTGATCCTGATCCCCTGCCTGATGCTGGTCCTGCTGCGTTACGTCTTCGACGGCAGCCCGCGCACCTTCGACAACATCGGCGCCTCCCTCCTCGGGATCTTCCCGCTGATCACGATGTTCCTCGTCACCTCCATCGCCACCCTGCGCGAACGCACCTCGGGCACCCTCGAACGCCTCCTCGCCATGCCCCTCGGCAAGGGCGACCTGATCGCCGGTTACGCCCTCGCCTTCGGCATCCTCGCGATCATCCAGTCGGCCCTGGCCACGGGTCTGGCGGTCTGGTTCCTGGGCCTCGACGTCGTCGGCTCGCCCTGGCTGCTGCTCCTGGTGGCCCTGCTCGACGCGCTCCTGGGCACCGCGCTCGGCCTCTTCGTCTCGGCCTTCGCGGCCTCGGAGTTCCAGGCCGTCCAGTTCATGCCCGCGGTGCTCTTCCCGCAGCTCCTGCTCTGCGGACTCTTCACACCCCGCGACAACATGCACCCGGTCCTGAAGGGCGTCTCCGACGTCCTCCCCATGTCCTACGCGGTCGACGGCATGAACGAAGTCCTGAAGCACACCGACATGACAGCCACCTTCGTCCGGGACGTGCTGATCGTGGCGGGCTGCGCACTGCTGGTACTGGGCCTCGGAGCGGCCACCCTGCGCCGCCGAACCGCCTGACCCGCCCGACTCCGCGGAGTCGATCCGCCCCACTCCGCGACGTCACTCCGCAGCGCCGGCCGGGGCCCTTGCGCCCGTCCGGCGCTCACGGACGAACAGGGCCGCGCCACGTCCGCCCACCGGACACCTCACCCGGGCCGAAGCCCCCCGGTGCGAGGATGAACACGGACGACGCACCCCTCGGAGGCAGCCCAGCCATGACCCAGAACGTCGCAGTCCTCGGCACCGGCAAGATCGGCGAAGCCCTGCTCAGCGGAATGATCCGCGGCGGCTGGGCCCCGTCGGACCTTCTGGTCACCGCCCGCCGCCCGGAACGAGCCGAGGAACTCCGAAGCCGCTACGGAGTCACCCCGGTCACCAACGCCGAGGCCGCCAAGACCGCCGACACCCTGATCCTCACGGTCAAACCGCAGGACATGGGAGCCCTCCTCGACGAACTCGCCCCCCACGTGCCCGCCGACCGCCTGATCATCAGCGGCGCCGCCGGCATCACCACCGCTTTCGTCGAGGAACGCCTCACCACCGGCACCCCGGTCGTCCGCGTCATGACGAACACCCCCGCCCTCGTCGACGAGGCGATGTCCGTCATCTCCGCCGGCAGCCACGCCACCGCCGCCCATGTCGCCCACGCCGAGGAGATCTTCGGCGCCGTCGGCAAGACCCTCCGCGTCCCCGAGTCCCAGCAGGACGCCTGCACCGCCCTCTCCGGCTCGGGCCCGGCCTACTTCTTCTACCTGGTCGAAGCCATGACCGACGCCGGCATCCTGCTCGGCCTGCCCCGCGACAAAGCCCTCGACCTGATCGTCCAGTCCGCGATCGGCGCCGCGACCATGCTCCGCGACAGCGGCGAACACCCCGTCAGGCTCCGCGAGAACGTCACCTCCCCCGCTGGCACCACCATCAGCGCCATCCGCGAACTCGAGAAGCACGGCGTACGAGCCGCCCTCATCGCCGCCCTCGAAGCCGCCCGCGACCGCAGCCGCGAACTGGCCTCCGGCAACAACTGACCCACGCCGTTTCCACCCCGCCGCCCCCGTCGCCGGGGGCGGCGTCGCAGCTCACCCCACCGCGCCCAGGACCTCCTGCGTGGTCACCACCCGCGCGAACCCGCCACCGTGCAGCGACACGGCCGACGTCTGCGCGAGCTCCTCCGCAGCACGCCGCCAGCCGAACGGGCCTTCGAGGTCGAAGGTGTACGTCGCGTCATACGCGACCACCACCTCATAACCGAGGTTCCCGCCCATCCGCGCCGTCGTCTCCACACACATGTTGGTCTGGATCCCGGCCACGACGACCTGCGAGATCCCCGCCGCCCTCAGCCACGCGTCCAGATCGGGCGTCCCCAGGAACGCCGAGTTCACCGTCTTCGTGAGCAGCAGCTCCGCCCCGGCCTCCTTCCCGCGCCGCCGCTCCACGTACTCCTTGAATTCGTTCCCCTCGTATCCCGGCCGCAGCGGCGACCGAGGGTTCGACGAGTCGTGCCGTACGAAGACGACGGGTCGTCCGGTCTCCTGCCAGGCGTCGATGAGCGACGCGATGTTGTCGTCGGCCCCGGGATTGTTCCGCTGCCCCCAGAAGCCCAGCTCCTCGAAGCCCTTCTGTACGTCGACGACCACCAACGCTGCGTTCTCTGCGATCTCCATGTCCACGATCCTGCCGCCGGGAGCACGACCGCCCCAGCGGGGCAAAAGACAGCGATCGATGATTTACTGCCACTCGTGGACAGCTCCCAGGGCCCGGCGGACCGCAAGAAGGACCGCTGGAACGAGCACGCGAACGACCGCCCGTACCGCGTGGCCCTGGTCGCCTTCCCGGGCGTCCGCGCCTTCGACGTCTCGGTCATCACCGAGGTGTGGGGCACCGACCGCACCGACCGCGGCGCCCCCGCCTTCGACCTGCGCCGAGTCGCCCCCGACACCACCCCCGTCCCGATGCGCGGCGGCCTCACGCTCCTCCCCGACCGCACCCTCAGCTGGCTGGACCAGGCCGACCTGATCGTGGTCCCCGGCCTCGACGACCACCTCACCCCCGCACCCGCCCCCGTCCTCGACGCCCTCCGCCGCGCCCACGCCCGCGGCACCACCCTCGCCGCGCTGTGCGGCGGCGCCTTCACCCTCGCCCAGTCAGGTCTTCTCGACGGGCGGCGCGCCATCACCCACTGGAACCTGATCGACCACCTCCGCACCCACCACCCCCACGTCAGCGTCGTCCCCGACGCCCTCTTCATCGAGGACGACAACATCTGGACCGCCGCCGGTACCGCGGCCGGCATCGACCTCTGCCTGCATCTGGTCCGCACCGCGCACGGTGCCGAAGCGGCCGCCACCATCGCCCGCTCGATGGTCACCGCCCCCTTCCGAACCGGCACACAGGCACAGTTCATCGAGCACCCCACCCCGCACACGTACCGCGACGCCGACAGCCTCGCCGCCGTCCGCGAACACGCCCTGCGCCACCTCGACCAGCCGCTCACGGTCGCCGACCTGGCCGCCCGCGCCGGCATGTCCGCGCGCTCCTTCGCCCGCCACTTCACCGCGGAGACCGGCACCACCCCCTTGCGCTGGCTCCTCGACCAGCGCGTCGCAGCGGCTCAGAAGCTCCTCGAACGCACCGACCTCCCCATGCCAGAGGTCGCCCGCCGCGCGGGCTTCGGCAGCGAGGTCACGACGCGCCAGCACTTCGCCTCGCGCCTCGCCACCAGCCCGCGCGCCTACCGAGCCGCGTTCACCACCGTCTGCGAGACCGGTGGCAACAACCCGATCGCGCGATAGGCGGTATCCACGACCGGCCGGGCCATCGCCCGCGCCCGCGCCGCACCATCCCGCAGCACCCCCTCCACGTACGTGGGATCCGCGCACAACTCCTTGTGCCTGGCCTGTACGGGCCTGAGCAGCTCGACCACTGCCTCCGCGGTGTCCTTCTTCAAGGCGCCGTACGACTCATATACACCGCCCAAGGCCTCGGGGTTCCCACCCGTACAGGCGGCGAGGATCTCCAGCAGGTTCGCCACGCCCGGCCGCTCCGCCCGGTCGTACCCGACATGCCGACCGCTGTCGGTCACCGCCCGCATCACCTTCTTGCGCACCACGTCCGGCTCGTCCAGCAGGTAGACGATCCCCGGCCCGGCGTCATCGCTCTTTCCCATCTTCGACGTCGGCTCCTGAAGATTCATGACCCGAGCCGCCACCGGCGGATGCGTCGCCCGCGGCACCACGAACGCCTGCCCGTACCGCTGGTTGAACCGCACGGCCAGATCCCGAGTCAGCTCCACGTGCTGCGCCTGGTCGTCCCCCACCGGCACCTCATCGGTCCCGTAGGCGAGGATGTCCGCCGCCATCAGCACCGGATACGTCAGCAGCGACAGCCGCACACTCCCGCCGCGCTCCCGCTCACGCGCGGCCTTCTCCTTGTACTGGATCATCCGCCGCATCTCGCCGTCGGTGGCCACGCACTCCAGCACGTACGACAGCCGTGCGTGCTCGTCCACATGGCTCTGTACGAAGACGGTGCACAGCCGGGGATCCAGCCCCGCCGCAAGCAGCAACGTCGCGGCCTGCCGACTCAGTCGGCGCACCCGGCCCGGATCGTGCTCGACGGTCAGCGCGTGCAGGTCGACGATGCAGAACAACGAGTCCGCCCGGTGCTGGTCGACCGCGGCCCACTGCCGCATGGCCCCCAGGTAGTTGCCCAGCGTCAGATGCCCGGTCGGCTTGACCCCGCTGAAAACCCGCTTCATCTCTCGTCCTCCTGATCGAGACCGCCGCACCCGGCCGGCCGACCCTCTGGAGGGAGAAACGAGAACGGCCGCCGAAGCGGCGGCCGTTTGAGTACATACGTGTGTACGGCCGCCGTCAGGCGGCCCACCACAGCTGGGTGCACGTACGCGTAGTCACGTCAGCCAGCCTACGCACCATGGGGCCCGCGCGGGGGTGGGTTGACACACCCCGATCGGGTGCGTAATGTTCTCCGAGTTGTCCGACGTGAGCGCCGACCCCGGTCGGTCCCCGGACAGCCATTTCGCAGGTACCAACCAACACTCGACGATCAGTCGGCATGTCTGCCCGTCTGCGTTGTTTCATTGGCATGCGTATTAGCGAAATGAGGAATCCGCGTTCGAAAGGACACGGCCCCCCGATTAGCTCGGGAGCCGGGAATCCGCTAAAGTCTCACTCGTCGGAACGGCCCAGCGGCCGGGAAGGCAAGCCCCTTCTGACTGGGAGTCAGGCCCGAAAGGATCTGATAGAGTCGGAACCGCCGGAAAGGGAAACGCGGAAGCGGGAACCTGGAAAGCACCGAGGAAATC
>NZ_JBHWCC010000007.1:0-217901 GCF_042735715.1 Streptomyces sp. NPDC059582
AAATACCAGCTCCGCCCCCGCGACTGGGACGCCGCCGCCCGCGAGGGCCGCACCATCGCCCCCCTCATCACCCGCCTCAACGACATCCGGCGGCGGAGCCCCGCCCTGCGTCAACTGCGCGACATCCACTTCCACTCCGTGGACCAGGACGCGGTGATCGCGTATTCGAAGCGGCACGGTTCGAACACGGTTCTGGTGGTCGTCAACCTCGACCCTCACCACACCCAGGAGGCCACGGTCTCGTTGGACATGCCGCAACTCGGCCTCGACTGGCACGAGTCGGTGCCGGTGCGCGACGAGCTCACCGGCGAGACCTATCACTGGGGCAGGGCCAACTACGTGCGCCTGGAACCGGGCGACCGGCCCGCGCACGTCCTCACCGTCCTGCGACCGTCCACCCCGCAGACCGGAGGGTCACCCACACAATGATGCTCAACGAGCCCGTTCCGGACACGTTCGAGGACACTCCCGCCAAGGACCGGGACCCGGATTGGTTCAAACGCGCCGTCTTCTACGAAGTCCTCGTCCGGTCCTTCCAGGACAGCAACGGCGACGGCGTCGGCGACCTGAAGGGCCTCACCGCCAAACTCGACTATCTGCAGTGGCTGGGCGTCGACTGCCTGTGGCTCCCGCCCTTCTTCAAGTCCCCCCTGCGAGACGGCGGGTACGACGTCTCGGACTACACCGCCGTCCTGCCCGAGTTCGGCGACCTCGCCGACTTCGTGGAGTTCGTCGACGCCGCCCACCAACGCGGCATGCGCGTGATCATCGACTTCGTCATGAACCACACCAGCGACCAGCACCCGTGGTTCCAGGAGTCCAGGAAGGACCCCGACGGCCCCTACGGCGACTACTACATGTGGGCCGACGACGACAAGCAGTACCAGGACGCCCGCATCATCTTCGTCGACACCGAGGTGTCGAACTGGACCTTCGACCCGGTCCGCAAGCAGTACTTCTTCCACCGCTTCTTCTCCCACCAGCCCGATCTCAACTACGAGAACCCGGCGGTGCAGGAGGAGATCATCTCGGCGCTGCGGTTCTGGCTGGACCTCGGCATCGACGGCTTCCGCCTCGACGCCGTGCCCTACCTGTACGCCCAGGAGGGCACCAACTGCGAGAACCTCCCCGCCACGCACGAGTTCCTGAAGCGGGTGCGCAAGGAGATCGACGCCAGTTATCCGGACACGGTGATCCTGGCCGAGGCGAACCAGTGGCCCGAGGACGTCGTCGACTACTTCGGCGACTACGCCGGCGGCGGCGACGAGTGCCACATGGCCTTCCACTTCCCCGTCATGCCGCGGATCTTCATGGCGGTGCGCAGGGAGTCCCGCTACCCGGTGTCGGAGATCCTGGCGAAGACACCGGCGATCCCCGCCGGCTGCCAGTGGGGCATCTTCCTGCGCAACCACGACGAGCTCACCCTCGAGATGGTCACCGACGAAGAACGCGACTACATGTACGCGGAGTACGCGAAAGATCCGCGGATGCGCGCCAACATCGGCATCCGCCGCCGCCTCGCCACGCTCCTGGACAACGACCGCAACCAGATCGAACTCTTCACCGCCCTGCTGCTCTCCCTGCCCGGCTCGCCGATCCTCTACTACGGCGACGAGATCGGCATGGGCGACAACATCTGGCTCGGCGACCGCGACGCGGTCCGCACCCCGATGCAGTGGACCCCCGACCGCAACGCGGGCTTCTCGTCCTCGGACCCCGGGCGGCTGTACCTGCCCACGATCATGGACCCGGTCTACGGCTACCAGGTGACCAACGTCGAGGCGTCCATGTCCTCGCCGTCGTCCCTGCTGCACTGGACCCGCCGCATGATCGAGATCCGTAAGCAGAATCCTGCCTTCGGACTGGGGTCCTATACCGAGCTGCAGTCCTCCAACCCGGCCGTGCTCGCCTTCCTGCGCGAGGCCCCCGCGACCGAGGACCAGGGGGACGACCTGGTGCTGTGCGTGCACAACTTCTCCCGCTTCGCCCAGCCGACCGAGCTGGACCTGCGGGCGTTCCACGGGAGGCACCCGGTCGAGCTCTTCGGCGGGGTGCGCTTCCCGGCCATCGGCGAACTGCCGTACCTGCTGACCCTGACAGGGCACGGCTTCTACTGGTTCCGGCTCCGCAAGGACGCCGCCTAGAAGCCCCGGGCGGGGCGGTTTCCACCGCCCCGCCCGGGGCACGCATCAGTAACACCCCGCCCCCCGGGGAAAGGACGCGACCCATGTCGGAAGCCGTCACGCGCACCGCAACCACAGACCCTGGCCTTCTTGCGTCCCTGGACCCACTGCTGCGGGAGTGGCTGCCGCGGCAGCGCTGGTTCGCGGGCAAAGGACGTCCGGTCACCGGGTTCTCGCCGGTCGCGGCCACCGAGCTGCTGCCGGCGCACGGCTCGCTGGGCCTCTACCACCTGCTGGTGCGCGCCCACCAGCCGCCCACGCTGGGTGCCCCCGCCCAGCCCGGCGACTGCTACCAGCTCCTGATAGGCGCGCGCGAGGCGCTGCCGCCCCGGCTGGCGCCCGCGCTGATCGGACATGTGACGCAGGGGCCGCTCGCCGGACGGACGGTGTACGAGGCCCTGTACGACCCCCGGCCCGCCGATGTGCTCCTGGAGGCCCTGCGCTCCCAGGCCCGCATCGGCGGGCTGCGTTTCGAGCGGGACCGGAGCCAGGAGATACGCACCGGTCTGGTACCGCGGGTGATGACCGCCGAGCAGTCCAACTCGTCGGTGGTATACGGAGATACGTTCATTCTCAAGCTGTTGCGCCGGGTGGTGCCCGGCACCAACCCCGACCTCGAACTGCCGCTCGCCCTGGCCCGCGAGGGCTGCGCGCGGGTACCGGCGCCCACGGCCTGGCTACGGGCCGAGCTGTCCGGCGAGTCGTACGTCCTGGGCGTGCTCCAGCCGTTCGTGCAGGGCGCGTCGGACGGCTGGGAGCTGGCGCTGCGCGAGCTGGCCAAGGGCGAGGACTTCGTGGCCGAGGCACGGGCCCTGGGACGCGCCACGGCCGAGGTGCACACCGCGCTGGCCCGGGCGCTGCCCACGGTGACCCTGGGGCATGCCCAGCTGCGCCCGATGGCCGACGGCATGATCGAGCGGCTCGACGCGACCGCGCAGGCGGTGCCCGCGTTACGCCCGTACGCACCCGGTCTGCGCACCGCCTTCGAGGCGCTGGCCGACCTGGCGGCCGAGGGCCAGACCTGGACCGCCCAGCGCATCCACGGCGATCTGCACCTCGGACAGTGTCTGCGTTCGCCGTCCGGCGCCTGGTCCCTGATCGACTTCGAGGGCGAGCCGGCCAGGCCGCTGACCGAGCGGCGGATGCCGCAGCCCACGGTGCGGGACGTCGCGGGGATGCTGCGCTCCTTCGACTACGCCGAGCACTCCGTGAGCCCGTCGGTGCCGGGATGGGCGGACGCCTGCCGGGCCGCCTACTGCACCGGGTACGCCGAGGCCGGCGCCCGCGACCCGCGCACCGACCCCGTGCTGCTGCGGGCCTACGAGACGGACAAGGCCGTCTACGAGGTCCTGTACGAAGCCCGGCAGCGCCCCGACTGGCTCCCGGTCCCGCTGTCCGCGGTGCGCCGTCTGGCCGCGCCCGACCTGTCCTGACCTCACCCTCGCCCAGGAGGCTCCGTCCGTGACCCCCAGCCCCCCGTCCAACGGTTCGCATCCGAAGAAGACGGCCGAGGAGACGACGACAGCGAAGAAGGCGGCGGCGAAGAAGGCGGCCACCGAGAAGGCGGTCGCGAAGAAAGCGGTGACGAAGAAGGCGACGGCGCGGAAGGCGGTCGCGAAGAAGACGGCCGCCGACCACCCGGCCGACGAGAAGGTCGTCGCCAAGAAGGTCGTCGCCAAGAAGGCGGTCGTCGAGAAGGCGGTCGTCGAGAGGGCAGTGACAGCGAAGGCCGTGACAGCGAAGGCCGTGACAGCGAAGGCCACGGTCAAGAAGGCGGCGGTCAAGAAGGCCGCCGGGAAGACCCCCGGGAAGACCGTCCCCGCGCCCAGGGCCGCGGCCGCCCCCTCGGCCATACCCCTGGCCATCTCCCCCGCCGTGGACGCGGGCGACCGTGAGCGTCTTCTGCACGGCACCCACCACGCCCCGCACTCCGTGCTGGGCGCCCACCCGGTGCCCGGCGGTGTGGCCTTCCGCGCGTTCCGGCCGTACGCGCGGTCCGTGACCATCGCCGCCGGGAACCTGCGTGCCGAACTGCACGACGACGGCGACGGGTTCTTCTCGGGCCTGCTCCCCCTGACCGACGTCCCGGAGTACCGCCTGCTGGTGGCGTACGAGGGAACGGTCCAGGACACCGAGGACTCCTACCGTTTCCTGCCCACGCTGGGCGACCTGGACCTGCACCTGATCGGCGAGGGCCGGCACGAGCAGTTGTGGACGGTGCTCGGCGCCGATCCGATGACCCACCAGGGCGTGGCCGGAACCCGCTTCTCCGTGTGGGCGCCGAACGCGCGCGGGGTGCGGGTGACGGGCTCCTTCAACTTCTGGGACGGCGCGGGACACCCCATGCGTTCGCTGGGCTCGTCCGGCGTCTGGGAGCTGTTCGTGCCGGGCATCGGCGAGGGCGAGCTGTACAAGTTCGAGATCACCCGCCCCGACGGTTCACGGACCGTGCGGGCCGACCCGCTGGCCCGGCGCACCCAGGTCCCGCCCGAGACCGCCTCGATCGTGCACGCCTCGCACTACGAGTGGGACGACGCGCAGTGGCTGGCGCACCGCGGGGACACGCCGGCGCACGAGGCCGCGTTCTCCGTCTACGAGGTCCATCTCGCCTCCTGGCGCCCTGGACTGACGTATCGCCAGCTGGCGGACCAGTTGCCCGCGTACGTCAAGGACCTCGGCTTCACCCATGTCGAGCTGATGCCCGTCGCCGAGCACCCCTTCGGCGGCTCCTGGGGCTACCAGGTCACCGGCTTCTACGCGCCCACGGCCCGGATGGGCACCCCGGACGACTTCAAGTACCTGGTCGACGCCCTGCACCGGGCGGGGATCGGCGTCCTGATGGACTGGGTCCCGGCCCACTTCCCGCGTGACGACTGGGCCCTGGCCGAGTTCGACGGCCGTCCGCTGTACGAGCACGAGAACCCGCTGCGCTCCGCGCACCCCGACTGGGGCACGCTGGAGTTCGACTTCGGCCGCCGTGAGGTGCGCAACTTCCTCGTCGCCAACGCCGTGTTCTGGTGCGAGGAGTTCCACATCGACGGGCTGCGCGTGGACGCGGTCGCCTCGATGCTCTACCTCGACTACTCGCGCGAGCCGGGCCAGTGGGTGCCGAACGAGCACGGCGGCCGGGAGAACCTGGACGCGGTGGCGTTCCTCCAGGAGATGAACGCCACGGTGTACCGGCGGGCGCCGGGGGTCGTGACGATCGCGGAGGAGTCCACCGCCTGGGACGGCGTCACCCGTGCCACCCACCACAAGGGGCCGAGCGGTTTCGGCGGGCTGGGCTTCGGCCTGAAGTGGAACATGGGCTGGATGCACGACTCGCTGGAGTACATGAGCCACGAGCCGGTGCACCGCAAGTACCACCACAACGAGATGACCTTCTCGATGGTGTACGCGTACAGCGAGAACTACGTCCTGCCCATCTCGCACGACGAGGTCGTGCACGGGAAGCGTTCACTGGTGTCGAAGATGCCGGGCGACTGGTGGCAGCAGCGCGCCGACCACCGTGCCTACCTCGGCTTCATGTGGGCCCATCCCGGCAAGCAACTCCTCTTCATGGGCCAGGAGTTCGCCCAGGGCGCGGAGTGGTCGGAGGCGCACGGCCCGGACTGGTGGCTGCTCGACCCGGCGTACGGGGCGGAGGCCGACCACCGCGGTGTGCGCGACCTGGTCCGCGACCTCAACACCGTCTACCGCCACACGCCGGCGCTCTGGCAGCGCGACACCGAACCGGCCGGCTTCCAGTGGATCGTCGGCGACGCGTCCGAGGACAACGTCGTCGCGTTCGTGCGGTACGACGCCGAGGGCTCACCCCTGCTCGCGGTCTCCCACTTCTCCCCAGTGGTCCGCCACGACTACCGCCTCGGCGTCCCCGACGACGTCCCCGCCTGGCACGAGAGCCTCAACACCGACGCGGCGAGGTACGGCGGCAGCGACGTCACCAACCCCGACCCGGTCAAGCCGGAGCCCCAGCCCTGGCACGGCCGCCCGGCCAGCATCCGGCTGACCCTGCCGCCCCTGTCCACGGTGTGGCTGCGGCCGGCCTGAGAGCCGCCGGTTCGAGCGCCGCGCGGTGACCGCCGGTCGGCGCGGTCGTGTGCGGTGGGATCCGCCCACCGCACACGTACCGCGCCGACCGCGCCTCAGGCGGTGGGGACGGCCAGTGCCTTCGGCAGCCGGCCGGTGTGCAGCACCCCCAGCCGCTGGGTGGCCCGGGTCAGGGCCACATACAGATCGCTGGTGCCGTACAGCGCCGGCTCCACCACCAGCACGGAGTCGAATTCCAGCCCCTTCGACTGCCGCGGGTCGAGCAGGACGACGCTCCGGGTCAGGTCGGGCTGCGCGCCCGCCGTCACCCCTTCCAGCCGTGCGGCCAGCTTCCGGTGCAGATGGCGCGGGGCGATGACGGCGAGCCGCCCCTCGGCGGGCGCCAGCTCCTTGACCGCGTCGGCGACCGCGCCGGACAGGTCGTCGGTCGCGCGCACCCACGGCCGTACGCCCGTCGAACGCACCGAACTCGGCGGCTCGAAGTCGGGCTGCTCGGCGCGCACCACGGCCGCCGCGAGCTCCATGATCTCGGCGGGCGTGCGGTAGTTGACGCCGAGGCGGGTGTGCACCCAGCGGTCCTCGACATACGGTTCGAGGATCTTCCCCCAGGAGCCGACGCCCGCCGCCTCCGCGGTCTGCGCCGGGTCGCCGACCAAGGTCATCGAGCGGGTGGGGCTGCGCCGCATGAGCAGCCGCCACGCCATCGGCGACAGCTCCTGCGCCTCGTCGACGATGATGTGCCCGAACGCCCAGGTCCGGTCGCCGGCGGCCCGCTCGGCGGCGCTGCGGTGGTCGTCCTCCTCGTGCCGCTCGGCGAACCGCTCGGCGTCGATGATGTCGTGCGCGGACAGGACCTCGGAGTCCTCCGCGTCGATGTCCTCGAACTCGTAGGTGCGCGAGGCGTAGGAGACGTCGAGCACGCCCTGCGCGTAGGCGACCTGTGTCTCCCGCTCGCGCTCCGCGACCGCCCGCGCCACCCGCTCGTCCACGCCGAGCAGTTCGGCCGCCTCGTCCAGCAGCGGTACGTCCGCGACGGTCCACGCCCGGGTCACCGGACGGCGGACGGCGGCCGCGTCCTCGTCGGAGACGTAGCCCACCGGGTCGGCGAGGAAGTCCGCGACCAGGCGCTGCGGTGTCAGCCGCGGCCACAGCTGGTCGATGGCGGCCCAGACCTCGGGGTTCTCGGCGAGGTCGTCGCGGATCTGGGTGATGTCGCTCGGGTCCAGCAGGTTGGTGCCGTCGAACGGGTCCGTGCCGATGCGCTCGGCGACCATGTCGGTGAGCGTGTTGAGGATGTGGCCCTCGAAGTGCTCACGCGCCACGTTGTGCGGCAGTCCGGCCGAGCGGGTGCGCTCCCGGGCCACCCGCACCAGGCCGTCGTCGAGCATCAGGACCTCGCGGTCGTGCTCGATCGCGAGCACCGGGTCGGGCAGCGCCTGCCAGTCGCGTACGACGTCGGCGAGGACGTCCGCCATGTCGGCGCGGCCCTTCACGGCGGCCGCCTCGCGGGTGTCGGTCGCGGTCGCCTTCACGCCGGGGAACAACTCGCCGACCGTCGCCAGCAGGACGCCCGTCTCGCCGAGCGAGGGCAGCACCTCGCCGATGTAGCCGAGGAAGGCGGGGTTGGGTCCGACGATCAGGACGGCGCGCTTGGCGAGCAGTTCCCGGTGTTCGTAGAGGAGATAGGCGGCCCGGTGCAGGGCCACGGCCGTCTTTCCGGTGCCGGGACCGCCCTCGACGACCAGCACCCCGCGGTGCGGCGCCCGGATGATCTCGTCCTGCTCGGCCTGGATGGTCTGCACGATGTCGTTCATGCGGCCGGTGCGCGCGGAGTTGAGCGCGGCGAGCAGCACGGCGTCGCCGGTCGGGTCCTCGTGGCCGGTGCGGGTGGCGTCGCCGAGGTCGAGGATCTCGTCGTGCAGGGCGGTCACCGTACGGCCGCTGGTGGTGAGGTGCCGGCGCCTGCGCAGGCCCATCGGGGTGTGGCCGGTGGCCAGGTAGAACGGGCGGGCGACGTCCGCACGCCAGTCGATCAGCATCGGGGTGCGTTCGGCGTCGTCGGTGCGCAGGCCGATGCGGCCGATGTGGTGAGTCGTACCCGAGGTCAGGTCGATCCGGCCGAAGCAGAGCGAGCCGTCGACGGCGTCGAGCGCGGCGAGCAGCCCCGATCGCTCGGCGACCAGGATGTCCCGCTCCAGCCGCGCCTGCATGGGCGTGTTGCCCTGTGCGAGGGCGTCCGTGACGCCTGCCTCGGTGTCCCCGCGCAGGGCGTCCACGCGCGCGTACAGGCCGTCGACGAATTCCTGCTCGCTCCGCAATTCACTGTCTGGAAAATCGGTGTTTGACAATTCTGCTCCCGCGCGGATACACTGTGGCCAGTGAACTTCTTCGCGACCTTTTCCTCTTGAAGTCGCGAATTATCGAATATACGCAAGGAAATCCCCCGAGCGCAATTGCTCGGGGGATTTCTTGTGTACTGCGTGCATATCGCGCCTACCGCGGCCGTCGGACCGCGTGTGTTCAGCCCGCCTCGAGCACGTCGGACAGCTCCTCGAGCAACCGCCGGCCGGGCCGGGCGCCCACCATCGACTTCACCGGTTCACCGGCGCGGAACACCATGAGCGTGGGCGTCGCCAGCACGCCGTAGGCGATCGTGGTCCGCGGGTTGCGGTCCACGTCCAGCTGGACGACCTTGATCCGGTCCCCCTCCTCGAAGGCGATGCCCTTCAGCACCGGCCCGAGCTGCCGGCACGGCCCGCACCAGTCGGCCGTGAACTGCACCAGCACCGGCAGATCCGAGCCGATCACCTCCGCCTCGAAGTCCTCGTCCGTCACCTCGGTCACGCCGTCCGCCTTGATCATGGTTTGATCACCGTTTCCGACCTCCCAGTTCGCACCGGGGTTCCGGACCGCCCGGAACCAGCGCCTCGGCGGCCAGTCCGTTCCGCGCCAGCTCGGCCTTCGCCAGCTGGTCGCCGACCAGTGCCCGCACCGCCCGCAGCTCGCCGATCAGGGCGTCGAGCTCGTCCAGCTTGCGCCGGTAGACCGCGAGCGACGCCGGGCACGAGTCCCCCTCGGGGTGCCCGGCCCGCAGACACTCCACGAAGGGCCGGGTCTCCTCCAGGTCGAACCCGAAGTCCCGCAGGGTCCTGATCTGCCGCAGCAGCTTCAGGTCCCGCTCGTCGTAGGACCGGTGCCCGTGCTCGTCCCGTCGCGCGGGCAGCAGCCCCCGCGACTCGTAGTACCGCAGCGTCCGCGTGGTGGTTCCGGCCCGTGCGGCCAGCTCGCCGATTCGCATGCGGACGAACGTACGCCTTGACGCCGACGTCAAGGCAAGCGCTCGTCCTGCGGACGCGCGGCCTGGACCGGCACCCCGGCGGACTCCTCCACCTCCATCAGCGACGCGCTGCGCCGCTCCTCCTCGAACGCCCGGCGCCCGCCCCGCAGCCCGAACAGCCGCTTGGCGAGCGCGATGTAGAGCACGGCCAGGATGTTGAGGACCAGGGTGGCGATCTTCAGCCAGCTGATGTGCTCGGTGAGTTCGTAGATCTCCAGCGGGAGGAACGCGGCCGTGGCGACCACGGTCAGGTACTCCGCCCAGCGTCTGGCGTACCAGAGGCCGACCGCCTCGACGAGCTCGACCAGCGCGTAGACCAGCAGCAGACCTGCCACCAGCACCAGCGTCGAGTGCTCGTAGCCGAACGCCTTCTGGATGGTGCCGACCACGGGTGAGTGGTCGAGGTCGTAGTGGAAGTGCCGGAAGACCGGGCGGAAGACGTCGAGGTACTCGTCGAAGAGCCGGCGCACCGCGTCCTGGCTGTTGCTGAACTTCCACACGGCCGCCGCGACCAGCACGATGAACACCCCGCGCACGGCCCGTTCGATCGCGAGGAAGCGCAGGATGAACAGGTCGCGCAGCACCTTGCCGCGCGGGACGAGCGGTGCCTGGTCGGCGGGGCCCGTGCCGTGCGGCTCGCCGAGGGCGAAATCGCCGCAGCGCAGACAGCGCCAGACGTCGCCGAGGGCGGTCTCGGCGTGCAGTCGCAGCCGCAGTCCGGCTTCGTCCGGCGCGTACGTCACATGACCGTGCCGTGCGCAGGTCCGCCGGTCCCAGTCGATCTTCATCCCCCGTGCCTCCATGTGCGTGCCGCGCCAGTCGATCGGCGCGGCACGGTAATGGAGGCGATTAAGAAGACGGTAAGAATCCGGTCAGTGCGCCCGGGCGGTCTCGGCCGCTTTCGCCGGCTCGGCCTCGGGTTCCCCCGCGGCAGGCTCGGCCGCGGGTTCGCCCGCGGCGGGCTCGACATCCGGCTCCCCCGCGGCAGGATCGACATCCGGCTCCCCCGCGGCCGGCTCGGCCTCGGGTTCCCCCTCCGCCCCGGCCTCGGCCGGCGTCTCCGTCCTCGCCTTCCTGGGCAGCAGGACCGCGACCAGGACCGTGCCGACGCCCAGGATCACCGCGCCGATGAGGCTGGTGTGGGCCACCGCGTCGGAGAAGGACGAACCGACGGCGTCCGCCATCCGCTGCGCGCCCTGGGCGAGCTGCTCCGCCTGCGCCTTCAACTGGGCCGCCTGCTGCGGGTCGCCGGTGCGTGCCGCCTGTCCTGCGAGGGCGTGCGCCTTGTCGCCGATGCCCTGGGCGACGGCGTACCCGGCGCCCACCGAGTCCTGGGCCGTGGACAGCGTGTCCGCCGGGAGCTCGCCGCCGGCCGTGGCGTCCGCGAGGTGGTCCGAGTACGAGGTCGCCAGCAGCGAACCGAGGAGGGCGATGCCGAGCGAGCCGCCGAGTTCGAGCGAGGTGTCGTTCACCGCGCCGCCGACGCCCAGCTCGGACTCCTGGAAGGCGCCCATGATCGCGTCCGTGCAGGGCGAGAGGGCGAGCCCGATCGCGAGGCCGAGGACGACGAGCGGGGCGACGAGATCGCCGTACGCCGAGCCCGAGTCCACCTGGGAGAGCAGGGCCAGGGCCGCCGTGCCGCCGACCATGCCCGCGCTCACGGTCCACTTCATGCCGACCCGCGGGGTGAGGTAGCCGGTCAGGGCCGAGCCGACGAACACGGCGCCGGCCAGCGGCAGCATGCGTGTGCCGGTCTCCAGGGCGTCGTAACCGAGGACGAACTGGAGGTGCTGGGTGAGGTAGTAGAAGGCGCCGAAGACGGCGAGGAAGAAGAGGGCCACGGCGAGGTTCGAGCCCGCGAAGCGACGGTCGGCGAAGCGCCGTACGTCCAGGACCGGGCGCGGGTGGCGCAGCTCCCACAGGACGAAGGCCGCCAGGCCCGCGCCGGCGACGGCCGCCGCGGTGACCGCCCTGACGTGCCAGCCGAAGTGCGGCCCCTCGATGATCATGTAGACGAGCGCGCCGATCCACGCCACCGACAGCAGTCCGCCGACGTAGTCGATGCGCTGGTGGTGCGCGGCCTTCGACGGCGGCACGAGGACGAGGGCGCCGACGAGAGCCACGGCGGCGATCGGCACGTTGATCAGGAAGGTGGCGGACCAGCCGTGGCGCTCCAGCAGCGCCCCGGCGACCAGCGGCCCGGCCGCGATGGCGAGTCCGGCGGTGGCGGTCCACAGGGTGATCGCCTTGGCGCGTTCGGCGCGCGGAAAGGTCGCGGCGAGCAGGGACAGTGTGGCGGGCATGATCAGCGCCGCACCGACGCCCATCACCGCGCGGGCCGCGATGACCCCCGTGGAGCTGTCGACCAGGGAGCCCACGACGGCCCCGCCCCCGAAGACCACGAGCCCGAGGACGAGCGCGCCGCGCCTGCTGTACTTGTCGCCGATCGCGCCGAGCAGCAGCATCAGCGCGGCGTACGGGACGGTGTAGCCGTCGATGACCCACTGGAGGTCCGCGCTCGACAGGCCCAGGTCCCGGGTCATGTCGGGGGCGGCGACCGTGAGGGCGGTGTTCGCCATCACGATGATCAGCAGGCTCAGGCAGAGCACGAGGAGCGCCCACCAGCGCCGCCGGTAGGGACCCTCCATCCTCTCGACCGGTTCGTTCATGACGAGTCGCATGGGCGGGGTCGCCTTCCTCTTCCGCTACGTCCGAAGTAGTTGCACAGTGGAGTGCAATTACACAACGATGTGCAATCTACGACTCTGCACACCACTGTGCAAGTCGCGGAGAGGGGCAGAATGGCTGCCATGACCACGGGTAACAGCAGTCGTGCCGACGCGAACCGCCGCCGCATCCTCGACGTCGCCCTCGCCGAGCTGCTGCGCGACCCCGACGCGTCCATGGACCAGATCGCGCGCGCGGCCGGCGTCGTACGGCGGACGGTGTACGGCCACTTCCCCAGCCGTGAGGCGCTGATCAGCACGCTGCTCGACGGCGCGGTGGAGGCCGTGGAGACGGCGAACGCGGCGGGCCGCGACGGCGTGGCGGACCCGGCGGAGGCGCTGGCCCGCTCGACGCTCGCGATGTGGGCGGTCGCCGACCGCTATCGCATCCTCGTCGCGCTGGCCCAGCGCAGCGTCACGGTGCAGGGCATCCGGGACCGGCTCACCCCGGTCCGCGAGGCCTGCGTGGAGGTGCTCCGGCGCGGCCTGGACCAGCGGGTCTTCACCTCACCGCTGCCGGCGCCCGCCCTCGCGTACGTGCACGAACAGATGCTGTTCGCGCTGATGGAGGCCGTGAACGACGGCCTGCTGAGAACCGAGGAGGCGGGCCGCTCCGCCGCGGTCACGATCCTGACCGCGGCGGGCGTACCCGCCTCTCGTGCCACCGAGCTGGTGACGAAGCTGAGCGAATGAGCGCCGGTGCGCCGCGCGGCTACGCCTTGGCCAGTTCCCTCTCGCCGCCCTCGCGCGGCTCGGGCAGGTCGGCCCCGGCCCCGGCGTCGCCCTCGTCCAGCAGCGTGCGCTCGTCGAAGGGCAGCTCACCGGCGAGCACCTGCCGGACCCGGTCCGTGTCGATCTCCTTCGTCCAGGTGCCGACCAGGACGGTGGCGACGGCGTTGCCCGCGAAGTTCGTCAGGGCACGGGCCTCGCTCATGAAGCGGTCGATGCCCACGATCAGACCGACGCCGTCCACCAGCGCGGGCTTGTGCGACTGGAGACCACCGGCCAGCGTGGCCAGACCGGCACCGCTGACGCCCGCCGCGCCCTTGGAGGCGAGGAGCAGGAACAGCAGCAGCGGGATCTGCTCGCCGATCGACATCGGCGTGCCCAGGGCGTCGGCGATGTACAGCGACGCCATGGTCATGTAGATCATCGTGCCGTCGAGGTTGAACGAGTAGCCGGTCGGGACCGTGATGCCGACCACCGACTTGCTGACGCCCAGGTGCTCCATCTTCGCGATGAGCCGCGGCAGCGCGGACTCGGAGGAGGAGGTGGACAGGATCAGCAGGAACTCACGGGCCAGGTACTTGCACAGCACGAAGACGTTCAGACCGGCGACGACCCGCAGCAGCACGCCGAGCACGACGAAGACGAACAGGAAACAGGTCACGTAGAACCCGAGCATCAGCACGGCGAGGCTCTTGAGCGCGTCCAGGCCCGCCGAACCGGTCACCGCGGCGATGGCACCGAAGGCACCGATCGGGGCCGCCCACATCACCATGGCGAGGATGCGGAAGACGAGCCGCTGGATGTGCTCGACACCGCGCAGCACCGGCTGCCCGACCGGGCCCATCGCCTGCAGCGCGAAGCCGGCGAGCAGGGCGATGAGCAGCGTCTGGAGTACCTGCCCCTCGGTGAAGGCCGACAGGAACGTGGTCGGAATGATCGACAGGACGAACTCGACGGGCGGCAGCGCCTCGTCGGACACCTGGTCGTGCCCGGTCGCCTTGAGCGCGTCCGTCAGGTGCAGTCCGTCACCCGGGTGCAGGACGTTGCCGACGACCAGCCCGATGGCCAGCGCGACCAGGGACATCACCAGGAAGTAGCCGAGCGCGATACCGCCGACGGCGCCGACCTTCGCGGCCTTGCGCACCGAACCGATGCCCAGCACGATCGTGCAGAAGATGATCGGAGAGATCATCATCTTGATCAGGTTGACGAAGCCCGTGCCCAGCGGCTTGAGCTCGACCGCGAAGTCGGGAGCCACCAGGCCCACGACGATGCCGAGGGCCACCGCGGCGATCACCGCGAGATAGAGGTAGTGCGTGCGGTCCCGCTTCGCTGCGGGTGCGGCAGGTGCCGTATCGGGGGTGCTGGCGGCCACGGCTGCCCTCCTTGACGTCTTTGTCGGCTTTCCCGGAGTGCGGCTCACGGCCGGGAAGTGTCGGGAGCGGCGCTCCCGGGGGATGGGGGGATGCCGTGACTATCCACCCCTGTGTGAGGGCGGTCACCCTTCCGTTCATTTAGTTCACGCTTAACGTGGGGGGCACACTGACGACATGCCCATCCGCTTCCCGAGGCCCCGCAGCCTGGCCGGCCAGCTCTTCGCGATGCAGGCCGTGCTGATAGCGGTCGTCGTCGCCGGGTACGCGCTGTTCACCTACGTCAACGACCGCAGCCAGGCCGAGGAGGCGGCGGGACGTCAGGCCACGGCGGTGGCCCGGTCGGTCGCCGACGCCCCCTCGGTCCGCGCGGCGATCCACAGCGCCGACCCGACGGCCCTTCTCCAGCCCTACTCGCTGCGGGTCATGCGCGACACCGACGTCGACTTCGTCACGATCATGGATCCGCGGGGCATCCGCTGGACCCACCCCGCCGAGGAGGAGATCGGCCGGCGCTTCCGGGGCAACACCGCCCGTGCCCTGAAGGGCCAGACCTTCACCGAGACCTACACCGGCACCCTCGGCGCCTCGGTCCGCGCGGTCACCCCCGTCGAGGACGGCGACAAACGGATCATCGGCCTGGTCAGCGCGGGCATCAAGGTCGAGGCGATCAGCGCACGGGTGCAGGACCAGGTCACGGCCCTGCTCGGGGTCGCGGCGGGCGCGCTCACGCTCGGCGCGATCGGCACGTACGTCATCAACGCCCACCTCCGCCGCCACACCCACGGCATGAACGCCGCCGAGCTCAGCCGGATGCACGACTACCACCAGGCCGCCCTGCACGCCGTGCGCGAGGGCCTGCTGATGCTCGACGGCCGCTACCGGGTGGCGCTGATCAACGACGGCGGGCGGGAACTGCTCGGGGTGTCCGGCGAGGTGGTCGGCCGGTCGGTGGCGGAGCTGGGTCTGCCGGCCCCGCTGACCGGGGCGCTGCTGGCGTCGGAGCCCAGGGTGGACGAGGTGCATCTGAGCGCGCGACGGGTGCTGGTGGTGAACACCTCACCGGTGTCGGGCGGCGAGCGCCGGGGCACGGTGGTCACCCTGCGGGACGTCACCGAACTCCAGTCCCTGATGGGCGAACTGGACTCCGAGCGGGGCTTCACGCAGGCGCTGCGCTCCCAGGCGCACGAGGCGGCGAACCGGCTGCACACGGTCGTGTCCCTCATCGAACTGGGCCGGGCGCAGGAGGCCGTGGAGTTCGCGACGGCCGAACTGGAACTGGCCCAGGCGCTCACCGACCAGGTCGTGGCGGCGGTGAGCGAACCGGTGCTGGCGGCTCTGCTGCTGGGCAAGACGGCCCAGGCGAACGAGCGGGGCGTGGAGTTGGTGGTGTCGCGGGAGAGCGGCCTCGACGACGGACTGCTGCCGAGGACCCTGCCCGCGCGGGATCTGGTGACGATCCTCGGGAACCTGATCGACAACGCCGTGGACGCGGCGCAGGGCAGCGGGCGGGCCCGGGTGACGGTGACGGCGTACACGAAGGCGGCGGACCTGGTCCTGCGCGTCTCGGACACGGGGGCGGGCGTGGACCCGGCCCACGCCGAACTGGTCTTCCAGCGCGGGTTCTCGACGAAACCGGCCGGACCGGGCGGCCGGGGTCTGGGCCTGGCCCTCGTGCGGCAGGCCGTGGCCCGGCACGAGGGGGTGCTGTCGGTGGCGGCGGCCGAGGGGGGCGGGGCGGAGTTCGTGGCGCGGTTGCCGCTGCGAACGGGCGCCGCGGTCCAGGAAGCCGATACGCACGAAGCCGTTGCGCACGAAGCCGTCGCGCGGGGCGCCGTGTCGGGAGGCGGTGCATGACGGCCGAGCAGCCCATCCGGGTCCTCGTCGTGGAGGACGACCCCGTCGCGGCGGACGCGCATGTGATGTACGTGGGCCGGGTGCCGGGGTTCGTGGCCGTCGGCAAGGCCCACACGGGCGCGCAGGCACGGCGGCTGCTGGACCGCACGGCCGTCGACCTGCTCCTCCTCGACCTGCACCTGCCGGACGTGCACGGCCTGCAACTGGCCCGGTCGCTGCGTGCGGCCGGGTACCACGCGGACGTCATCGCGGTGACGTCGGCGCGGGATCTGACGGTCGTACGGGAGGGCGTGTCGCTCGGCGTCGTGCAGTACGTACTGAAGCCGTTCACCTTCGCGACCCTGCGGGACCGGCTGGTGCGGTACGCGGAGTTCCGGGGCGCGGCGGGCGAGGCGAGCGGACAGGACGAGGTGGACCGGGCGCTGGCCGCGCTGCGGGCACCGGGACCGGCCGCCCTGCCCAAGGGCCTGAGCGCGCCGACGCTGGAGCGGGTGACGGGAGCGCTGCGGGAGGCCGAGGAGGGGCTCACCGCGGCGGGCGTCGCGGAGACGGTGGGCATCTCCCGGATCACGGCCCGGCGCTACCTGGAACACCTGGTGGAGGCGGGACGCGCCGAACGCAAGCCGTTGTACGGCCAGGTCGGACGGCCCGAGCTGGTCTACCGGTGGGTCCGGGGGGTGGAGCGGGGGAGGTAGACGCGGCGGAACGCTTCAACGGCGGCCACTCACAGGGCACCCGGCCCGGCTCCGGCCGCTGTTCCCGCACCGGCACCCGCTCCGGGCCCTGTTGCCGCACCCGCACCGGCGCCCGCCCCAGCCGCCGCCCCCGTCCCGAACGGCAGTGCGTACACCACGATGTACGCCCCCAGCCCCGCCACAGCGACGGCCTCGATCACCGAGAGGGTCAGCAGACCGCGTTCGAGGTGTCCGGCGGCCCAGTAGACGACCAGCGCGCTCAGCGGGACGACGCAGAAGGCGAGCAGGTCGACCGCGCACTGCACGACCTTCCGTGACAGCCGCCGGGCGTCCCCGCGGTGGAAGGTCTCCCACCCGAAGGCGGGCGTCGCGCCCTCACCCGCGAGGGCGGCCAGCCGGGGCGCCAGCTCCCCGCGCACGTACGCCCCGATCGCCGAGATCTTCTCGTCGTTGACGAGGTAGGTCCACCCGAGCACCACGCACACCGGCGGCAGGCTCAGCAGCATCGACGCCTGCCTGGCCTGCGCCGCCGCGGCGATGACGGCGGCGACCACGGCGAGGGTCACGTACAGCAGGTTGTCCCGGAACCCGATCCGCGCCTTCTGCTCGTCCTTGACGCTCTCGTACTCGGCGAGCAGCAACTGCCCGACGGTGACGTCCCGCTCCGTCACTCCCTGCCCCTTTCCCGGTACCAACATCCCGTATGGGCCGACCACTTGGCAGTACCTTAAGGGGATGCCGGAGACGAACCCCACCGTCGTGGTCCTGACCGCGCTCGCGCTCGAGTACGCGGCCGTGCGCTCCCACCTCACGGACCGCGTGGAACACGTCCACCCCGAGGGGACCCGGGTCGAGCTCGGCCGGCTCGACGGCACCCCCTGGACGGTGGCCGTCGCCGAGCTGGGCGAGGGAGCCGTGGCCACGGCCGCGCTCACCACCCGGATCGCCTCCTGGCTGCGCCCGCAGGCGGTGTTCTTCGTCGGGATCGCGGGCAGCCTCAAGTCCGACATCGGGATCGGGGACGTCGTGGTGGGCACCAAGGTGTACGGCATCCACGGCGGCAAGCAGACCTCCAAGGGCTTCCTGGTCCGCCCCGAGGCCTGGCCGGCCTCGCACGCCCTGGTCCAGGCGACCCGTTCCGCGGTACGGGACATGCCGGACGTACGGGCGCACTTCAAGCCGATCGCGGCCGGGGACGTGGTGCTCGCGGACTCCCGGTCGGACATCGCCCGGCATCTGCGCGAGCACTACAACGACGCCGCGGCGATCGAGATGGAGGGGTCGGGGGCGGCCCACGCGGCGCATCTCGACGGGCAGCTGGACGCGCTGGTGATCCGCGGGATCAGCGATCTGGCCGACGCGCGCAAGAGCGCGGCCGACCAGGGGGGCTCACAGCAGCGGGCGGCGGCGCAGGCCGCGTCCGTGGCGATGGCGGCACTGCGCAAGCACCGGCCGCGTGCGGACTCGTCCGGCGCGCGGGGCGACCTTCGCCGCGGCTCCGACGGCGGTCCGGGGGGCGCGTTCGCGGACGGACCCGTCTACCACGGGGACCACATCGACTTCAGCAACGGCACCTTCCTCGGCCCCGTCGTCGGCAAGACGACGCGGGGAGATCGGGCGCCCCGCGGCGAGTAGGAGCGGGCGCCGCGACCACCTGCCGAAATCCAATATCACGCAGACTCATTGACCTGACTAGACCACTCCTCTTACCTTCGCACGGCAGCCATCCCGGCCACGACGAAGTGAGTCCGCAGGAGGTCATGTCCGTGCGTCCTACCGCCCGCCCCCGCCCCACCGCCCTGCTAGCGACACTGATCACGCTCGCCGCGCTCTCCGCCTGCGGCTCCGGTTCCGGCAGCGATCCGGACACCGTGAAGATCTCCTTCAAGCAGTCCACGGACAACTCGATCCATGTCATGGACGACTACCTCGCAGGCATCAAGAAGCAGTTCGAGAAGGAGCACCCCGGCAAGAAGGTGGAGCTCGTCCCCATCAAGGCCCCGGACTCGGAGTACTACACCAAGCTCCAGCAGATGCTCCGCTCCCCCAAGACCGCCCCCGACCTGGTCTACGAGGACACCTTCCTCATCAACTCGGACATCACCAGCGGGTACTTGAAGCCCCTCGACCCGTACCTCGCCAAGTGGCAGGACTGGAACCAGTTCATCGACACGGCGAAGGCGGCCGCGCAGGGCCAGGACGGCAAGACGTACGGCGTCCCGGACGGCACGGACACCCGAGGGCTCTGGTTCGACAAGGGCGTCTTCGAGAAGGCCGGCCTGCCCGCCGACTGGCAGCCGAAGACCTGGGACGACGTCCTGACCGCCGCCCGCACCATCAAGAAGAAGGTCCCCGGCGTCACTCCCCTCAACGTGTACACCGGCAAGCCCGCCGGCGAGGCCGCCACCATGCAGGGCTTCGAGATGCTGCTGTACGGCACCAACGACGGGCAGTCGGACCCCCTGTACGACAGGACGGCCAAGAAGTGGATCGCCGGCACCCAGGGCTTCAAGGACGCCCTCACGTTCGTCGAGACGGTCTACAAGGACAAGCTCGGCCCGGACGTCTCCGACGCCCTCGACCCCAACTTCGGCACCCGGGTGCGCGGTGAACTCTTCCCGCAGGGCAAGCTCGGCATCGACCTCGACGGCTCCTGGCTGCCGCAGGACTGGCTGCCCGGCAGCGGTCACGAGTGGCCCGAGTGGTCGGAGAACCTCGGCCTCGCCGCCATGCCCACCCAGCACGGCCAGGCCCCGGGCAAGGTGAGCATGTCCGGCGGCTGGACCTGGTCGATCCCGGCCAAGGCGGGCAACCCCGACCTCGCGTTCGACTTCGTCAAGACGATGCAGACGAAGGCCAACGCCCAGAAGTGGTACATCGCCAACTCCGGTATCGCGGTCCGCAAGGACGTCGCCGCCGACCCCGCGTACGTGAAGGCCCAGCCCGGCATCAAGTTCTTCACCGACCTCGTGGCCAGCACCCACTACCGCCCGGCCTATCCCGCGTACCCGAAGGTCTCCACCGCCGTCCAGGAGGCCATGGAGGGCGTGACGACGGGTGACCTGTCCGTCGACAAGGCGGCGAGCGGCTACGACGAGACGCTCAAGGAGGTCACCGACAACCAAGTGGTCGAGAGGTGACCGCGCGCTCGCTCACCCGCGCCCTCCCCCTCACCCCGGCCCTGGTCCTGCTCGTCCTCTTCCTGGCGGGCCCGATCGCGTACTGCGCCTACATCGCCTTCACCGACCTCCAGCTCACCGGCCAGGCCCACTCGTCCTTCGTCGGCTTCGACAACTTCCGTACGGCGTTCCAGGACGAGGATTTCCTGAACGCCGTATGGCTGACCCTCGTCTTCACGGTCCTGTCGTCGCTGGTCGGCCAGAACACCCTGGGCCTGGCCCTGGCCTCCCTGATGCAGCGCGCCTCCAAGCCGGTCCGCACGCTGACGGGCGCCGTGGTCATCACCGCGTGGGTGCTCCCGGAGGTCGTGGCCGGCTTCCTCCTCTACGCCTTCTTCCGCCGCGAGGGCACCCTGAACGCCATCCTGGACTGGCTCCATCTCCCGTCCCAGAACTGGCTGTTCACCCTCCCCATCCTGGCCGTCTCGTTCGCGAACGTCTGGCGGGGCACGGCGTTCTCGATGCTGGTCTACTCGGCGGCCCTGAACGAGATCCCGAAGGAGATCACGGAGGCGGCACAGGTGGACGGCGCGGGCGGGTGGCGCCGGATGTGGCACATCACCCTCCCGATGATCCGCCGCTCCATCGGCACGAACCTCATGCTGAACACGCTGCAGACGCTGTCCGTCTTCGGGCTGATCTGGGTGATGACGAGGGGCGGTCCGGGAGACAGGAGCCAGACCCTGCCGCTGTTCATGTACGAACAGGCCTTCCAGAACAGCATGATCGGCTACGGCACTGCGGTGGCGCTCCTGCTGCTCGTGGTGGCCTCCCTCTTCTCGGTCGTCTACATGCGTCTGCTGCGGACGGAGGTCTGACCCGCACATGTCCTCGATCTCCCGACGCTCGACCCGGCGGCTCGCCGCCGACCTGGGCCTCCTCGCCGTGGCCCTGGCTTTCGCGCTCCCCCTCGTCTGGGTGGTCCTGTCCTCGCTGGACCCGCACGCCGACCTCAGGGTGAAGGCCCCCGACGGCCTCACCCTGGGCAACTTCGACGACATCCTCACCCCGGACATCACCTTCACGCCGCTGCTGAACAGCCTGATCCTGTGCGGGGGCGCGACCGCGCTGACGGTGGCGTGCGCGGCGCTCGCGGCCTACCCGCTCTCCCGCTTCCGCTCCCGCTTCAACCGGCCGTTCCTGCTGTCGATCCTGTTCGCGACGAGCCTGCCCATCACGGCGATCATGGTGCCCGTGTACGCCCTGTTCGTGCAGGTGAACCTGATCGACACCCTCCAGGGCACGATCCTGTTCTTCGCCGCCTCCCAACTGCCCTTCGCCATCTGGCTGATGAAGAACTTCATGGACGGCGTCCCGAAGGAACTGGAGGAGGCGGCCTGGACGGACGGGGCGTCGTCCTTCCAGTCCCTGGCCCGCATCGTGCTGCCCCTCATGGGCCCCGGGGTCGCCGTCGTGACGGTCTTCTGCTTCGTGATGATGTGGGGCAACTTCTTCGTGCCGTTCATGCTGTTGCTGACCCCGGACCAGATGCCGGCGTCCGTGAGCATCAACGAGTTCTTCGGAAACCGCGGAATGGTGGCGTACGGCCAGCTCGCGGCGTTCTCGGTGGTCTACTCGACACCGGTGATCCTGCTGTACGTGCTGATCGCCCGACGGCTGGGCGGGGGGTTCGCGCTGGGCGGCGCGGTCAAGGGATGAGCACCCGGGCGGCGGCGGGTACGGCGCCGCCCGGGACAGCCGTGTCCGGGGCGTGTTTCGAAAGTCCCGTCCGGCCCGCCCTCCGGGCGGACGGCACTGCTTTCGAAACACGCCCTGGAAGTCAGAAGACCGATTCCGCCTCGTCCATGCGGTCCTTGGGGACCCTCTTCAGCTCGGTGACCGCCTCCGCCAGCGGGACCATCTCGACGTGCGTCCCGCGCAGCGCCGTCATCTTGCCGAACTCGCCCTGGTGCGCGGCCTCGACCGCGTGCCAGCCGAACCGGGTCGCGAGCACCCTGTCGTACGCGGTCGGGGTGCCGCCGCGCTGGACGTGGCCGAGGATGACCGGCTTGGCCTCCTTGCCGAGGCGTCGCTCCAGTTCGTACGCCAGTGCCGTGCCGATGCCCTGGAAGCGCTCGTGGCCGAACTGGTCGATCGCGCCCTTGCCGTAGTCCATGCTGCCCTCGACCGGGTGCGCGCCCTCGGCCACGCAGATCACCGCGAACTTCTTGCCGCGGGCGAAGCGCTCCTCGACCATCTTCACCACGTCGACGGGGTCGAAGGGCCGCTCGGGCAGACAGATGCCGTGCGCGCCCGCCGCCATGCCGGACTCCAGCGCGATCCAGCCCGCGTGCCGGCCCATGACCTCGACGACCATCACGCGCTGGTGCGACTCGGCGGTCGTCTTGAGGCGGTCCATCGCCTCCGTGGCGACGCCCACGGCCGTGTCGAACCCGAACGTCCGGTCGGTCGAGGAGATGTCGTTGTCGATCGTCTTCGGGACGCCGACCACCGGCAGACCCGCGTCGGACAGCATCCGCGCCGCCGTCAGCGTGCCCTCGCCGCCGATCGGGATGAGCGCGTCGATGCCGAAGTCGCGGGCGATGTCGGTCGCCTTGTCGCAGGCCTCGCGCAGCCGGTCACGCTCCAGCCGGGAGGACCCGAGGATGGTGCCGCCGAGGGCGAGGATGCCGCCGACCGCGTCGAGGTCGAGGGTGCGGTGGTGGCCGTCGAGCAGACCGCGGAAGCCGTCCTCGAAGCCGATGACCTCGTCGTCGTACTGGGTGACCGCTCGGTGCACGACCGACCGGATCACTGCGTTCAGGCCAGGGCAGTCGCCGCCTGCGGTCAGAACTCCGATGCGCATCGTGCTGTGTCTCCTGCTCGCTGTTGATACCGGTGAGCCGGTCCGATTGTTTCACGTCCCTCAGGACGATGTCGCTTCCGTGCGGTCCGTCGCTATCCGTCCCGATTGGCGCCATCGGACCCTCGCCGGGGCACCGGTCTTGACGGGCGCCTTATATAGCGGCAGGGGTATTGTCAAGGGGGTCCTGCTCGCGACAGCGGGCCATTTTTCGCGCCACAACGAGCACAAGAGCAGCTGACGGCGGCAGGCCCCACGAGGGCGCCCCGCGGCAGCCGGCCCTACGAAACGGAGAGCACGCGTGACGCGCAGCGTGTACGTGACCGGGATCGACCGCGGCGACGGCCGCCAGGTCGTCGAGCTGGGAGTCATGGAACTCCTGACCCGGCAGGTCGACCGGGTGGGCGTGTTCCGTCCGCTCGTCCACGATGGGCCCGATCGCCTGTTCGAGCTCCTGCGCGCTCGTTACCGGCTCTCCCAGAACCCGGCGACCGTCTACGGCCTGGACTACCACGAGGCGTCCGCGCTCCAGGCCGAGCGGGGGACGGACGAGCTGGTGTCGACCCTCGTCGACCGGTTCCACCTGGTCGCCCGCGACTACGACGTCGTCCTCGTGCTCGGGACCGACTTCGCCGACACCCAGCTCCCGGACGAGCTGTCCCTCAACGCCCGGCTCGCCAACGAGTTCGGCGCCTCGGTCATCCCGGTCGTGGGCGGCCGCAAGCAGCCGGCCGAGTCCGTGCTCGCCGAGACCCGCAACGCCTATCGGGCCTACGACGGGCTCGGCTGCGACGTCCTCGCCATGGTCACCAACCGGGTCGCCCGGGACGACCGGGACGAGATCGCCCAGCGCCTCGACTCGCGCCTGCCCGTCCCCTGCTACGTCGTGCCGGACGAGCCGGCGCTCTCCGCGCCCACCGTGGCCCAGATCGCCCACGCCCTCGACGCCAGGGTGCTCCTCGGCGACGACTCGGGACTGGCACGGGACGCCCTGGACTTCGTCTTCGGCGGCGCCATGCTGCCGAGCTTCCTCAACGCGCTGACCCCGGGCTGCCTGGTCGTCACCCCGGGCGACCGCGCGGACCTCGTCATCGGTTCGCTGGCCGCGCACAGCGCCGGCACCCCGCCGATAGCCGGCATGGTGCTCACCCTCGACGAGGTGCCCAGCGACGAGGTCCTGACCCTCGCCGCCCGCCTCGCCCCCGGCACCCCGGTGCTCTCCGTGGCCGGAAACAGCTTCCTGACCGCCTCCGAGCTCTTCTCCCTGGAGGGGAAGCTGAACGCGGCCACCCCGCGCAAGGCCGAGACCGCGCTCGGCCTGTTCGAGCGGTACGTCGACACCGCCGGTCTGCTGGGCCGCGTCTCCGCGCCGAGCAGCGACCGGGTCACGCCGATGATGTTCGAGCACAAGCTGCTCGAACAGGCCCGTTCCGACAAGCGGCGGGTCGTCCTGCCGGAGGGCACCGAGCCGCGCGTGCTGCACGCCGCCGAGGTGCTGCTGCGCCGGGGCGTCTGCGACCTCACCCTGCTCGGCCCGGTCGACCAGATCCGCAAGAAGGCCGCCGACCTCGGCATCGACCTGGGCGACTGCCGGCTGATCGATCCGGCCACCAGCGAACTGCGCGACTCCTTCGCCGAGCGGTACGCCAAGCTGCGCGCCCACCGCGGCGTGACCGTCGAGCTGGCGTACGACGTGGTCAGCGACGTCAACTACTTCGGGACGCTGATGGTGCAGGAGGGCCACGCCGACGGCATGGTCTCCGGGTCCGTGCACTCCACGGCAGCCACCATCCGGCCCGCCTTCGAGATCATCAAGACCAAGCCGGACGCCGACATCGTGTCGTCCGTCTTCTTCATGTGCCTCGCCGACAAGGTCCTGGTCTACGGCGACTGCGCCGTGAACCCCGACCCGGACGCCGAGCAGCTCGCCGACATCGCCATCCAGGCCGCGGCCACCGCCGAGCAGTTCGGTGTGCGGCCGCGGATCGCGATGCTGTCGTACTCGACCGGTACGTCCGGCTCGGGCGCCGACGTCGACAAGGTGCGGGAGGCCACCGAGCTGGTCCGCTCCCGGCGCCCCGACCTCAGCATCGAGGGACCCATCCAGTACGACGCGGCCGTGGAGCCGAGCGTCGCCGCGACCAAGCTGCCCGGGTCCGAGGTCGCCGGCCAGGCCAGCGTGCTGATCTTCCCGGACCTCAACACCGGCAACAACACCTACAAGGCCGTGCAGCGCTCGGCCGGCGCGATCGCCGTCGGCCCCGTCCTGCAGGGCCTGCGCAAGCCCGTCAACGACCTGTCCCGCGGCGCGCTCGTCCAGGACATCGTCAACACCGTCGCCATCACGGCGATCCAGGCCCAGGCCCCGAACGAGAAGGCGTCCGCCCAGTGAGCCCCACCCGCGTCCTCGTCCTCAACTCCGGCTCCTCGTCGGTGAAGTACCAGCTGCTGGACATGCGCGACAGCAGCCGGCTCGCGGTGGGCCTGGTCGAGCGGATCGGCGAGCGGTCCGCCCGGCTGAAGCACACGCCGCTCGCCACCGGCGAGGCGCGCGAGTGGAGCGCCCCGATCGCCGACCACGACGCGGCGCTCAAGGCCGTGGCGGAGGAACTCGCCAAGGACGGCCTGGGGCTCGACTCGCCGGAGCTGGCCGCGATCGGGCACCGGGTGGTGCACGGCGGGCTGGCCTTCACCCGGCCGACCGTGATCGACGACGCCGTGCTCGCCGAGATCGAGCGGCTGATCCCGTTGGCCCCGCTGCACAACCCGGCGAACGTCACCGGCATCCGCACGGCCCGCGCGATGCGCCCCGACCTGCCCCAGGTCGCCGTCTTCGACACCGCCTTCCACACCACGATGCCGGAGTCGGCCGCCCGCTACGCGATCGACGTGCAGACCGCCGACGAGTACCGGATCAGGCGTTACGGGTTCCACGGGACCTCGCACGCGTACGTGTCCCGGGCGACGGCGAAGCTGCTGGGCAAGGCGCCCGAGGACGTCAACGTCATCGTGCTGCACCTCGGCAACGGGGCGTCGGCCGCCGCCGTGCGGGGCGGGAAGTGCGTGGACACCTCCATGGGGCTGACGCCGCTGGAGGGGCTCGTGATGGGTACCCGCTCCGGAGACATGGACCCGGCCGTCATCTTCCATTTGAAGCGTGTTGGCGGAATGTCCACGGACGAGATCGACACTCTTCTCAACAAGAAGAGCGGGCTGATCGGGCTGTGCGGTGAGAACGACATGCGCGAGATCCGTCGGCGGATCGACGAGGGCGACGAACAGGCCCGGCTGGCCTTCGACATTTACCTTCACCGTCTGAAGAAGTACATCGGCGCGTATATCGCGGTGCTCGGCACGGTGGACGCCATCGCCTTCACCGCCGGGGTCGGCGAGAACGCGGCGGAGGTGCGCGAGGCCGCGATCGCGGGTCTGGAGGGGCTGGGCCCCGCGGTCGACGCCGGACTGAACGCCGTACGTTCCGACGAACCGCGGCTGATATCGCCCGCCGGAGCGCGGGTGGCGGTCGCCGTGGTGCCGACCGACGAGGAGCTGGAGATCGCCACTCAGACCTACGCGCTGGTCGGAAAGAACAGCTGAGCGAAAAACTGACGAGTAGTACGCCTGAGCGCCGACGCGCCCATTTGTATCTTCCGCCAGACGGAATATTCCGGAGCGAAACAAACCGATAGGATCGCCCCATGCGCCGTTCGAAAATCGTCTGTACTCTCGGCCCCGCGGTCGACTCCCACGAGATGCTGGTCGCTCTGATCGAGGCCGGCATGAATGTGGCCCGGTTCAATTTCAGCCATGGCACCCACGCCGAGCACCAGGCGCGGTACGACCGCGTCCGGGCCGCCGCCAAGGAGACCGGCCGGGCCATCGGTGTGCTCGCCGACCTCCAGGGCCCGAAGATCCGTCTGGAGACCTTCGCCGAGGGTCCGGTGGAGCTGGAGCGCGGTGACGAGTTCGTCATCACGACCGAGGACGTGCCGGGTGACAAGCACACGTGCGGAACGACGTACAAGGGCCTGCCGGGCGATGTCTCGCGCGGCGACCAGGTCCTGATCAACGACGGCAACGTCGAGCTGAAGGTGCTGGACGTCGAGGGCCCGCGGGTGAAGACGATCGTCATCGAGGGCGGTGTCGTCTCCGACCACAAGGGCATCAACCTGCCCGGCGCGGCCGTGAACGTGCCCGCGCTGAGCGAGAAGGACATCGACGACCTGCGCTTCGCCCTCCGGATGGGCTGCGACATGGTCGCGCTGTCCTTCGTCCGGGACGCCAAGGACGTCTCCGACGTCCACAAGGTGATGGACGAGGAGGGCCGCCGGGTCCCGGTCATCGCCAAGGTGGAGAAGCCGCAGGCGGTGGAGAACATGGAGGACGTCGTGGCGGCGTTCGACGCCGTCATGGTCGCCCGTGGCGACCTGGCCGTCGAGTACCCGCTCGAGAAGGTCCCCATGGTGCAGAAGCGCCTGATCGAGCTGTGCCGGCGCAACGCCAAGCCGGTGATCGTGGCGACCCAGATGATGGAGTCGATGATCACCAACTCCCGCCCGACCCGCGCCGAGGCCTCCGACGTCGCCAACGCGATCCTGGACGGCGCGGACGCGGTCATGCTCTCGGCGGAGTCGTCGGTGGGCGCGTACCCGATCGAGACCGTCAAGACGATGTCGAAGATCGTCAAGGCGGCCGAGGAGGAGCTGCTCTCCAAGGGCCTTCAGCCCCTGGTCCCCGGCAAGAAGCCGCGCACGCAGGGTGGTTCGGTCGCCCGCGCCGCCTGCGAGATCGCCGACTTCCTCGGCGGCAAGGGCCTGGTGGCCTTCACCAAGTCCGGCGACACCGCCCGCCGCCTCTCCCGCTACCGCGCGGCCCAGCCGATCCTCGCCTTCACCACCGACGAGGGCACCCGCAACCAGCTCGCGCTGAGCTGGGGCGTCGAGTCGCACGTCGTGCCGTTCGTGAACAGCACCGACGAGATGGTCGACCTGGTCGACCAGGAGCTCATCAAGCTCAACCGCTTCGACGCGGGCGACGTCGTGGTCATGACGGCCGGCTCCCCGCCCGGCGTCCCCGGCACCACGAACATGGTCCGGGTGCACCACCTGGGCGAGAGCGGCAAGTAGGACCGCCGACACGGCAGTACGGCACTGAGGGCGCCCCCTGGTGACAGGGGGCGCCCTCAGCTGTGCGGCTCCCGGACGGGCTCTGTGGCGACGGTCAGTCGGTGATGTACTGGTGCATCCCCGGGACGGTCAGATTGCCGCCGAACTGGCCGGCCTGCTGGACCTTCGCGTTGGTGAAGTAGATCAGCGGGATGTTCAGCGGCGGCGGGCTCTTCGGGCTGAACGTGATCGGGATCAGGCCGAACAGGTTGCCCGAGATGCTCTCGGTGTACATGACCGTGTCGCCACCGGTGATGGTGGAGTCGGTGCCCTTGCCCGCCTGCACGTGGTACGTCTTGCCGGCCTGCGCGTCCTTCACCGTCTGGTGCAGGTCGCCGATCTTCGTGCCGCCGGAGATGACGTACTTCAGGACCTCTTTGACCGTGCCGTTGGCGGTCCTGACCTTGACGACGCCCTTGTAGTCGGCGCCCGTCAGGGTCAGCGAACTGGCGTTCAGGAACCAAGGGTCGTCGGGCAGCGCGATCTTGTTGTCGACGCCGCCTTCCGCGTCCGTGGCGGCCGGGCAGTCGTCGGGGTCCGTGGTGGAGCTCGCGGAGGGGCTCGGCGACGCGGTGGCGTCCTGTGCCGCCTCGGACACCTTGTCGGTGGCGTCCTTCACGGTGTCTTCCACCGTGTCGGTGGTGTCCTTCACCGTGTCGGTGGTGTCCTTCACGGTGTCGTTCACCGTGTCGGTGACCGTCTTGGTCGTGTCCTTGACGGTGTCCGCCACGTTCTTGTCCGTGGTGGACGTGTCCTTGCCGTCGCTCGCCGGAGCGGAAGCGGACGGCGTGGACGCGGCGCTCGGGGTCTCCGTGCCGCCACGGCCCCCGGTGAGGACGTCCTTGAGCGTGTCCCCGATGGTGTCCAGCAGGTTGCCGCTGGTCGCGGAGGGCGACGGCGTCGCCGTACCCGTGTCGCCACCGGAACCGGACGAGCCGCCCGCGGGGGACGTCTGCGACGGGGTGGGCTCGGTCTCGTCGTCGGAACCTGAATCCGGCGAAGAGGGCTTGCCCGCCGTGCCCGAGGACGTCCCGTCGGAGTCCTTGCCGTCGCCCTTCGTGGCGTCGGAGGACTCGCTGGCGCTCGCCGACGCGGAGGGCGACGGTGACGCCGAGGCATCCGTCGAGCCCGTCATGGCCGCGACGCAGTCCTTGTACTCCTCGGCCGTCAGGCTCTTGGGCGCGGGCTTGTCGTCGGCACGGGCGAGCGTCGGCGTGAACCCCATCCCCATGAGGACCGCGGTCGGCATCGCCGCCAGGGCTATCGCCTTGCCCGCCGGCACGTGGAACCTGGTGAACAGCGGCTTCTTGGGCGCCGCGTGTCGCGGCCCGGTTCTCACAAGCGACGCGTCCGCGTCAGTCCTGTGAGCCACCTCGTCAGCCGACACTGTGCCTCCCGTTCGCCCCGTTGGCCGGGATCGTTCCTGACAGATCGTTCGTCTCGCCCACTCCGCCGGTCTCCTTGGTGAACACCGGACCCTGGTCGTACGGGGCCTCGGGCGCACGTTCCGCGGGAGTACCGCCGTCGGTCACCGCGCTCTCGGGTGAGTCGCCCGTCCCGGTCCCGGACTCCTTCGCCGGCTCCGCTTCGGGCGGGGCGCCGGGAACCCAGGCCACGGCCATCGCGCCGCCGATGAGGGAGAACAGGAAGCCCACGATGAAGCCACCGAAGTTGGACACCGGAAGGGACACCAGGCCCAGCAGGATCGCCGCGACACCCGCGAAGATCTGTACGTGCTTCTGGAACCACAGACTGATGCCCAGCACGACGAGCAGCACGCCGATGATCAGTGACCCGGCGCCCGCGGTGGTGGACATCGCCAGGGTCAGATGACCGATCTGGAGGTGCGCGTACGGGAAGTACATGATCGGAAAGCCGCCGAGCAGGACGAACAGACCGGCCCAGAACGGGCGAGTTCCGCGCCACGCGCGGAACTGCAGCCTCCGGCGGGTGAACTGACCGGGTGCGGCAGGGTTCTCGGCGCTCATGGAAAACAGCTCCCTGGTGCGGCGTTCTGTGGTGAGAGTGATGGCAGTGAAGGGGGTGTGGGGTGTTGCGAAGTCGAGCGGGGTGACGGGCGGGGGCGCCTCACGGCTCCCCCGCCTGTCAGAGAGTGCTTAGTAGCACTCCTTGGACCCCGCGGACAGCTTCATGCTGAGGCCGGGGAGGGTGAAGGTTCCGGCAGTGGTGGCCCACGCCGTCTGCTTCACGCCGTACAGGTCCGCCTTCTCCGCCTGCTGGGCGAAGCCGTACGGGTTGGCCTGCTCCTTGCCGCCCTTCATGCCCGGGCCCTTGCCATCCTTGGCGGGACCCGTGTCGCCTGCGGCCACACCGATGTCGATGCCGGAGAAGACAGCCTTCTCGGCGCCGAGGTCCTCGACGTCGATGTACAGGTTGTCGGCCTGGACCTGCTTCGACTCGTCGGAGCTGTTGCCCGCGGTCAGCGTCAGGGTGACAGACCCGAGAATCGGGATGTCAGGCGTGACGACCGACTGGCACATGCTCTCGATGGTGGCAGTCTTGAACGACGACACCGCGACCGGGTGCAGCGTCTGCTTGCCGGCGAGCGTGTAGCCGTTGTCGATGGCGCCGTACTGCGCGAAGCCCTTGCCGTGGAGCTCCTTCGCCGAGACCTTGAACGACTGGCCCGACACACTGAACGACGCGGCAAGCGCACCCTGCGCGAGGGCGATGCCTATACACGCCGTGGCGGCGACGCTGGGCACCATGACCACAGCGAACCGCTTCCATCTGGTCCCGCCACGCACCTGGGACTCCATATTTCCTCCTTCTCGGACGTACATCGCCTGCCCTCCCGGCTCACCCCTAGACGGCGGCTCGGCCGGGCAGCGATGGGAGAAGTGCTACGTCCTCGGGAAGGAGAGCGCCTGTACCCGGTGGCGCGAACCGCGCCCGGAATCACCGGCGATCACCCCCGAGCGACAACCACTGGTCGCGCCTGACACACATCACGCACAACCCTGCCGGACAGGCTTCGCCCTCGGGCGAAGACCCCCCTGTCCAAGAGCCGACGTCACTGTCGTCGACTCTGCCCGGTGGGGACCCACAGTCTCCCGTCGGCCCGACCGGCTGTCGGGGGTACGGGAATGGACCGAGCGTCGCCGATCGTGGTGCATTCTCGCCGCCCGCACAAGGGGGTTCGTTACTGGCTAGTAACGGGCGGATAACCGAAGCGCGACCCACAGGTCTCGAACCGCGACGCTGGGTGTCCCTCGAGGGGGGCGCAAAATAGTTGATGGTCGGACAGAACCCGACAGAACAACGCGCTCGACTTACTGGCAGTAACAGCGGCCGCGATTACCAAGTTTTGGTAAAGCGCGGCCGCAGTGACAAGTCGTCGGCAGATCTTTCACTCCGGCAACACACACTCTGGCGTTTAGCGACAGGTCAGAACGGGGCTCGCGCCCCGTCCGCGACCGCCCGCCGTCCGGCTCAGAAGAGCGCGCGTGCCAGCGCCCGCCGGGCCGCCGCGACCCGGGGATCGTCGGCCCCGACGACCTCGAAGAGCTCCAGCAGCCGCAGTCGTACGGCGTCCCGGTCCTCACCCGCCGTCCGCTGCACGGTCTCGATCAGCCGCCCGAACGCGTCCTCGACGTGCCCGCCGACGAGATCCAGGTCGGCGGCGGCGATCTGCGCCCGCACGTCCTTCGGGCGGTCGGCCGCGTCCTTGCGCGCCTGCTGCGGGTCGAGGTCCTGCACCCGCTGGAGCAACTCGGCCTGGGCGAGGCCGAGCTTGGCCTCCATGTTGCCCGGGTCGTCGTTCAGGACGTTCTTGTACGCCTGGACCGCGCCGCCCAGGTCACCGGCGTCCAGCGCCCGCACGGCCGCCTCGAGGAGCGCGTCGTACGGCCCCTCCGGCATCTCGGGGGCCGGAGGCCGCTCGCCCGGCTCGGCGTCCGGGTCGACGGTCAGGCCGGTCAGACCGAAGCGCTGCTCGGCGACCTGGACCAGCTGGTCGAGGGTCTGCCGGATCTGCTCCTCGCCGGCCGCCCCCTGGAAGAGCGGCAGCGCCTGCCCCGCCACGACGGCGAAGACGGCCGGGATCCCCTGGATCCCGAACTGCTGCATCAGCATCTGGTTGGCGTCGACGTCGATCTTGGCGAGCAGGAAGCGCCCGTCGTACTCGACGGCGAGCCGTTCGAGGACCGGGCTCAGCTGCTTGCAGGGCTGACACCACTCGGCCCAGAAGTCGATGACGACCGGCACCTCGGCGGAGCGCTGGAGGACTTCGCTTTCGAAGGAGGCCTCGTCGACGTCGATGACGAGGTCGGCCGGGGATACGGCCCCCACCCCGCCCTGGCGGGCCGTTTCGGCGCGCGTCTGCTCGGCCTTGGCCTTGGCCTCCTGGGCCGCCTTCACCGCGGCGAGGTCGACGACGCCGCTCATGGACATGTTCCGTGGCTGCATGCGTCTATCCTCCCCCGTTCCCGCGCGTGAGTGAAAAGCGATGTGGAAGCCCGGTCCGGCTGTGTGTCGTTCGGCGCCGGGTCCCCACCCCACGCCATGTGGTCGTCGCCCGCGCTGGTCCGGCACGAGCTTTCGCTACGAGTCGTAGCGTAACGGCATCGGGCGCTTCCCGTACACCACTCCTTGGTGATCTCCCTCACGGAGCCACGGGACCCGCCGGTTATGGTCGTGGGATGCAGAGCCGCACCCCCGCCAGCCGCACCGGCCGCCCGCGCAGCGCCGCCGCGGACACCGCGATCCTGGCCGCCACCCGGGAGGCACTGGTCGAACTGGGCTGGTCCAAGCTCACGTTGGGAGACGTGGCGACACGCGCCGGGGTTGCGAAAACGACGATCTATCGTCGCTGGGCCGGCAAGAACGAACTCGTCGTCGACGCGGTCGCCGAACTCTTCGACGAACTGGAGCTCCCCGACCGGGGCAGCCTGGCCGCCGACATCGAGGGCGTGGTGCTCCAGTTCGCCGCGATCCTGGCCCGACCGGAGGCGAAGAGCGGACTGATGGCGGCGGTCGCGGAGTCGACGAGGGACGACGCGCTGCGCGAACGCATCCGCTCGTCGGTCGTCGAGCGCCAGAAGCGTCTGGTCCTGGCGGGCCGCGCCCGGGCCCAGGCCCGCGGCGAACTGCCCCCCGAGACGGACTCCGAGGAGGCGGCCCGCACGGTCGACCTCATCTTCGACATGGTGGCGGGCGCCGTGGTGCACCGCACCCTGGTGAGCGCGGAACCGGTGGACCGGGAATGGGCGGCCTCCTTCGCCCGGGTCCTGCTCCTGGGGCTGGCGGGGGCTTCGGCGTAACACGGGCGGCGTTTCCGTCCGGTGCGAATCGCCGGGAAAAGACAGGCGACCGCGTACGGCGCACGGGGGTCTGGGCCGGACCTGTCACTTCGCCGTCGGCTCGGTGAACAGGCGTGCCACACAGGAAAGTTGAGGCACTGTCAGCTTTCGATCTTCCTCGGGTGAAGGTCTTGCGCGCATGGCATGCCCAGGTCACTATGTGCTGCGGAATCTACCCGCATAGATGTAGTTCCAGATTCACCTGTCCCACCCGGCACCATCCCCTGACAGTGCGTCACTCGCATCCGGAGGATCGATCCCCGTGAGACCTCGTCGTACCCCCCGACGTGTCACACTCGCCGCCACAGCGGCCACCCTGCTCGCCCTCGCCGCGGCCCAGACCCTGGCCGTGGCCCCCTCGGCCGGCGCGGCCCCCGCCGCCACCCGGTCGGTTCCCGCCCACTCCGGCACCGCCGAAGCGGTCACCGGCGCCCAGGACCGGGCGGCGCGGGCGATAGCGCGCTCGCTCGGCGACAACGCCTGGCGTACTCAACTGCGTTCGGCCGCCCTGACGTCGGACGACGTGGCCGTCACCGCGCTCGCCGCCCGGGAGAACCCCGGCCTGAGGTCCACGCTGGCCGCCGCCGACCACACGATCGCCACCGCCAAGGGCCTGGACGGCAAGGTCGGCCCGCTGCTCCGGCTGCGGCTCGGCGACAGCTCCATGCGCGCCGCTCTGACCGCCGGCACCGCCCCCTGGGTCGCCGCGGCCACCTCGGACGACGGCACGAAGACGGTCACCGCCTACGACAGCCAGGGCCACGCCCACGCCCTGGACGCCCGCGAGGCGCCCGCCCACCCGGTGTACGTCGTGGACATCGACAGCTCCAAGGCGCTGGCGGCCGGGATGGACGTCCTGCGCGAGGAACTGGTGAAGGACGGCGTGCCCTCCGCCCTCCCCGGTGCCGCGACCACCACGCCCGCCGACCGGACGGCGGCGGCCTCCGGTGGCTTCTGGACCACGAAGATCAACGCCGTCGAGCTCTCGGACGACGAGGAGCCCTGGGTCAAGGGCGACGCCGAGATCTACACCCTGGTCACCGGCTTCGGCCAGGACGGCAAGGCCCGCGTCGACCCGGTGGACATGCCGTACCTGGACAACGACGGCACGGTCTACCGGCCCAACCAGATCCTCGTGAACTGGTCGAACTACAAGTACAACCTGGCCGACGCGGTGATGATGGAGGAGGACGGCAGCACCAACTACCACGACCTCGCCGTGGCCATCGCGACCGCCCTGCTCACCATCGCCGACCAGGGCACCTACATCCCGCTGGTCAACGCGGTCCTGAACGCCATCCCGGCCGACTGGTGGACCGACGACCCGGACTACGTCGACTCCTGGTACACCCTGGCGCAGAACAACAACGGCACGTACTACGGCGCCCGCGGCAACGGCTGGATGACCGTGCAGCCCTACTTCGTGCAGGAGTTCTAGGTGTGCTGTCCGGGAACGTCGGTGACAGGCGACACGCCTTGAGTGGTCCTTGAAAGGGGTGAGGGCCGGTCGGGAACGGACATCCGTCCCGACCGGCCCTCACCGGTGTATCGGTGTATCGGTGTATCGATGCGGCGGTCAGAAGCCGGCCGGCTCCGTGTACACCCCCCACTCGTCCCGCAGCACCCCGCAGATCTCCCCCAGGGTCGCCTCCGCCCGTACGGCGTCCAGCATCGGGGCGATCATGTTCGAGCCGTCGCGGGCGGCGGCGAGCATCGCGTCCAGCGCCGAGCGCACCGCCGCTTCGTCGCGTGCCGCCCTGCGGCCGCCGAGCTCCCGCACCTGCTCCCGCTCCACCTCGTGGCTGACCCGCAGGATCTCCAGGTCGCCGGTCACGGAGCCGGTGTGGACGTTCACGCCGACGACCCGCTTCTCGCCCTTCTCCAGGGACTGCTGGTAGCGGAACGCCGCCTCCGCGATCTCCCCGGTGAACCAGCCGTCCTCGATGCCCCGCAGGATCCCGGAGGTGATCGGACCGATCGGGTGCCGCCCGTCGGGGTGCGCCCGCAGGCCCCGTTCCCTGATCTGCTCGAAGATCTTCTCGGCGTCGGCCTCGATCCGGTCGGTGAGCTGCTCGACGTACCAGGAACCGCCGAGCGGGTCGGCCACGTTGCCGACGCCCGTCTCCTCCATCAGCACCTGCTGGGTGCGCAGCGCGATCTCGGCCGCCTGCTCGGAGGGCAGGGCGAGGGTCTCGTCGAGGGCGTTGGTGTGCAGTGAGTTGGTGCCGCCGAGCACCGCGGCCAGCGCCTCCACCGCCGTACGCACCACGTTGTTGTACGGCTGCTGCGCGGTCAGCGACACACCGGCGGTCTGGGTGTGGAAGCGCAGCCACTGCGCCTTGTCCGTCTTCGCGCCGTACACGTCCCGCATCCAGCGCGCCCAGATCCGGCGGGCCGCGCGGAACTTGGCGATCTCCTCGAAGAAGTCGAGGTGCGCGTCGAAGAAGAAGGACAGGCCGGGGGCGAAGACGTCCACGTCGAGTCCGCGGCTCAGGCCGAGCTCCACGTATCCGAAGCCGTCGGCCAGCGTGTACGCCAGTTCCTGCGCGGCCGTGGAGCCGGCCTCGCGGATGTGGTAGCCGGAGACGGACAGCGGCTTGTAGGCCGGGATGCCGGCCGCGCAGTGCTCCATCAGGTCACCGATGAGGCGCAGGTGCGGCTCGGGCTGGAAGAGCCACTCCTTCTGGGCGATGTACTCCTTGAAGATGTCCGTCTGGAGCGTGCCGTTGAGGACGGCCGGGTCCACGCCCTGCCGCTCGGCCGCTACCAGGTACATGCAGAAGACCGGGACGGCCGGCCCGCTGATCGTCATCGACGTCGTGACGTCGCCCAGCGGGATGTCCTTGAACAGGACCTCCATGTCGGCGGCGGAGTCGATGGCGACCCCGCAGTGCCCGACCTCGCCCAGCGAGCGCGGGTCGTCGGAGTCGCGGCCCATCAGGGTCGGCATGTCGAAGGCCACGGAGAGCCCGCCCCCGCCGTTGGCGAGGATCATCTTGTAGCGCTCGTTGGTCTGCTCGGCGTTGCCGAAGCCGGCGAACTGCCGGATGGTCCAGGTCCGGCCCCGGTAGCCGGTCGGGTGCAGACCGCGGGTGTAGGGGTACTCCCCGGGCCAGCCGATCCGCTCGAAGCCCTCGTAGTGGTCCCCCGGCCGGGGCCCGTACACCGGCTCCACGGGATCGCCGGAGAGCGTGGTGAAGTCTGCGTCGCGCTTGCGTGCGGCGTCGTACCGGGCCTGCCAGCGTCGGCGGCCCTCCTCGATGGCGTCAGCGTCCATACCCTCGAATTTACTAGGACGTCCTAGTAAATGTCGATGGGTGACCGCCGTACAGACACCCGTACGGCGGTACTGGTCACTTCTCGGCGGGTGGCGATCACGCCTCCGCGGGCGCCGATTACGCCTTGGCGACCGCGGGCGAGCCGTCCACGAGCTTCGAGTCCAGCTCGCGGCTGATCTTCCGCTCCACGAAGAAGGCGGCCGTCGGGATGGTCCCGGCCAGCAGCACCCACATCTGCTTCGCGACCGGCCACTTGGCCTTGGAGCCGAGATCGAAGGCGAAGACCAGGTAGACGACGTACAGCCAGCCGTGCGCGATGGCGACGACGCGGGTGAAGTCGGCGGCGCCGTCGATGTCCAGCCCGTACTTCGCGATCATGCTCAGGCACAGCAGGACCAGCAGGACACCGGTGACGTAGGCCAGGACGCGGTAGCGGGTCAGCACGCTTTTCTTCATGCGGACGAGCGTAACCGTCCGTTCCGGGAGATCTTGTCCGGGGCCACCGCACGTCGGGCTGCCGCACGTCGGGCCGTCGGTCGCCGGACACCCGCTCGTCGGGGTGTCACCGGGCGGGCTACCGCTCGACCGACTACCGCCCGTACGGACTACCGGCTCGTACGGACTATCGCTCGTCGAAGTCGTGCGCGGCGACCCGCAGCGGCCGGAGCATCGCGAAGATCTCCGCGCACTCCTCGGAGTCGTACGCGCCGAGCCCGAACTCCATCGCCATCAGGTCGCGGGTGGCCGCCTCGACCACCTCGCGGCCCTTGTCGGTGATGGACGCGAGGGTGCCGCGGCCGTCGTTGGGGTTGGGACGCTTGTCGACCAGGCCGGACCGCACCAGCCGGTCCACCGTGTTCGTCACCGACGTCGGATGCACCATGAGCCGCTCGCCGATCTTGGACATCGGCAGCTCGCCCGCCTTGGAGAAGTTCAGCAGTACCAGCGCCTCGTAGCGCGCGAACGTCAGTTCGTAGGGCTTGACGACGGCGTCGACCTCGGCGAGCAGGATCTGGTGCGCGCGCATGATCGAGGTGATCGCGGCCATCGAGGGGACGTTTCCCCAGCGCTGCGTCCACAGCTCGTCGGCGCGGGCGATGGGATCGAAGGGAAGGCTGAGCGGCTTCGGCACGTCGTCAGACATTACCCGCCGGTCATATCGCGGTCAGCCCCGTCTCGCCTTTCGGTCCTCCGGCCTCTTACGGCGGGTTCGTACGACGGGTTCGTACGACGGGTTCGTACGGCGGGCCTGCAGGGCGAGCAGCGCGCAGCACACCGTGCCCAGCGCTCCGGCCCCCGCGACCGCCGCCGGCACGCCCACCACCTCGGCCGCCGCACCCGCCAGCGCCATGCCCACGCCCTGGATCGTCATCAGCCCGGCGGTGAGCAGGGTCATGGCCCGGCCGCGCAGTTCCTGCGGTACGTCCCGCACGAACCACTGGTCGAGGCCGAGCGTGTACGCGGAGCCCGCGCCCGCGACGAGGAGCAGCAGCAGGGAGACGGCGAGGCCGGGGTGCAGGGCGTAGCCGAGGTAGGGCAGCAGGGTGAGGCAGACCAGCGGGAGCGCGACGCGCTCACGGGTGGCGGGCCGCAGCCGCGCGCCCGCGTACAGCTCCCCGGCGATCGTGCCGACCGGCAGCGCGCACATCAGCAGTCCGAGGCCGGTGGAGCCCGCGCCGAGGCCGTCCGCGTACGGCGCGGCCAGCGCCTCCGGTGCGACGGAGAACATCGGCGGCACCCAGAACAGCAGGAGCAGGGTGCGTACCCGCCGGTCGGCGAGCACCTGCCGGGCACCCCTGAGGGAGTCCCCCACCAGGGCCCCCGTGCCCCGCGCGCGGGCCGGCCGGCGCCGGGTGCCGAACCGCAGCAGGGTGGCCGAGGCGAGGAAGGTGGCGACGGTGACGAGCAGCGCGTGGCGCGGGGAGACCACGGTGAGCAGCAGACCGCCCAGCCCGTAGCCGACGAGCAGCGCGCTCTGCGCCACGATCCGCAGCAGGGAGCGGCCGAGGACGAACAGGTCGCCGTCGCCCAGCACGTCGGCGAGGGTGGCCATCCGGGTGCCGGAGAACACCGGGGAGACCACGGCCAGGACGCAGCGCAGCGCCAGCAGCGCGGCGATGGGCGCGCCCGGCGTCACCATCAGCGCCACGCACCCCGCGCAGACGAGGTCGCACACCACCAGGACGCGCCGGGCCGGGTGACGGTCCGCGACCCCGGCGAGCAGGGTGCCGCCGACCAGGTACGGCAGGAACCCCAGCGCGAACGCCAGCGCGCTGAGCAGGGGCGAGCCGGTCAGGTCGTAGACCAGCACGGACAAGGCGATCTCACTGACGACCACGCCGAGCATCGACAGCAGATGGGCGGTGAAGACGGCCCGGAACTCGCGCACCGCGAAGACGCGGGCGTATCCGGTGGGCGGGGGGTTCCCCGGGGGCGAAACGGGTGCGGGCAGGGTCGTGGCGGGTTCGGGCTCTTCCGGCATGGGCGCCAGCGTGCGGCCGGGGGCCGTGCCGGTCGTAGAGTTTCGGCACAGGCCGAATCTTCGGCCTGTCATGACGGAATTCCTGGAGGGGGCGGCCCCGTGCCGGTGCGGCTGCGTTTCGGTGAGGACGACTTCCTGCGCTGCCGGTTCGCGCTCTCCGCGCTGTGGGAGACGCAGGAGGTGGTGCGCACCCTCAAACGGCCCGACCGGCAGGGCTACCACGCGCACTGGCTGCGCCGGATGGGTACGGCGGCCGACGCGCTCGACCTGACCGGGCTGTGGCTGCTGATGCCGCGCCGCGGCCACTCCCCCGACTGGCTGGGCCCGCCGCCCATCGGCCCGGCGGCGGGTTTCGAGGAGGAGATCGCCCGGGTGCGCGCCGCCGATCCGGAGGCGGCCCGCGCGGACACCGCCCGCTCGCTCGCCGACACCCCGGGCGCGCTGGACTCGCCGCGGGGCCGGGCCTGGCTGGCGGACCCGGCAGGCATGATCCGGGAACTGGCCGACACGTTGGAGGAGGTCTGGCACACCCTCCTCGCCCCCGACTGGCCCCGGCTGCGGGCCCTGCTGGAGGCGGACATCGCCTTCCACTCGCGCCGGCTGGCCGAGGTCGGGCTCGGCGGGCTGCTGCCCGAGATCAACCGGCGTTGCGGCTGGCACGCCGGGACGCTGACCGTCCAGGCGCGCGTCGAGTACGAACGGGATCTCGGCGGACAGGGGCTGGTGCTGATGCCGAGCGTGTTCAGCTGGCCGGACGTGATCAGCGGCTTCGACCCGCCCTGGCAGCCGACGCTCGTCTACCCGGCGCGCGGGATCGGCGGTCTGTGGGCCGAGCCCGCGGACCGGCTGCCCGACGCGCTCGTACGGCTGCTGGGACGCGGCCGGGCCGCCGTGCTGACGGCGCTGGACGAGCCGGCCACCACCTCGGCCCTCGCGCACCGGCTGGGGCTCGCGCCGTCGTCGGTGTCCGCGCATCTGACCACCCTGCGCGACACGGGCCTGCTGACCGCGCGACGGTACGGACACCAGGTGCTGTACGAACGGACACCCCTGGGGATCGCTCTCGCCTCGGGAGGCTGAGACCCCTCAGGGGTGCCGTGGGTGATCCCGCGTCGTGCGGTCCCCGGACTCAGACCAGGTCGAGCAGCGACGCCAGGAGGTCGTACAGCGTCGTCTCCGGGTCGGCCACCATGCCCTGCGACCGCCACGCCACATATCCGTCGGGCCTGACCAGCACCGCGCCCCGCGCTGTCGTGCCGTGCACCTCGGACCAGTCCGTGGCGTCCTGGGGGGCGAGGTCCGCGTGCGGGCCCTTGCCGATGCGGTACGACTCCAGACGTACGGCGAGACGTTCGGCGACCCGGATCGCCGCCGTGTGCCAGGCGTCGTCGTCGGCACCGCTGAGCAGGACGAGGGAGCTCTCGTACAGATCGAGGGTGGAAGTACGGACGCCGGAGCGCAGGAGCCACATGTGCGGGGCGCGGCTGCCGGGTTCGCCCGTCATCGCCAGCTGCTCGGGCACGACCGGGCCCTCGGCGTCGGTACCGACGACGGCACCGCGCGGATAGCGGTAGCCCAGGGCCACCTTGAGGACGCCGCCCTGCATTCCGCCGCCGCCACGGCCGCCGGCACCGCCTCCGGCCGCACCGGCGGCGGGGGCGTAGCCCGGGTGGCTGTGCTCCACCGACCGGGCCGCGGCGCGCGCGCTGGTCGCCTCCGCCACGGGCTGCCGCTCGGTCTCGTACGACTCCAGCAGGCCGGGGCCGGCCCAGCCGTTGAGGACGGCGGCGAGCTTCCAGGCGAGGTTGTGGGCGTCCTGGATACCGGTGTTGGAACCGAACGCCCCGGTCGGCGACATCTCGTGGGCGGAGTCGCCGGCGAGGAAGATCCGGCCCGCCGAGTAGCGCTCGGCGACCCGCTGCGCCGCGTGCCACGGCGCCTTGCCGGTGATCTTGACGTCCAGGTCGGGGACGCCGACGGCCCGTCGGATGTGCGCGACGCAGCGCTCCTCGGTGAAGTCTTCCAGCGTCTCGCCGCGCTCGGGGTGCCAGGGCGCGTGGAACACCCACTTCTCCACGTTGTCCACCGGCAGGAGCGCGCCGTCCGCCTCCGGGTCGGTCAGGTAGCAGCAGATGAAGCGCCGGTCGCCGACCGCGTCCGCGAGCTTGAGGGAGTCGAAGGTGACGCTCACGTTGTGGAACAGATCGCCGGGACCCGTCTGGCCGATGCCCAGGCCCTCGCGGACCGGGCTGCGCGGACCGTCGGCCGCGATCAGGTACTCGGCCCGGACGGTGGTGTGTCGGCCGGTCTCGCGGTTCTTCACGATCGCGGTGACGCCCTCGGCGTCCTGGTCGACGGAGAGCAGCTCGGTGGAGAACCGGATGTCGCCGCCCAGGTCACGGGCGCATTTGAGGAGCACCGGCTCCAGGTCGTTCTGGCTGCACAGGCACCAGCCGCTCGGGCTGAAGCGGGCCAGGCCGCCGCCCGGGTCGATCTCCTTGAACAGCCACTCGCCCTCGCCGCCGGTCAGGGACGGGGCCTGGAGGATGCCGTGGTTGTCCGCCAGGGTCGACGCGGCCTCCCGGATGGGCTGTTCGGCTCCGGCGACCCGGAACAGCTCCATCGTGCGGACGTTGTTGCCTCGCCCGCGCGGGTGCCTCGAGGTGCTCGCGTGCTTCTCGACGACCAGGTGCGGAATGCCGAGACGGCCCAGGAACAGTGAGGCGGACAGGCCCACGAGGGAGCCCCCCACGACAAGAACGGGTACGTGGTGGTCGACTTCTTCGGTCATCAATGCCTCCAGCAGCGGACCCCGGCTACAGGGCTTCCATGGACCCCCGGCTACAGGGCTTCCATGCCCCGGCGGGAGGGGTTCGCTCGCCCCATTCACCCGACTGGTCACCCGGTATTTCACCCGGTTCGCCCGGGTGGTCACCCACGTGGTTCACGCGACTCGCGCCGTCCCCGAGACCGAACCACGATCGGGGTCCGGGCTGATCGCCGTTCCCGACACCGGGAGCGCCCCGGACCTCACTGAGGAGATGTGTGCTGGATGACAATCTCGGAACGAGTAACGGAACGTGTGTCGGAACAGGTGCCGGAGCGCGTGTCGGAGCGGGTCTCGCAGTCCGCGTTCGACGGCTCCCGCCTGCGGGTCATCTTGCTGCTGGACCTTCATGACGGCGCCCAGAAGCAGTTTCTGAAGGCCTATGAGCGGATGCGCAACCAAGTGGCCTCCGTACCCGGCCACATCAGCGACCAGCTGTGCCAGTCGATCGAGAACCCCTCGCAGTGGCTCATCACCAGCGAGTGGGAGAGCGCCCCGCCGTTCCTCGCCTGGGTGAACAGCGAGGAGCACGTCGAGACGGTCCAGCCGCTGCACAGCTGCGTGCGTGACACCCGCTCGCTGCGCTTCAGCATCGTGCGCGAGACGGGCAACGTCTCCCCGCCGCTGCCCGAGTCGGAGAAGGGCCGCCTCCAGGCGACGGCCCGGCTCGGCGACGGTGTGGTGCGCCACGCCCTCACCTTCACCGTGAAGCCGGGCAGCGAGCGGAAGGTCGCCGAGATCCTCTCCGGCTACGCCTCGCCGCAGGCGCAGGTCGACGAGAACACCCGGCTGCGCCGCACCTCGCTGTTCATGCACGGCAACCGGGTGGTCCGGGCCATCGAGGTGGAGGGCGACCTGATGGCCGCACTGCGCCACGTGTCCCGCCAGCCCGAGGTCCGGGCGGTCGAGGAGGCCATCAACCCCTACCTGGAGCAGGACCGGGACCTCAGCGATCCGGGTTCGGCCCGGGTCTTCTTCACCCGGGCGGCGCTGCCCGCCGTGCACCACGTGGCGGTCCGTACCGGGGAGCCCGGGGACGTGAAGCGGCACGCGATGTTCTACCCGGCCAAGCCCGGGTCCGGCATGGCCCTGGCCCGGCTGCTCGCCCGCGAGGACGAGTTGGCGGCCGACGACCCCGCCAACCCGTTGCACGGCAGCACGATCTTCCAGCGTGACGACATCGTCGTCCGTCTGGTGGACGTGTGGGGCGACATCACGCACGACCCCGTGCTGACGCTCGGTCTCAAGGGTGGCCGCAACGGGGCCGTCCTGTCCCGCCTGCTCGACGCCGACGCGCTCGGCGTCGACGGGGCGCCGACGACCGAGAAGGACGTCGCGCGCTTCCTCGAGCGGTCCGACATGCAGCTGGTCACCGACCGCGACCGCACCTCATCAGGCGTCTGACCGGAGCGTCCGGCCCGGCCCGCGGCCGGACGCGCAGGCGCCGTCGGCACACATCAACCGGAGGAAACACACATGACCACGCCCCGCCCACGCATCGTGGACCTGAGCGAGACCGAACCCAACACCCGACGCGGAGGTGATCTGCGCGCCCTGCTCACGCCCACCGCGGTGGGTGCCAAGAGCGGCTTCATGGGCCTCGCCATCATCCAGCCCGGTGACCGCATCGGTGAGCACTACCACCCGTACTCCGAGGAGTTCGTCTACGTCGTCAACGGTCAGCTCGAGGTCGACCTGGACGACGAGACCTTCCCGATCCGGGCCGACCAGGGCCTGCTGATCCCGATCAACATGCGGCACCGCTTCCGCAACGTGGGCGACGTGGAGGCCCGGATGGTCTTCCACCTGGGCCCGCTGGCGCCGCGCCCCAAGCTCGGCCACGTCGACACCGAGGTGACCGACGAGACGGAGGGGGCCTGCCGGAACATGACGCCGGTGCGAGCCGAGGCAGTGTCATGACCCGGCGCGTGGCGGTCACCGGCGTCGGAATCGTGGCCCCGGGTGGCGTGGGCGTACCGGCGTTCTGGGACCTCCTGGCGAACGGCCGCACCGCGACGAGGGGCATCACGCTCTTCGACCCGGCGGGTCTGCGTTCGCGTATCGCGGCGGAGGTCGACTTCGACCAGTCCGCCCACGGAATCGACGCGGCGACGGCGGAACGAGCCGACCGCTATGTCCAGTTCGCCATGGTCGCCGCCCGCGAGGCGGTGCGCGACTCGGGACTCGACCCGGAGAAGGAGGATCCCTGGCGCATGGGGGTGTCCCTGGGCACCGCCGTCGGTGGCACCACGCGCCTCGAGAACGACTATGTCGCGGTCAGTGAGACCGGCCGGCGATGGGATGTCGACCACCGCCGGTCGGGCCCTCACCTGCACCGCGCCTTCTCTCCGAGCGCCCTCGCCTCCGAGGTCGCCGAGCAGTTCGGCGCCCACGGCCCGGTGCAGACCGTCTCCACGGGCTGCACCTCCGGCCTCGACGCGATCGGCTACGCCTTCCACGCAGTGCAGGAGGGCCGGGTCGACGTCTGCATAGCCGGTGCCTCGGACTCGCCGATCTCACCGATCACGATGGCGTGCTTCGACGCCATCAAGGCGACCTCTCCGAACAACGACGACCCGGAGCACGCTTCCCGGCCGTTCGACCGGGACCGCAACGGGTTCGTCATGGGTGAGGGCGGAGCGGTCCTCATCCTGGAGGAGCTCGAACACGCCCGTGCCCGCGGCGCGCACGTGTATTGCGAGGTCGGGGGCTACGCCACCTTCGGCAACGCCTACCACATGACCGGTCTCACCCGGGAGGGCCTGGAGATGGCGCGCGCCATCGACGACGCGCTGGCCCACGCCCAGCTGAACGGCTCCGACATCCACTACGTCAACGCCCACGGCTCCGGCACGCAGCAGAACGACCGCCACGAGACCGCCGCGGTCAAGCGGTCGCTGGGTGATCACGCGTACCGGACGCCGATGAGCTCCATCAAGTCGATGGTGGGCCACTCCCTGGGAGCCATCGGGGCGATCGAGGTCCTGGCCTGTGTCCTGGCCCTCGTCCACCAGGTCGTGCCGCCGACGGCGAACTACACGAACCCGGATCCCGAGTGCGACCTGGACTACGTGCCGCGCACCGCGCGCAAGGCCAAGCTGCGCAACGTGCTCTCCGTCGGCAGTGGTTTCGGGGGCTTCCAGTCCGCGGTGATCCTGACCCGACCAGATGGGAGGACGCGATGAAGCCACAGCGAGCTCGGCGCGCCGCCGTCACCGGCATAGGCGTCGTCGCCCCCAACGGGGTGAGTACCGAGACCTTCTGGAAGTCCACGCAGGAGGGCGTCAGCGTCCTCGACCGGGTGACCCGCGAGGGGTGCGAGCACCTGCCCCTGCGGATCGCCGGCGAGGTCCGCGGATTCGATCCGGCGGAACTGATCGAGGAGCGGTTCCTCGTGCAGACCGACCGGTTCACCCACTTCGCGATGGCGGCCGCCGACGGCGCCCTGGCGGACGCCCGGCTCGGCCGCGCCGACACCGACCGGGAGCCGTTCGCGGTCGGTGTGGTCACCGCCGCGGGATCCGGTGGTGGTGAGTTCGGGCAGCGGGAACTCCAGCGGCTGTGGGGGAAGGGCCCCCGGTTCGTGGGTCCGTACCAGTCCATCGCCTGGTTCTACGCGGCGAGCACCGGCCAGGTGTCCATCCGCGGCGGGTTCAAGGGACCGTGCGGTGTGGTCGCCAGCGACGAGGCCGGTGGCCTGGACGCCCTGGCGCACGCCGCCCGGGCGGTCCGGCGGGGCACCGATGTGGTCGTGGCCGGTGCCGCCGAGGCGCCGCTGGCGCCGTACTCGATGGTCTGCCAGCTCGGCTACGAGGCCCTCAGCACCAGCGAGGAGGCGACACGCGCCTACCGGCCCTTCACCGAGGAGGCCTGTGGGTTCGTGCCCGCCGAGGGCGGCGCGATGCTCGTCATCGAGGAGGAGACGGTCGCGCGGGAGCGGGACGCCGCCGTCCGGGCGTTCGTCGCCGGGCACGGGGCGACCTTCACCGGCGCGACCCGCTGGGAGCAGTCCCGGGAGGGGCTGGCCCAGGCGATCCGGGTCGCGCTCGACGAGGCCCGGTGCGCTCCCGAGGAGGTCGACGTGGTGTTCGCGGACGCGTTCGGCGTACCGGCGGCCGACCGTGCCGAGGCGTTGGCGATCGCCGACGTCTTCGGCGCGCACGGCCGGCGGGTGCCGGTGACGGCGCCCAAGACCGGCATCGGCCGGGCGTACTGCGGGGCTCCGGTGCTGGACGTGGCGACGGCGGTGCTGGCCATGGAACACGGCCTCGTGCCGCCCACGCCGAACGTCTACGACCCCTGCCACGACCTCGACCTGGTGACGGGGCGTGCGCGTCCCGCCGAACTGCGCACGGCACTGGTCGTCAGCCGGGGACTCATGGGCTCCAACGCGGCACTCGTGCTGCGGCACGGCGCCCAGGCCCTCTGATGAGAAGGAGAAACAGATGCACAACGAACTGACCGTCCAGGAGCTGGCCGCTCTGATGAAGAAGGCGGCCGGCGTCACCGTCGACGCGCGGGAGCTGGAGGACCGGCTCGACTCCGGCTTCGACGAGTTCGGGCTGGACTCGCTCGGCCTGCTCGGCATCGTCGGCGAGCTGGAGAACAACCACGGCATGATCCTGCCGCCCGACGCGGAGCGGTGCAGGACCCCTCGCGAATTCCTCGACCTCGTCGGCAGCAACGTAGTGGCAGGAGCCTGAACATGGCCGGACACACCGAGAACGAGATCACCATCGCCGCTCCCCTGGACCTCGTCTGGGACATGACCAACGACATCGAGAACTGGCCGCAGCTGTTCAGCGAGTACGCGTCGGTCGAGGTCCTGTCGCGGGAGAACGGCAAGACCACGTTCCGTCTCACCATGCACCCGGACGACAACGGCAAGGTCTGGAGCTGGGTGTCGGAGCGGGAGCCCGACCGGGCTCACCTCACGGTTCTGGCCCGCCGGGTCGAGACCGGTCCCTTCGCCTACATGAACATCAAGTGGGTGTACTCGGAGACTCCCGAGGGCACGCGGATGCACTGGACGCAGGACTTCGAGATGAAGCCCGACGCGCCCGTGGACGACGCGTGGATGACGGACAACATCAACCGCAACTCCGTCGTCCAGCTCAAGCTCATCCGGGACAAGGTCGAGCAGCGCGCCCGGCAGCACGCGACCGCCTCCGTCACCACCGACTGATCCCCTCCCTCAAGCCCGTCGGCCCGCGGACCGTCCCTCCGGACGGTCCGCCCGGCTTGTCGCCCCCCGAAAGGACGCTCCTCCCATGTACCAGTCCCTGATCGTGGCCCGGATGGCGCCGGGCTCGGCCCAGGACATCGCGAAGGTGTTCGCGGAGTCCGACAGCGGCGAGCTGCCGCGCCTCGTCGGTGTGACCCGCCGCACCCTGTTCCAGTTCGACGACGTGTACATGCATCTCGTGCAGGGCGAGCGGCCGCTCGGCCCCGCGATCGCCAAGGTGACCGACCATCCGTCCTTCCGGGACATCAGCGAGCGGCTCACCGCGTACGTCAGCGCCTACGACCCGGCGACCTGGCGCAGCCCCAAGGACGCGATGGCCCAGGAGTTCTACCGCTGGGAGCGCGACGGGTCAGGCGGGCACGACGCACTCGAACGCGTGCAGATAGGCGTTGACCGGCTGGATGTCGGTGACGGTCAGACCGGCCTCCGTCATGCGGGTGACGAGACTCTCCTTGGTGTGCTTGGCTCCCCCGACGTTGAGGAGCAGCATCAGGTCCATGGAGGTGGTGAACTTCATCGACGGGGTGTCGTCGACGAGGTTCTCGATGATGACGACCCTGGCCCCGGGGCGGGCCATCGCCATCACGTTCCGCAGGGTCCTGCGAGTGCTCTCGTCGTCCCACTCCAGGATGTTCTTGATGATGTACAGGTCGGCCTCGACGGGCATGTCCTCACGGCAGTCCCCGCCGACGATCCGGGCCCGTTCGGCGAGCGCCCCGCCGGCCCGCAGCCGGGGGTCCGCCTTCTCCACCACGCGCGGCAGATCGAGCAGGGTCCCCTGGACACTCGGGTGCTTCTCCAGCAGGCTGGCCAGGACGTGCCCCTGGCCGCCGCCGATGTCGGCGACCGTCGACACGCCGGTCAGGTCGAGGAGTTCCGCGACGTCCCGCGCCGACTGCTCGCTGGACGTGGTCATGGCCTGGTTGAAGACATGGGCGGAGTCGTGCGCGTCCTCGTGCAGGTAGTCGAAGAACCCCTTGCCGTACAGATCCTGGAAGACGCTGCCGCCCGTGCGCACCGCCTCGTCGAGGAGCGGCCAGGCGTCCCACGTCCAGGGCTCGGTGCACCAGAGGGAGATGTACCGGAGGCTGTGCGGGTCGTCCTCGCGCAGCAGCCGGGACATGCTGGTGTGGACGAACCGGCCGTCCTCGTTCTGCGCGAAGACGCCGTAGCAGGACAGGGCCCGCAACAGGCGCAGCAGGGGCCGGGGCTCGGTGCCCAGCTTGGCGGCGAGCTGCTCCGCGTCGGCGGGCTCCTCGCCGAGCGCGTCGGCGACGCGGAGCTTGGCCGCCGCCCGGACGGCCGCGGCGCAGGCGGCCCCGAAGACGAGCTCCCTCAGCCGCATCGCCGGAGCGGGCTGCTGGGCGGCCTGCGGGGCGGACTGCTGGGCGGCGGCCGGAGCCGACGCGGGGGCGGGACTCACAGTGGTCATGTACCGTCTCGATTCGCTTGGTCCAGCAAAGACACGGGTCGGCCGGTCAGCACATTCCGGCAGGTTCGGAACGCCGGCACGTGTTGTGGTCGAAGGTGTTTCCCTTTCCGGTGTCCCGGTTGGCCAGGTCGGCGGAATTGCCCGTCAGCTGGTTGTCCCGGACGACGTTGTGGTCGCTCGAGGCGCCGACCATGCTCTTGTACAGAACCACTCCGCCGGAGAACGGGGACTTCCCTACGTTGTCGCGGATGTCGTTGTGTTCCACGACGCTCTTCTCGACGCCGGTGAGCACGATTCCGGCGCCCTGGACGAAGGGGAGCCGAGCCGTTTTCGCGCAGTACTTGTTGTTCTCGTGGACGCTGTTCCCGCGGACGGCGATGTTTCCGGCGCGCGGCTTGTTCTCGTCGCCCACGACGAACACCCCGCCGCAGTTGCCGGCCAGCTCGTTCTCCTCGACGGTGACGTTGCGCAGCCGCCGGACCGTGATGCCGATGCGGTTGCCCGTCAGCGCGTTGTGGCGGACGAGGGTGCCGCGTGCGTCCTTGGCGCCGGCCTCGGTGCTGACCGTGTTGGACAGGAACAGACCTGACTCGCCGTTGTCCCGGGCCGCGTTGCCCTCGAACAGGCTCCGCACGGAGCGCTCCTCGGCGAAGCCCCAGTTGCCGTTCTTCTCGGCGGTCACCCACCGCACGGTCAGGCCGTCGGTGTTGGTGGCCCACAGGCCGTTCTTCTTGTATCCGCTCAGCACGAGCGAGCGGACGGTGGTGCCGGTGACGGGCTTGGCGGACGTGCCCTCGACGCAGATCCCGTTGCCGGCCGTCGCGCAGCTGTTGCCGGCCTTGGTGGCCGGCTTCAGTACGGTCCTCTTTCCCGACCCGCGGATGGTCAGACCGGATTTCGTGATGCGGACGCTCTCCCGGTAGGTGCCGGGCTCGATGAGAATCGTGTCGCCCTTTTTCGCGGCGTCAACCGCTTTCTGGATCGATTCCCCCGGATGCACCACGTGCGCGTTGGCGGCATTGGCCGACGGAATGCCGGTCAGCCCCGAGGCCACCACAAGTGCGGTGCAGCCGAGGTATCTGATCTGTTTTCTGTTCATGAGTCGAAGCTATGGTCCGCATATGCGACTCGCCATGTGTGCTCACCCGTTTACGGCAAGTGGGGCGCGAATGGCTCAATCCCGGGCCCCTGATGGCGGTGTGGTCAGCGTCGACCCGTCCGGCGCAGCCGGTGCCGCACCGCCCGCTGGGCGACCGGGCCGAGTTCCTCCAACGCGGCGGCCAGTGCGCCGAGTTGTTCCAGGGTGTCCAGCGCCGCCGTCGCCCCGGCCGCGTCCACTCCCTCGTACAGCTCCATGCCCACGAAGGACGCGGCCACCGCCCGCGCCAGTCCGGCGGGATCCGCGAACTCCCCGAACGGGGTCCCCGCGAGCACCCGGACGAGCACCCGCTCGATCTCGGCGATCCACAGATCGAGGCCCGCGGCCGTGGCCGGCCCCAGGCTCGCATGGGTCTGGGCGCCGGCGAGCAGCTGGCCGAGCCGGGCGACATGCCCGTCGGCCCGCTCCTGCTCGTGGATCTCACGTCCCAGGACGAGCAGCTCGGACAGGGAGGTCACCGCGGCGAAGCGGGCGCGGTAGCGCGCCACCGACCGCTCCGCGCCGTACCGGCACGCTGCCGCGAGGAGTTCGTCGACCGATCCGAAGTGATAGAAGACCAACGCCTGGTTGACTCCGGCGGCCGCCGCGATCGCCCGGGCCGACGTCCCGGCGATCCCCTGCTCGGCGAGCGTGCGCAGCGCCCCGTCGAGCAGCCTGGTCTTCGTCTCCTGGGCCTTGGCGGTGTCCGGGCTCACGCGGCGGCTCCCGCGCGCACGGGGCGCGGTCCGGGACGGACAGCGCGCTCGCTGACCTCCGCGTACGTCGCCGCGCGCGACCCTCCCTGGCCGGGCGGCGTCCCGAAGCACCTGTCCGCCGCGCGAACTTGGACGCGGGTGCGGACCCGGAGACGGAAGCGGAAGCGGCAGCGGCAGCGGCAGCGGAAGCGGAAGCGGCCGACGGCGCTGCGGGCGTCGGCGCTGCGGGCGTCGGTGTCGGTGTCGGCGTCGGCGTACGCCTCGCTCGCCGGCGCCGGGCCCGTGACGGTACGGAGCGCCGAGGTCATCGCGGGTTCTCCAGGGGGCGCAGGATCAGGCGGGCGCGGCCGGTGGTGCGCAGGCAGCGGCGGGCGGCCGGGGTGCGGGCGAGGGGCTGCTTGTAGAGGGCCACGCAGACGACGGTGGTCAGCAGCAGCGGCCACAGATAGGCCATCGAGGCCGCGAAGGGGCCGAAGAAGAGGAGGACCGATCGCACGCCGAGGCCGGTGCAGGCGACGGTGATGACGGCGGCTCGGACGGCGAGCTCCACGCACCAGTTGAGCAGCGCCCGCTCCGGGGTGACCCCTCTCTCCAGCCACAGGCGCAGCCGGTCGACGGACCAGGCGGTCGCCCAGACCATGAGGGGCCGCAGGAGCAGCCGGTCGGCGCGCGCGCCGAGGGCGCCGCCGCGGGTGCTGTAGTCGTAACCGATGAGGAGACGGACGCCGTCGCCGTCGGGGACCAGGCGCCGGTAGCCGCCACCCCTGGCGAACGGGGCGCGCGGATGCGGGGAGGAGCGGCGCGGGACGGAGGTTCGGGTGGCGTCGGGACGTACGCGCGGGGCGGAGGTACAGGTGCGGTGCGGACGTTCCGTCCCGTCGGCGGGGATCCCGGCGTCGTCGACCGTGCGCAGGGGCAGCACGCGCAGGTCCCAGCGCCGGTGCCGGGCCGGGTCCTGGATGTACGGCCGCACGTCTTCGAGGCCGGCCCGTATCCGCGCCTCTACGTAGAGCCCCATCCGTCAATCCCCCACGTCGGCCTGCCGCTTGACCGGAGTTTGAGCGATCGCTCAAGCTCTCGGCGCCTGAACCTACACCCCTTTGAGCGATCGCTCAATCAGCGGACACAAGGAAACCCCGGCCCACCGGGACCGGGGTTTCTCCCGCGTGCACGCCGGTCGCGCCCGCGCGCTACGCGGACAGGTGGCGTTCCACCGTCTCCACCTTGGAGGTGAGTCCGTCCGTCACGCCGGGCCGGATGTCGGCCTTGAGGACGACGGACACCCGCGGCGCCCGCGCCTCGACAGCGGCGACGGCACGCCTGACGACGTCCATCACCTCGTCCCACTCGCCCTCGATCGAGGTGAACATGGCGTCGGTGCGGTTGGGCAGACCCGACTCGCGGACCACGCGGACGGCGTCGGCGACGTACTCCCCCACGTCCTCGCCGACCCCCAGCGGGGTCACCGAAAAGGCGACGATCATGCGTTCACCTTTCCTTCCATGCGGGCGCGGGAGGCGATCACCGCGTCCTCGGCCTCGCGCCGGAGCCTGCGCTCGGCGAAGAAGCCGCCGGTCGGCAGGACCGAGAGGACGAAATAGAGCGCGGCGGTCCTCAAAGACCACTTCGCGCGGTTCCAGGCGTCCGCCCAGAAGATCACGTAGAGGATGAACAGGACGCCGTGGACCGACCCCATCACGGGCACCCCGTCGAAGTCGGTGGTCCGCTTCAGCACCGAGCAGAGGAGCAGGAGCAGGAAGGAGACGGCCTCCGGGGCCGAGACCAGTCGGAGGCGGCGGAGGGCGGTGGCGGTCTTGAGGTCCACGGGTCACCTTCGGTGGGATATTCGGCGGGAGTCAGGACGTCGACGGCTTGTGAACGCACGCACAAGCTTTCGTCCATTGTGGCAAACGTATCGGCGGGGGCCGGGAGCGGGTCCGGCCCGGACACCGACCGGCGTCCGTCCGGCTCGCGTACGGCGCCCATCCTGCTCCCGTCCGGCTTCCCCTAGGGGTGCGTTCAGGGACCTTCTCCACCCGTGGGCCCTGTCCGCGCGGCCGGGGGGAGGCTACCTTCGCAGCGTGGCGATGTTCCGACTTCAAGGCAGCAAGGTGCTCGCCGTCGACGTGACCGGGGACGCCGTGAAGGCGAAGAACGGCTCCATGGTCGCGTACGACGGGCAGATGGCCTTCAAGAAGCTCAGTGGCGGCGGCGAGGGACTGCGGGGCATGGTGACCCGGCGCCTCACCGGCGAGCAGATGACCGTGATGGAGGTGAGGGGACAAGGCACGTGCTGGTTCGCGGACCGTGCCTCCGAGATCAACCTCGTCAGTCTCCAGGGGGACAAGCTGTACGTGGAGTCGAGCAATCTGCTCGCGACGGACGCCGGACTGCGCACCGGCACCACGTTCACGGGACTGCGCGGTGCCTCGCAGGGCAACGGGCTGTTCACGACGACCGTCGAGGGACACGGCCAGGCCGCGATCACCTCGGACGGGCCGGCGGTGGTGCTCCGGGTCAGCCCGCAGTACCCGCTGACCGTCGACCCGGGCGCGTACATCGCGCACCAGGGGAACGTCCGGCAGTCCTTCCAGTCCGGCGTGACGTTCCGCACACTTCTCGGTGAGGGCGGCGGCGAGGCCTTCCAGATCCGCTTCGAGGGGGACGGCCTGGTGTACGTCCAGCCGAGCGAGCGGAACACGATCGCGGGGGATGTGTGACATGACCTTCCGTGAGATCAACTCGAAGATGATCGAGGCGACCGTCGTCCCGGGGCAACGGCTGTTCAGCCAGCGCGGCGCGATGCTCGCCTACAAGGGCGAGGTGTCCTTCACGCCCAACGTGCAGGGCGGCCAGGGCGGGATCATGTCGATGATCGGGCGCCGCGTCTCCGGCGAGGCCACCCCGCTGATGACCGTCGAGGGCAGCGGCACGGTCCTGTTCGGGCACGGCGGCCACCACATCCAGGTCATCGGCCTCACCGGCGACACGCTGTACGTCGAGGCGGACCGCCTGCTCGCCTTCGAGGGCACGCTCCAGCAGGGCACGATGTTCATGGGCTCGCAGGGCGGCGTGATGGGCATGGTCCGGGGACAGGTCACCGGCCAGGGGCTGTTCACGACCACGCTCAAGGGGCACGGCGCGGTGGCGGTGATGGCCCACGGCGGGGTCTTCGAGATCCCGATCACTCCGCAGCGGCCCGTCCACGTCGACCCGCAGGCCTACGTCGCCCACCACGGTGACGTCCGCAACAAGCTGTCGACGGCCCTGGGCTGGCGCGACATGGTGGGCCGTGGCTCCGGGGAGGCGTTCCAGCTGGAGCTGACCGGCAGCGGCGCGGTGTACGTCCAGGCCTCGGAGGAGAAGCTGTGAGCGCGTACGGAACTCCGGGCGGCCCGACGGTGCACGACCCGATGACGCTGCCCGTCGACGACAACGTCAACAACTACACCTTCTGCGTGGAGCTCAAGGGGAGCCAGTGGTTCCTGCAGAAGGGGAAGATGATCGCCTACTACGGCTCGATCGAGTTCAACGGCGTCGGGCACGGGCGATTGGACCGACTTGTCCGTACGTCGTTTCATTCGCCCCTGCACGCGAGCGACTGGGTCGTGGCGGAGGGCTCGGGCAAGATGCTGCTGGCCGACCGGGCTTTCGACGTGAACTCGTACGACCTCGAAGACGGCAACCTGACCATTCGCTCCGGCAATCTGCTCGCTTTTCAGCCAAGTCTCGCTCTCAAGCAGTCAATCGTGCCGGGTTTTCTGACCCTTATCGGAACCGGCAAGTTTGTCGCCGCATCTAACGGTCCGGTGGTGTTCATGGAGCCCCCGATCCGGGTGGACCCACAGGCGCTCGTCGGGTGGGCCGACTGCCCGTCGCCGTGCCATCACTACGACCATGGGTACATGACCGGCCTGATGGGCGGTCTACGTGCGATGACAGGCCTGGGCGGGGCCTCCGGGGAGGAGCACCAGTTCGAGTTCGTCGGGGCCGGCACGGTGCTGCTCCAGTCGACCGAGACCCTCATGGCCGAGCAGGCCACGGGGGCGGTTCCGCAGCAGGCCGGAGTGCCCGGTGGCGGCGGGGTCCCAGGTGGGCACGGGCAGCAACCGGGCGCACCGCGCCTTCCCGGACAGCTGGGAGACCTCCAGCGTCGCTTCGGGCTGTGAGCGGTAGTCTGCGGAGTGTGACATCGAACGCGTGCGCACCGTCACACCACCCTCACTAGTTCGCCTTTCAACATTTTAGGTAGACTTCATTCATGGAGACCGAAACGGCCACGCGCTGGCTGACCGATGCGGAGCAGTGCGCCTGGCGCACCCACCTGGAGGTCAACAGGCTGTTGAGTTACCAGCTCGAAAAGGACCTGCAGCCGTTCGGCCTGACAATGAACGACTACGAGATCCTGGTGAACCTCTCCGAGTCGGAGGACGACCGGATGCGGATGAGCGACCTCGCCTCCGCGACCCTCCAGTCCAAGAGCCGGCTCTCCCACCAGATCACTCGCATGGAGAACGCCAACCTGGTGCGCCGGGAGAACTGCGAGTCCGACCGTCGCGGACTGTACGCCGTCCTGACGGAACACGGCCTGGAGACGATGCAGAAGGTCGCGCCCCACCATGTGGCGTCCGTGCGGAACCACTTCATCGACCTGGTCTCCCCGGAGGCCCTGGCGGAACTCGACAAGGCTCTGAAGCCCATCGCGCAGCACCTGCGCGGGCAGCGGGGACGCCCCTGACGGCGCCTCCGGGTCGAACAGCGGCAGGCGGCGCCCGAACAGAGCTCCGCCTGCCGGCCCGTCCCTGACGAAGAGCGCCGCCGTCTCCTCGCGTACGCCCCGGCCCTGCCGACGAGCGTCGCCGTCTCCGCCCGTACGCCCGCCCGGCATGACGGTGCGCGGACCGGCGGACGCCGCAGCGAGGGGACGCCGAAGGGCCGCGACGGCGCCGGCCTGGTGCCGTTCGCCGTGCGCGGGCGCGGGCGCGGGCGCGGGCTGTGCCAAGAGGAGGAACACGCGGTCGACGTACCCACGGGCCGCGTGAGTCGGCCAGGGGGCGGGCGGACCGCCCCTGTCAGCCCTGCGTGAGTCCGGCCACCAGTTCGTCCGCCGCCCGGTACGGGTCCAGCTCGCCCGCCACGATGCGCTCCGCCAGCGCGCTCAGCCGGCGGTCGCCGTGCAGGTCTCCGATGCGTTCGCGCAGGGCGGTGACGGCGATGGTCTCGACCTCGCGGGCCGCGCGGGCCCGGCGGCGTTCGGCGAGGATGCCCCGCTCCTCCATCCAGGCCCGGTGCTTCTCCAGGGCCTCGACCATCTCGTCGATGCCCTCGGCGCGCGCGGCGACCGTCTTGACGATCGGCGGGCGCCAGTCGCCGGGGCCGCGGGACTCGCCGAGGCCGAGCATGTGGTTCAGCTCGCGCGCGGTGGCGTCGGCGCCGTCACGGTCCGCCTTGTTGACCACGTAGACGTCGCCGATCTCCAGGATTCCCGCCTTCGCGGCCTGGATGCCGTCGCCCATCCCGGGGGCCAGCAGGACCACCGAGGTGTCCGCCTGGGAGGCGATCTCCACCTCCGACTGGCCCACACCGACCGTCTCGACCAGGATCACGTCGCAGCCGGCCGCGTCCAGGACACGGATCGCCTGCGGCGCGGACCAGGCGAGCCCGCCCAGGTGGCCGCGGGTCGCCATGGAGCGGATATAGACGCCCGGGTCGGAGGAGTGCTCCGACATCCGGACGCGGTCGCCCAGCAGGGCCCCGCCGGAGAACGGGGAGGACGGGTCGACGGCCAGGACGCCGACACGTTTGCCCTGTTTGCGATACGCGGTCACCAGCACCGAGGTCGACGTCGACTTGCCGACCCCCGGGGAGCCGGTGAGACCGACGACGTAGGCGTTGCCGGTGAGCGGCGCCAGCGCCGCCATGACCTCCCGCAGCTGCGGGGACGCCCCCTCGACCAGGGAGATCAGCCGGGCCACGGCCCGCGGCCGGCCTTCCCTGGCCTGGGCCACCAGAGAGGAGACGTCCTGCATCACAGCTCCGTTCGCTTACGAGACGTACCGGGAACTCAGACCTTGGCTACCCGCACGATCAGGGCGTCACCCTGGCCGCCGCCACCGCACAGCGCGGCCGCGCCGACCCCGCCGCCGCGGCGCTTGAGCTCCAGCGCCAGGTGCAGCACGAGCCGGGCGCCGGACATCCCGATGGGGTGGCCCAGGGCGATGGCCCCGCCGTTGACGTTCACCATTTCCGTGGACACGCCGAGGTCCTTCATTGACTGCACCGCGACGGCGGCGAAGGCCTCGTTGATCTCGATCAGATCGAGGTCGGAGACCTCCAGGCCCTCCTTCTTGAGGGCGTGCATGATCGCGTTCGACGGCTGCGACTGCAAAGAGTTGTCCGGCCCGGCCACGTTGCCGTGGGCGCCGATCTCGGCGATCCACTCCAGGCCGAGCTCCTGCGCCTTGGCCTTGCTCATCACGACCACGGCGGCCGCGCCGTCCGAGATCTGCGAGGAGGTGCCGGCGGTGATCGTGCCGTCCCGGGTGAACGCCGGGCGCAGCTTGCCCAGCGACTCGGCCGTGGTGTCGCCGCGGATGCCCTCGTCCTTGCTGAAGACGACCGGCTCGCCCTTGCGCTGCGGGATCTCGACCGGGGTGATCTCGGCCTCGAAGACGCCGTTCTTCTGGGCGGCGGCGGCACGCTGGTGGGACAGGGCGGCGATCTCGTCCTGCTCCGGACGGCCGATGCCCAGGCGCGTGTTGTGCTTCTCGGTGGACTCGCCCATGGCGATGTTCTCGAAGGCGTCGGTCAGACCGTCGTACGCCATCGCGTCGAGCATCTCGACCGCGCCGTACTTGTAGCCCTCACGGGACTTCGGGAGCAGGTGGGGGGCGTTGGTCATGGACTCCTGGCCGCCCGCCACGACGATGTCGAACTCGCCCGCGCGGATCAGCTGGTCGGCCAGCGCGATCGCGTCGAGGCCGGACAGACACACCTTGTTGATCGTGAGCGCCGGCACGCTCATCGGGATGCCGGCCTTGACCGCGGCCTGGCGGGCCGGGATCTGCCCCGCCCCGGCCTGGAGCACCTGCCCCATGATCACGTACTGCACCTGGTCGCCGCCGATGCCCGCACGGTCGAGGGCGGCCTTGATCGCGAAGCCGCCGAGGTCGGCGCCCGAGAAGGACTTCAGCGAGCCCAGCAACCGCCCCATGGGCGTACGAGCGCCCGCGACGATCACCGAGCTGTTCGTTCCAGAAGACATGAGCTGCGATCCCCTTACCGGCCTGCACAGCCGAGGAGTGAACGAGGGTTTACTCGAATGTACTGAGCGGTAGTCCACCCGTCATCCGGCTGTCGGTGTGATCGCGCGCACGTTGCGTAACCACCTTCGGAGCGCTGCACTGGCAGCATGCTGACGCGAATCGACCACATCGGGATCGCCTGCTTCGACCTCGACAAGACCGTCGAGTTCTACCGGGCGACATACGGCTTCGAGGTGTTCCACTCCGAGGTCAACGAGGAGCAGGGCGTACGCGAGGCCATGCTCAAGATCAACGATACGTCCGACGGCGGCGCGTCGTACCTCCAGCTGCTGGAGCCGACCCGCCCGGACTCCACCGTGGCGAAGTGGCTCGACAAGAACGGCGAGGGTGTCCATCACATCGCCTTCGGCACGGCGGACGTGGACGCGGACGCCGCGGACGTCCGGGGCAAGGGCGTACGCGTCCTGTACGAGGAGCCACGACGCGGCTCCATGGGGTCGCGAATCACCTTTCTGCATCCCAAGGATTGCCACGGTGTACTGACAGAACTCGTCACTTCGGCACCGGTTGAGTCACCTGAGCACTGACCCTCGTACATATGGGCCGGTAGGGTTGGGGGCGGTCGTCGCTCACATCGGGGCGACCGCATGCCGGGGTCCGGGTTTCGGGGGACGAGCGTCGGGGCAGCAGCCCATGCTCCGTTGTCGATCTGACACCATTCCCCGGGGGCCCCGTTCGGCGGATGAACGGAGCTCGTAGGAGAAGCTTGCGACCAGGGGACGGATGGGACCGCGCAGTGCGGGGCTACGAGAGCCAGGAGCGAGAGCCGGCGGCTGACGTCGACCACCTCTCTCGGTTCGAGGCCGAGATGAAGCGGCTGAAGACCGAGCGGGAAAAGGCGATCCAGCACGCCGAGGACCTCGGCTACCAGGTCGAGGTGCTGCGCGCCAAGTTGCACGAGGCGCGGCGCACCATCATGTCCCGGCCCGCCTTCGACGGCGGCGACGTCGGGTACCAGGCCGAGCAGATGCTGCGCAACGCGCAGATGCAGGCGGATCAGCTGCGCCAGGACGCCGAGCGCGAGCTCAGCCAGACCCGGGCGCAGACACAGCGGATCCTCCAGGAGCACGCCGAACAGGCCGCCCGGCTCCAGGCCGAGCTGCACCAGGAGGCCGTGGCCCGCCGGCAGCAGCTGGACCAGGAGCTGGCGGAGCGCCGCCAGACCGTCGAGTCGCACGTCAACGAGAACGTGGCGTGGGCGGAGCAGCTGCGCGCCCGCAGCGAGTCGCAGGCCCGCCGACTGCTCGAGGAGTCCCGCGCCGAGGCCGAGCAGGCCATGGCCGCCGCCCGTGCGGAGGCCGAGCGGGTCACCGCGGAGGCCCGCCAGCGGCTCCAGAGCGACTCCGAGGCGACCCGCGCGGAGGCCGAGCAGCTGCTCCGGCGCGCCCGCACGGACGCCGAGCGCCTGCTGAACGCCGCCTCCACCCAGGCCCAGGAGGCCACCGACCACGCCGAGGCGCTGCGCACCTCCACGGCGACCGAGTCCGACACGGCCCGCCGCCAGGCGGGCGAACTCAGCCGCGCCGCCGAGCAGCGCGCCGCCGAGGCCGACTCGGCGCTGCGCGAGGCCCGCGCCGAGGCCGAGAAGGTGCTCGCCGAGGCCAAGGACGCCGCCGCCAAGGCGCTGTCCGGCGCCGAGTCGACGAACGAGCAGCGCACCCGGACCGCGAAGGAGCAGGTCGCCCGGCTGGTCACCGAGGCCACGAAGGAGGCCGAGGCCACCAAGGCGGACGCCGAGCAGGTCGTCGCGGACGCCCGTGCCGAGGCCGAGAAGATCCTCGCCGAGGCCGCCGACAAGGCCCGCAGCGCCACCGCCGAGGAGACCGCCTCCCAGCTCAGCCAGGCCGCGCGCACCGCCGAGGACGTCCTCAACCGGGCGCAGGAGGACGCGCGCAAGACCACCAAGGCGGCCTCCGAGGAGGCCGAGCGGATCCGCACCGAGGCGGAGACCGAGGCGGACCGGCTGCGCGCCGAGGCGCACGACATCGCCGAGCAGCTCAAGGGCGCGGCGAAGGACGACACCAAGGAGTACCGCGCCAAGACGGTAGAGCTCCAGGAGGAGGCCCGCCGGCTGCGCGGTGAGGCCGAGCAGCTGCGCTCCGACGCGGTCGGCGAGGGCGAGAAGATCCGCGCCGAGGCCCGGCGGGAGGCCGTCCAGCAGATCGAGGAGGCGGCCAGGACCGCCGAGGAGCTGCTCGCCAAGGCGAAGGTGGACGCGGACGAGCTGCGCCAGAGCGCCACCACGGACAGCGAGAAGGTCCGCACCGAGGCCATCGAACGCGCCACCACGCTGCGCCGGCAGGCCGAGGAGACGCTGGAGCGCACCCGCAAGGAGGCCGAGCGCAACCGCGACGAGGCCACCGAGCAGGCCGAGGGCATCAAGGCGGACGCCGAGCGGGCCGCGGCCGAGCTGCGCGAGGACACCGAGCGCGCCATAGCGGCCCGGCAGGCCGAGGCCGCCGACGGGCTGGCCCGGCTGCACACGGAGGCCGAGGACCGGCTCGCGTCGGCCGAGCAGGCACTGACCGACGCCCGTGAGGAGGCCGCGCGGATCCGCCGCGAGGCCGCCGAGGAGAACGACCGGCTGCGCACCGAGGCCGCCGAGCGCATCCGCACTCTCCAGGCACAGGCCGAGGCCGAGGCCGAGCGGCTGCGCGACGAGGCCGCCGCCGACGCGTCCGCCTCCCGGGCCGAGGGCGAGAACATCGCCGTACGGCTGCGCTCGGAGGCCGCGGCCGAGGCCGAGCGGCTGAAGACGGACGCCCAGGACACCGCCGACCGGGTGCGCTCGGAGGCGCAGGCCGCCGCGGAGCGACTGGCGACGGAGGCCTCGGAGACGCTGGCCGCCGCCCAGGAGGAGGCCGTCCGGCGCCGCCGCGAGGCCGAGGAACTCCTCGGTTCCGCCCGCCAGGAGGCCGACCAGGAGCGCGAGCGGGCCCGCGAGCAGAGCGAGGAACTGCTCGCGTCGGCGCGCAAGCGGGTCGAGGACGCCCAGGTCGAGGCCGTACGGCTGGTCGAGGAGGCCGACCGGCGCGCCACCGAGATGGTGTCCGCCGCCGAGCAGCACGCCCAGCAGGTACGGGACTCCGTCACCGGGCTGCACGACCAGGCGCAGGAGGAGATCCAGGGGCTGCGCTCCGCCGCCGAGCATGCGGCGGACCGGACCCGCCGGGAGGCCGAGGAGGAGGCGGACCGGGTCCGCGCCGACGCGTACGCCGAGCGGGAGCGGGCGAGCGAGGACGCGACCCGGCTGCGGCGCGAGGCGCACGAGGAGACCGAGGCCGCCAAGTCGCTCGCCGAGCGCACCATGGCGGAGGCGATCGCCGAGTCGGAGCGGCTGCGTTCGGAGGCGTCCGCGCACGCCCAGCAGGTGCGCACCGAGGCATCGGACGTCATCGCCCAGGCCGACCAGGACGCGGCACGCGCCCGAGCGGACGCCAGGGACGACGCCAACCGCATCCGGTCGGACGCGGCGACGCAGGCGGACACGCTCATCACCGAGGTCACGGCCGAGGCGGAGCGGCTCCAGTCGGAGACGGCCGCGGAGGCCGAGCGGGTCCGGACCGAGGCACTCGCCGCGGCCGAGACGCTGATCGGGGACGCCACCGGGGACGCGGAGCGGCTGCGCGCCGAGGCCGCCGACACGGTCGGTTCCGCGCAGCAGCACGCCGAGCGGATGCGTTCCGAGGCCGCTCGGGTGCGTACCGAGGCGGCGGAGGAGGCCGAGCGGCTGGTGTCAGCGGCGCGCGAGGAGGCCGAGCGCACCCTCGACGAGGCCCGCCAGGACTCGCACAAGCGGCGTGCGGAGGCGGCCGAGCAGGTCGACACCCTCATCACGGAGACCGCGGCCGAGGCGGACAAACTGCTCACCGAGGCCCAGCAGCAGGCGCAGCAGGCCACGGCGGACGCGGAGGCCCAGGCCGACACGATGGTCGGCGCGGCCCGCACCGAGGCCGAGCGACTGGTGTCCGAGGCGACGATCGAGGGCAACGGACGGGTGGAGAAGGCCCGTACGGACGCGGACGAGTTGCTCGTCGGCGCCCGCCGGGACGCCACCGCCATCCGGGAGCGCGCGGAGGAGCTGCGCGACCGCATCACGACCGAGATCGAGGAGCTGCACGAGCGGGCCCGCCGCGAGGCCGCCGAGACGATGAAGTCGACCGGCGACCGCTGCGACGCGCTCATCAAGGCGTCCGAGGAGCAGCTCGGCAAGGCGCAGGCGAAGGCCAAGGACCTGGTGTCGGAGGCCAACTCCGAGGCCGGCAAGGTGCGGATCGCCGCCGTCAAGAAGGCCGAACTGCTCCTGAAGGAGGCCGAGCAGAAGAAGGCCTCGCTGGTCCGGGAGGCCGAGGAGCTCAAGGCCGAGGCGATCCGCGAGGCCAGGCAGACGGTCGAGGAGGGCAAGCGCGAGCTGGAGATCCTGGTGCGGCGCCGCGAGGACATCAACGCCGAGATCTCCCGTGTCCAGGACGTCCTGGAGGCGTTGGAGTCTTTCGAGACCCCGGGCGGCAAGGACGGCGGGGTCAAGGCGGGCGCGAGCGTCGGCGCCCCCCGCGCGGGGGGCAAGCCGACCGAGGGCTAGCGGATTGTGAGAGTTCCGTTAAGCCTTGGGGCCTTTGACCGGGTTTTTGGCAAGCTGTCCGGCGGCGAGCCACTCAAAAGGGGTGTCATTCTCCAGATCAAACACGTATCCGCTCGATGACACACCGCTCCGGCCCCTAGGATTCCACCTATCACCTCACCGGTCTCATTCGACAGGAACCCCATGAGCGACACTTCCCCCTACGGCTTCGAGCTTGTGCGGCGTGGGTACGACCGCGCTCAGGTGGACGAACGCATCTCGAAGCTCGTCTCCGACCGTGACAGCGCTCTGGCCCGCATCACCGCTCTCGAGAAGCGCATCGAGGAGCTCCACCTCGAGACGCAGAACGCCCAGGCTCAGGTCACCGACGCCGAGCCGTCGTACGCCGGTCTCGGCGCGCGTGTCGAGAAGATCCTCCGCCTCGCCGAGGAGGAGGCCAAGGACCTGCGCGAGGAGGCCCGTCGCGCGGCCGAGCAGCACCGCGAGCTCGCCGAGTCGGCCGCCCAGCAGGTCCGTAACGACGCCGAGTCGTTCGCCGCCGAGCGCAAGTCCAAGGCCGAGGACGAGGGCGTCCGCATCGTCGAGAAGGCCAAGAGCGACGCCTCGCAGCTGCGCTCCGAGGCCCAGAAGGACGCGCAGTCCAAGCGCGAGGAGGCCGACGCCCTCTTCGAGGAGACCCGCGCCAAGGCCGCGCAGGCCGCCGCCGACTTCGAGACGAACCTCGCCAAGCGTCGCGAGCAGTCCGAGCGCGACCTGGCCTCGCGTCAGCAGAAGGCCGAGAAGCGTCTCGCCGAGATCGAGCACCGCGCCGAGCAGCTGCGTCTGGAGGCCGAGAAGCTGCGCACGGACGCGGAGCGTCGCGCCCGTCAGACGGTCGAGACGGCCCAGCGCCAGGCCGAGGACATCGTGGCCGACGCGAACGCCAAGGCCGACCGCATCCGCTCGGAATCCGAGCGCGAGCTGGCGGCACTGACGAACCGCCGTGACTCGATCAACGCCCAGCTGACGAACGTCCGCGAGATGCTCGCCACGCTCACGGGCGCCGCGGTGGCCGCCGCCGGCACCCCTGCCGACGACGAGCCGATCTCCCGCGGGGTCCCGGCCCAGCAGACCCGGTGACACCGTAGCGAAACCGAGGCCCGTACCCCTCCCCCGTGGGTGCGGGCCTTCGGCGTACGGCCGTCGCCACGCCGTCGGACGCTGTTTGCCCACCCGGGTGGCAGCCGCCCAACGGCCGCCCTAGCGTGGGCGCATGATCGAGCTCGAGGGGCTGACCAAGCGGTACGGCGAGAAGGTGGCGGTCGACCACCTGACCTTCACCGTCAGACCGGGCATCGTCACGGGCTTCCTCGGGCCCAACGGGGCGGGCAAGTCGACCACCATGCGCATGATGCTCGGCCTGGACCGGCCGACGGCCGGTGACGTCCGGATCGACGGCAGGCACTACGACCACCTCAAGGACCCGCTGACGTACATCGGCGCCCTGCTGGACGCCAAGGCCGTGCACGGCGGGCGCAGTGCCTTCAACCATCTGCTGTGCCTCGCCCAGAGCAACGGCATCCCCCGCAGCCGGGTGCACGAGGTGCTGGACACCGTCGGGCTCACCGCGGTCGCGAAGAAGAAGGCCAAGGGATTCTCGCTGGGTATGGGTCAGCGGCTCGGGATCGCGGGGGCGCTGCTCGGCGATCCGCGGATCCTGATGTTCGACGAGCCGGTGAACGGTCTCGACCCCGAGGGCATCCACTGGATCCGCAACCTGCTGAAATCGCTGGCCGCGCAGGGCCGGACGGTGTTCGTCTCCAGCCACCTCATGAGCGAGATGGCGCTGACCGCCGATCATCTGGTCGTCATCGGCCAGGGGCGGCTGCTCGCCGACACCTCCATGGCCGACTTCATCCAGCAGAACTCCCGCTCGTACGTCCGGGTCCGCACCCCGCAGCGCGAGCGGCTGCTCGACGTGCTCCACGAGGCCGGGATCACGGTCGTGGAGTCCGGCAGCGGTGTGCTGGAGGTGGACGGCGGCAAGCCCGAGCAGATCGGGGAGCTCGCCGCGCAGCACCAGCTCGTGCTGCACGAGCTGAGTCCCCGGCAGGCCTCCCTGGAGGAGGCGTTCATGCAGCTGACCGCGGAGTCGGTCGAGTACCACGCGCATGCCGACACGGCGCTGCCGCAGCAGTGGGACAACGTCTGGGAGAGGGGCTGAGCATGGCGGCGGCACAGGTCGTGAGGTCCGAGTGGACGAAGATCCGCTCCGTGGCGTCCACGGTGTGGACGCTCTCCCTCACCGTCGTGGTCACCATCGTCCTGGGCATGCTGATCTCGGCGCTGTCCAGGAGCGAGTTGGACAAGATGAGCCCGCGGCAGCGGCTGTCCTTCGACCCGACGTTCATCAGTTTCGCGGGGATGAGTCTCGGACAGCTGGCGATGATCGTGTTCGGGGTGCTGGTCGTCTCCAACGAGTACAGCACCGGCATGATCCGCACCTCGCTGGCCGCCGTGCCGCAGCGCGGCACGTTCCTGTTCAGCAAGATCACGGTCGCCGCCGGGCTCGCCCTGGCCGTCGGGCTGGTCACCAGCTTCGCCGCGTTCTTCCTCGGGCAGGCCGTGCTCGGCTCGCACCGGGCGCAGATCGGCGACCCGGGTGTGCTGCGGGCGGTGATCGGCGGCGGGCTCTACATGACCCTCATCGCGATGTTCTCGATGGGCGTCGCCGCGATGCTCCGCTCCCCGATGCTGTCGCTGGGCATCCTGATGCCGTTCTTCTTCCTGATCTCCAACGTCCTCGGCAACGTCGACGCGACCAAGAAGATCGGCCGTTTCCTGCCCGACCAGGCCGGCAGCCGGATCCTTCAGGTGGTCCCCCGGGCCGGCGACGACACCCCCTACGGCCCCTGGGGCGGCCTCGGGATCATGCTGCTGTGGGTGATCGCCGCACTCGCGGGCGGTTACCTGCTGCTGAAGAGACGCGACGCCTAGTAACCGTGCTGACCTGCGGTGTTTTTACCCGCCCTTGGGCGGAACCGTCAGCGCCCGGATAAGCTCCTAACCCTTACGGGGGCGTGCGCCCCGCTGTCCTGATCCTTTCGATGGGTGCGGAGCATGATCGAGGCTGTCGGCCTGACCAAGCGCTACGGCGACAAGACCGCCGTGTACAACCTTTCCTTCCAGGTACGGCCGGGCGCTGTCACCGGCTTCCTCGGGCCCAACGGCTCGGGCAAGTCGACGACCATGCGCATGATCCTCGGCCTGGACAACCCCACCGCCGGTTCGGTGACGATCGGCGGCTACCCGTACCGCAAGCTGCCGAACGCCCCGCGCCAGGTCGGTGCCCTGCTCGACGCCAAGGCCGTGCACGGTGGCCGGCACGCCCGCAACCACCTGCTGAGCCTCGCCCAGCTCTCGGGCATCCCGGCCCGGCGCGTGGACGAGGTCCTCGGTGTGGTCGGGCTCCAGGACGTGGCGAAGCGACGCTCCAAGGGGTTCTCGCTGGGCATGGGCCAGCGGCTCGGCATCGCCGCCGCGCTCCTCGGCGACCCCCAGGTGCTGCTCTTCGACGAGCCGGTCAACGGCCTCGACCCGGAGGGCATCCTCTGGGTACGCAACCTGATGAAGTCGCTGGCGGCGGAGGGACGGACCGTGTTCGTCTCCAGCCACCTCATGAGCGAGATGGCGCTGACCGCCGATCACCTCATCGTGATCGGGCGCGGTCAGCTGCTCGCCGACATGAGCGTGCGCGACTTCATCTCGGCCAACTCCGCCGACTTCGCCCGGGTGCGCACCCCCGACACCGAGCCCCAGCTGCGCGAGAAGCTCGGCTCCGCGCTCGCCGAGGCGGGCGGCCATGTGCTGCCGGAGCAGGACGGCGCCCTGCGGGTGACGGGCCTGCCGCTGTCGCGCATCAGCGACATCGCCCACGAGGCCGAGGTGCGGCTGTGGGAGCTGTCGCCGCACCAGGCCTCGCTGGAGGAGGCGTACATGCGGATGACGCAGGGCGCGGTCGACTACCGCTCGACGATCGACCAGCGGACCGGGCTGATGCAGCAGCTGCCGCCCGGCGCGCAGCCTCCGATGCCGGTACCGGGACAGGGACAGCCGGGCTGGTACGCCCCGCCGCCGCCCCAGCAGGGCGGACAGCCGTTCGCGATGCAGCAGCCGGCCCCGGGCCAGGTCCCCGCGGGCCCGTACGGCGGTCAGGGCGCTCCCGCGGCGCCCAACCCGTACGCGGCGCCCACGGGCACACCCGCGGCCCCGCCGGCCGCGCCCGCCGCCCCGCCGGCCCCGGTCGCGGACGCCACCCCGGCACCCGCACCCGCACCCGCACCCGCACCCGCCACCGACGCCCTGACCAAGCCCGAGGACGCCCGATGAGCACGCCCCAGCCCCCGATGCCGCAGGCCACACCCGCACCGCACTGGCAGGCGACGGCCGGTTCCGCGTACCCCACCTACACCTCGCCGATCCCCGTCGTGCGTACCCACCTCGGGCACGCCATCAGGTCGGAGTGGACGAAGATCAGGTCCGTGCGCTCCACGATGTGGACGCTGGGCGTGTTCGTGCTGCTCGTCATCGGCATCGGCCTGCTGGCCGCCGTGCTGGTCGCGAGCAACGCCTCTGAGGGGGATCTCGCGTCCGAGAACCCGCTGTCGTTCGGATTCTTCGGGCTGCTCCTCGGCAGCATGTGCATCATCACGCTCGGCGTGCTGACCACCGCCTCCGAGTACGGCACCGGCATGATCCGCACGACGATGACCGCGTGCCCGTCGCGCGGGCGGGTGCTGACGGCGAAGGCGCTGGTGTTCTTCGCGGTCGCGTTCGTCGTCACGCTGGCGTCGGCCGTCCTCGTGGCCCTCGCGGACGTGTCCCTGCTGGACGGGGCGAGGCAGCCGTCGGGCGGCGAGTGGTTCAAGGCCACGATCGGCGTCTCGCTCTACGTGGCGCTGCTCGGCCTGCTGTCGCTGGTCGTCGGCTCGATCATCCGGCACTCGGCGGGCGCCATCACCATCATGATCGGCGTCCTGCTGGCTCCGCTGGTGATCGCGCTGTTCATGTTCTCCGCGTCGCTGGAGAAGGTCCGCGAGGCCCTGTTCGAGTACTCGATCCCGAACCAGCTCAGCGTCTTCTACTCGACCTCGCTCAGCGAGTCGGGCCCGTCCGGCTGGGACCCGCTGTGGATCGCCCTGGGCGTCACGGCGGTCGCGTTCGCCGGCGCCTTCGCGCTGCTGGAGAAGCGGGACGTCTGACGACCGGAGCCGGAGGACGGCTCAGAATCTGGGCGCGTCACGGGACCGCTGCACCCGCGTGGTGCGGCGGTCCCGTGCGTTCCAGCACGCCTTGTGCCAGTGCCGGCGCTCGTCGACGCCCGAGTGCTCGGGCCAGGCCACGACGTGCGGCACCCCGTCGGGGATCAGCTGGTCGCAGCCGGGGCACCGGTAGGCCTTGCCCTGCGCGCTCGACCCGGCCACATGCCGCACGCTCCACTCGTCGCCCTGCCAGCTCTCCGAGGACTGCCAGCCGCCGTAGCGGCCGGCGGAGTCGTCCTCGGCGCTCCGGCCGGAGCCGGAGCCCTTGGGACGGTTGCGACGCGGGGACACGGGACACCTCACGGGGCTATACAGGAAGCACGGGCCAAGTCCAGCCTACGCGGCGTGGACGGGGGTACGCGTAGGGCACCGAACCCCACAAGTCCCCCTCCTGGGCGACCGATTCTCCAGACAATCGGCAAATCTCTCCGTCAGGCCGTGACCTCGGCACGTGTCAGACGGTTATGCCGAGTGGGGGAGCTCCGCGTCGGAGCCAAGGAAGCAGGAAAGTGCAATGCGTGTAGGAAGTTTCGTGTTGGCGGCCCAGTTCCCGGGGCAGGGCCAGGGGGAGGCGCTGCACCGTGCGGTCCGCTCCGCCGAGGTCGCCGAAGAAGCGGGGCTCGACACGGTCTGGCTGGCCGAGCACCATTTCGTGCCGTACGGCACCTGTCCGTCGGCGGTCACCCTGGCCGCGCTGCTCCTGGGCCGCACCCGGCGCATCCGGGTCGGCACCGCGGTCAGCGTACTGCCCACCGTCCATCCCGTGGCCCTCGGCGAACAGGCCGCGCTGCTGCATGTGACCAGCGGCGGCCGGTTCTCGCTGGGCGTGGGACGCGGCGGGCCGTGGGTCGACCTGGAGGTCTTCGGCGCCGGCCTGGAGGCGTACGAGAGCGGGTTCCCGGAATCACTCGATCTGCTGGTGCGCTGGCTGCGCGAACCGTCGGTGGAAGCGCGCGGGAAGCGTTTCGGCTTCCGAGAAGTCCCCGTCGTGCCCAGGCCGTCGGAATCCCTGACGGACGGCACGGGACCCGAGGTCGTCGTCGCCTGCACGTCCCCGGCGAGTGTGCGGATGGCGGCCGAGCGCGGCCTGCCGATGCTGCTCGGGATGCACATCGGGGACGAGGAGAAGGCCGAGATGGTGGCCCTGTGGCGACAGCACGCACGCGCGGCCGGGCGGCCGGCGCAGGAGATCCGTGGCGCGGCCCATGTCTCGGCCGGGGTCTGCCAGGTCGCGGACCGGCGTACGGACGCGGTGGAGGCGCTGACGAAGGCGATGCCGGGCTGGCTGAAGCAGGGGCTGGACGCCCATGTGACGGTGGACGGCCGCGCCCGGCAGATGCGCGACCCGCTGGCGTACACCGAACTGCTCTGCGGGCTGCACCCGGTGGGCACCCCGCGGCTGTGCGCCGACCGGCTCGCGGCGACCAGCGAGCGAACCGGCATCAACCGCTTCGCCCTGCTGGTCGAGGGTTCGGGAGACCTGGCGGCGACCGAGGAGAACGTACGACGACTCGGCGCCGAGGTGCTCCCGCAGCTCGGCTGAACATCCCCGCGACGCGGGGAGCTTGCCGCTCCGGTACTGACTGCACCTCCCGCGTACGGAGCGGCAAGCAGGCGGCTCACTGCGTCAGCAGTCCCTGAACTCGGGGGACTGGTTCAGCACCTGACTACGCACCGAGGTGAAACGCGCCAGCGTCTCGTCGACCGAGTCGTCCAGCGGGAAAACCGCCACCCGGTGGCAGTTCTGGAAGGCCAGCCGCACACCGAAGTGCCGCTGCAGGGCGCCGCGTATCGCGTCGCTCGCGAGCGCGCGCAGCAGCTGGCCTCGTGCCTGCTCGTCCGGCGGGGGCGTCTGGTTGTCGGCGAACTGGTCGCCGTCCACCTTCAGCTGAGCCACCAGGGAGCTGATCATCTCCCATGCGTAAGGCAGGGAGGTCCGGACGCAGTCGACGAATTCTGCTTCGTCGACCTCGCCTCGCTCGGCCTGTTCGAGTAGGGCCGGTGAGACGTCGAGCGACATGGGTTCTCCTCTCGCACCCCCGGAACGCAGGGGTTGCCGGACAGGGAAAGGGAGTTCGCCATGGCGAGACAACGAGCACGCTGCGTACACGCACCGCGACCTCCCGTTTACTACGGTAGGCAACCGACGGTGACGGCACCAGGAGATTGCGCACATAGAGAACTCCCAGTAGGCACACAATCGGCCACGAGCGAACAGATGTTTTCCAGGGCGAATCGCGTGCACCTCCGCCCGTCGAGTAGCGTTGCCGACCATGCGTCTCGTCATCGCCCGGTGTTCCGTCGACTACGCGGGCCGGCTCACCGCCCACCTCGCTTCCGCGCCCCGCCTGATTCTGGTGAAGGCGGACGGCAGCGTCTCGATCCATGCGGACGACCGGGCCTACAAGCCCCTGAACTGGATGTCCCCGCCCTGCACGCTGAAGGAAGGCAGCGGCGCGGAGGAGGGCGTGTGGACGGTCGTCAACAAAGCGGGCGAGAAGCTCATCATCACGATGGAGGAGGTCCTCCACGACTCCTCGCACGAACTGGGCGTGGATCCCGGCCTGATCAAGGACGGCGTGGAAGCACACCTTCAGGAGCTGCTCGCCGACCGCATCGACACCCTCGGCGAGGGCTACACGCTGATCCGGCGCGAGTACATGACCGCCATCGGCCCGGTCGACATCCTGTGCCGGGACGCCGAGGGCCGGACCGTCGCGATCGAGATCAAGCGGCGCGGTGAGATCGACGGTGTCGAGCAGCTCACCCGCTATCTGGAACTGCTCAACCGCGACCCCCACCTCGCTCCGGTGCGGGGTGTCTTCGCGGCCCAGGAGATCAAGCCGCAGGCCCGCGTCCTGGCCACGGACCGCGGCATCGGCTGCCACGTCCTGGACTACGACGCGCTGCGGGGCATCGAGGACGACAAGCTGCGGCTGTTCTGAGCGGGCCGCACACCACCGCGTACGACGAGAAGGGCCGGGTCCGGCGGACGGACCCGGCCCTCTCCGTTTCGGGCACTGTGTCGGACGCGGCGCCGGGCGCGCGTCCGGCGGCCTCAGATCACCGGTGCCGAGTCGCTGGGCGTCCCCGCCCCGGTGCCCTCCGACGCGCTCTCGGAGGCGGTCTGCGAGGCGCTGGCGGACGCGCTGCTGCCGGTCGTGTCGCTCGGGCTGGCGGACGGCGACGTCGAGGGCGAGGCCGAGGGCGTCGACGAGGGGGTCGAGGGGGAGGAAGCCGGTGGCGACGAGGGCGGCCTCGGCGAGCTGTGGCTCGGCCTCGGCGTGGCCGAGGGCGACTTGGTCGGCTTGCTCGACGAGCCGCCCGACCCCTTCGTCCCGCTCGGCTGGTCCGAAGGCTCCGCGCCGCCCGTCGGCGTCGGATCGTCGGACGTGCCGTAGGTGCCGTCGGGGCCCGGATCCGTCGGCGCGGCCGCCGGCGCCCCGCTGCTGCCGCTGCCGTCGTCGTTCTTGGGTGTGTCGGCGCCCAGGCTGCCGTCGTCCAGGCCCTGGCTCGCGGACGGGTTGACGCCGACCTGATCGGATGGGGTGTTGGCGTCGTTGTCCGACGTGGCGCCCAGCGTCACGACCGTGCCCAGCACGGCCACGAGCATCGCCCCCGCGCCGGCCGCCACGAGGTTGCGCCGGGCCAGGCCCCGCAGACCGCCGCGGCCCTTGTGCGCGCCCCCGCCCGAGGCCTGGTGGGTGACCAGCGTGGAGGTGTCCGCGACGAGCGGCGGGTAGACCGCGGGCACCCCGCCGGACGGCGAGGCCGACTCCTCGGAGCGGGCGTCGGGCACCTCCTCGCCCGCCGTGGCCCGCACGCCGGGCACGTCGCCCGTGCGGTCGGCGACCAGGGCAAGGGCGCGGCGGCCGGCGACGGTGCCGCGCTTGTCGGCGAGCGCGCCGCGCAGGCCGATGGACGCCTCCAGTTCGGCGCGCGCTCGGTCGTACTGTCCGCCGCAGAGCGCGAGGACGCCCAACTCGTGGTGGAAGTAGGCCTGTTCGGAGACCTCCCCGGTGAGCCGGGCGGCCTCGGCGCCGGAACGCAGCGCCCGCTCCCAGGCGCTCCAGTGCAGTCCGGCGGCGAACGCGGGCGCGGCCGTGCGGGCCAGCTGGGCGACGGTGCTCTCCTCGCCGTCGGCAGGCGGGACGGCCACCGGCGCCAGCACGGCGAGGGCGGTGAGCAGGGCGTCGGCCTCGGCGCACACCCGTTCGGGGGTGACCGAGGGGTGTCCGGCCCACCAGGCGTAGTGCCGGGCGGCGGTGAGGGCGCGGGTCTCGATGTCGTCGGCGTAGCCGGCGGCCTCCAGCTGGGTCAGGACGCCCGCCGCGAGCCGGTAGCGGGAGCCCACCGGGGAGACCAGGCCGCAGGCCGCCAGCTCGCCGAGAGCGGCGTCCGCGTGGGTGTCTCCGACCAGCGCGGGCAGGTGCGCCTGGTGCGGTATCTCGCCGCCGAGGGCGACGGCGAAGCGCAGGGTGGCGCGGGCCGAGGTGCTCAGCCGGGTGGCGAGCAGCGGGGCGGGCGCGGCCGCCTCGCCGAGCGAGGGCAGGGGTACGTCCTCGGTGGCCTCGGCGTCGAACGGGGCGTCGACGGGCAGCACGTCCGCGAAGACGCCGAACTCGTCGACGGCGCCGACGCCGGCCCGCAGCCGGTCACGCTGCCGCAGCAGGGCGCCGGCCTGGACGAAGCGCAGCGGCAGGCCCTCGGACTCGAACCAGAGGTCGCCGGCCCAGTTGGACTCCTCCTCGGTGAGCACACGGCCGACGGCGCGCTCGATGAGGTCCACACCGCCCGCGCGGTCGAGGCCGCCGAGGAGGATCTCCGCGACGGCCGCGTCGGCGGTCGGGGCGGGCACCTCGGGGGTGGTGGCGAGCACGAAGGCGCACTCGGGGGTGGCGTCGAGCAGTTCGTCGAGCGCGGCGCCGCCGAACTCGACGTCGTCGACCACGACGACCGCGCCGATCTCCCGGACGTACTCGGTCAGCTCGTCCCGGTCCGGGCGGTGCAGGGGCGCGTCGTGGACGGCGTAGAACAGGTCGTACAGCAGCTCGGTCGCCGTGCGGTGGGAGCCGTCGAGGCGGACCACGCCGTCGGGGGCGAGGTCCGTGCAGTCCTCGGCGACGACGTCGAGGAGGCTGGTGCGGCCGGAGCCCGCGGGGCCGGTGAGGCGTACGGAGCGGCCCCGGGCGAGCAGCCTGACCAGGCCCTCGCGCTCGTCCTGGCGGCCGAGCAGCGGCAGTGCGGGCTGCGCGGGACCGGGCGGGACGGGCGGCCTGGCGGCGCGGTCGGCCTCGGCGCGCGCGGCCGCGGTGAGCTTCTCGGGCCGGCCGGGCCGCTCGCCCGGCGGGCAGATCTCGATCTCGCTGCCGTCCACGGGGTTGACCGTGAGCAGCAGGTCGCCGGTGATCAACTGGACCGTGCGGGCCAGGGTCGGCGACGGTTTCAAGTCGGGTGTGAGGGGATCCCTGGACGGGCGCGGGCGCGGCGGGTTGCCGTCACCGTCATGGCCGTGCTCCTCGGGTCCCCGGTTGATCGGGTCCATAGGTTCAAGCCCCCCAAAAGCGTCGAGTGCCGAAAGCCCCTCCCGGCCTTGCCGCACACTGCGCTGTCGCTTCTGGTCCGGGCCCGCTAGAGGGTTACAGGGTCAGCGGGCAGCCGAACCCTAAACCTTCGCACAGTATCTCCGACAGCCCGGGGTACCGGGCCGTCCGAGACATCACAGTCTCGTGAGGATTGGGCGCGTCGGGCGTTTCGCCGCAGCCTGACCGGGTCTCTCCCGGTGGCCCGGGCCCCACCCGTGCCGGGGGTCACACGCGGGGCAGGGACTCCACGCCGATGCCGCCCTCGATCGCCAGGATCCGGTGCAGCCGGGTCGCCACCAGCAGGCGCTGCATCTGCGGCGGGACGTCGCGCAGCACCAGGCGTCGGCCGATCCGGCCGGCCCGCCGGTGGACGCCCATGATCACCCCGAGGCCGGTGGCGTCCCAGGAGTCGAGTTCGGACAGGTCGAGCACGAGGTCGCCGACTCCGTCGTCGACGGCCGAGTGCAGGACCGTACGGGCGTCCGCCGCGCTGCGGACGTCGAGGCGGCCCCCGACGACCAGCTCGACGTGGTCGCCCCTGATGTACATATGCGCTCCCCGAGAGTGCGGTGGCGTACTCCGTGACGGTGGCTGTGCAACGTTTGACTGCTTCAGCGGCGAACTGGTTGCCGTCTGTAAGCGAACCGATACCGAATTCACCCCCAGGGGTGAAACCCCTGGGGCTTGTGCGGTTTCAGTGCCGACACGTACGTGAGATTCAGTACGTGTAGAAGCCCTGCCCGCTCTTGCGTCCGATGTCACCGGCGTCAACCATCCGGCGCATCAGCTCCGGCGGCGCGAACTTCTCGTCCTGGGACTCGGTGTAGATGTTGCCGGTGGCGTGCAGCAGGATGTCCACGCCGGTGAGGTCCGCCGTGGCCAGCGGGCCCATCGCGTGGCCGAAGCCCAGCTTGCAGGCGAGGTCGATGTCCTCGGCGCTCGCCACGCCCGATTCGTAGAGCTTGGCCGCCTCGACGACGAGCGCCGAGATGAGCCGGGTCGTCACGAAGCCGGCCACGTCACGGTTGACGACGATGCAGGTCTTGCCGACGGACTCGGCGAACTCCCGTGCGGTGGCGAGGGTTTCGTCGCTGGTCTTGTAGCCGCGGACGAGCTCGACGAGCTGCATCATCGGCACCGGCGAGAAGAAGTGCACACCGACGACCCGCTCGGGGCGCTCGGTGGCCGCCGCGATCTTGGTGATCGGGATGGCGGAGGTGTTGGAGGCGAGCACGGCGTCGTCCCGCACGATCTTGTCGAGCGCGCGGAAGATCTCGTGCTTGACCTCGAGCTTCTCGAAGACCGCCTCGACGACGACGTCGGCGTCCGCGGCCGCGTCCAGGTCGGTGGTCGCGGTGATCCGGGCGAGGGCAGCGTCGGCGTCGTGCGCCTCCAGCTTGCCCTTGGCGACGAACCGGTCGTACGAGGCCTTGATCGCGTCGGTGCCGCGCTTGAGCGCCTCGTCGGTGACGTCACGCAGGACGACGTCCCAGCCCGCCTGCGCGGAGACCTGGGCGATGCCGGAACCCATGAGGCCGGCTCCGATGACGGCGAGCTTCCGTGCCACTGTGTGACTCCCCTACTGCAACCATGACTAACACGCTGTTTATGTCTGCCTCTCCGGCGGACCATAGCGCTCGCGAGAGGCTGTGTGACCGGTAAGTAATGCGCGTCACGTCTCATCTGACGGACATCACACCGGTAGGTGTCACCGCTCGGCTCGTACGGCGTAGTTGAGCACCTTTCCACCCAACAGTTCCTCGATGTCGTCGAGGAACACCGGCACCTCTCGTGACACTTCGTCCGGATTGCGCCCGGTGACCGTGTCCGCCCGCTGCGGACGAGGACCGTCGGGCGGCTCCAGGCGATCTGACGGGCGATCAGGCCCGGCGCGGCGACACCGCCGCGATCTCGGCGCGCAGCTCGCCCGGGACGGTCCTGGCGGCCCGGCTCCCCCGCGTCACCGCCGGGCACCCGGCGCGAGAGCTGCCCGACGCACGAAGGAGAGAGCGGCGGGGCGGCCCTGGCCCGCCACCACGCCCGTGGAGCGGTCCCACGGACCTCGCGCCGGGCCGGCTGGACGTGCCGTGCACTTCGTGCCGTTGCTGTCCGGTGGACGCGGTGCGCGACGCCCGCCTCGGCACGCACGCACACCTCCGCGCACATGCTCCACGGCCTCCTGGTCGCCGTCGGCTTCGCCGCGCTCGCCGTGACCGTGAGCACACGCGTGTTCCGAACCGCCGGGGCATAACTAGGCTGGCCGCATGGTCAATCTGACGCGCATCTACACCAGGACCGGCGACAACGGCAGCACCGCCCTCGGCGACATGAGCCGGGTCGCCAAGACGGACCTGCGGATCTCGGCGTACGCCGACGCCAACGAGGCGAACGCGGTCATCGGCACGGCGATCGCCCTCGGCGGCCTGGACGAGCGGATCGTCAAGGTCCTCACCCGGGTCCAGAACGATCTGTTCGACGTGGGCGCGGACCTGTCGACGCCGGTGACGGAGAACCCCGAGTTCCCGCCGCTGCGGGTGGAGCAGTTCTACGTCGACAAGCTGGAGGCGGACTGCGACGCCTTCAACGCGGAGCTGGAGAAGCTGCGGTCGTTCATCCTGCCGGGGGGCACCGCGGGCGCGGCCCTGCTGCACCAGGCCTGCACGGTCGTCCGGCGGGCCGAGCGCTCGACGTGGGCCGCCCTGGAGGTGCACGGCGAGGCGATGAACCCGCTCACCGCGACCTACCTCAACCGGCTGTCGGACCTGCTCTTCATCCTGGCGCGCACGGCGAACAAGGACGTGGGCGACGTGCTGTGGGTGCCGGGCGGGGAGCGCTGACCGGCAGCGCCCCCGGCCCCCGCGCTCAGCGGTCCGCGTCGTCCTGCGCTGCGTCCTCGTCCGCCCGCGCGAGCGCCGACTCGGCGGCGTCCACCTTCTTCTGCATCTCGGTGTAGCCGGAGGGAGCGGCGGGTGACTTCCGCGCCGTGCCGCCGTCCGGGGCGCAGCCCAGGGTCACGCCCGCCAGCAGGGCGGCGACGGCCGCCGCCATGACCGTCCGGCGCATCAGCTCCGCCCCGCGTCGTTGCCGTTGCCGTCGGCCTGGCACCACGTCTTCACGCCGGCCAGGTCCTTCTGGCGCTGCCGGAGCGTCGACACCAGGGACTTTCGGAAGGTGAGCCGGTCCTGGAGGTACGTCTCGATCTCGTCGTGCCCGGCCGCCTTCGCGTTGTCCACGCGCTTCTGCAGGCGGGCGATCGAGCCGCGGGTGTCGACGCCGGCGTTCAGCCGCGTCAGGACCCGGTCGATCCGGTCGTCGATCTTCGGCAGCCGCTTGCAGAGCGCCCGGGCGCCGTCACCCGTCGGTGTCGGCGCGGGGGTGCCCTCGGCGGTGGCCGCCGTCGTACCGCCCACCAGCAGGGCCGCCGTGGCGAACCCGACGAACAGACGCCTTCCCCGTGCGTGCATCTCGTCCTCCGTTCCCGGACGGACCCTCGTCCGTCCGACGCGTCGGAGGCTAGGAAGCTTCCTTGGGGAAACTCTGTGACCGGTTCGCCCCAACTGTGCCGATCAGCCAGTCCCGGCGCCCGGGCAGGTCTCCGCCGGTCGACGGCAGCCGTACCTCGAAGCGGGCGCCCCCGCCGGACGGCCCCTGCGTCACCGTCACGCTCCCCCGGTGCAGCGCGGCCTGCTGGGCCACCAGGGTCAGACCGAGTCCGGAGCCCGAGCTGCCGGGACCTCGTTCGAAACGTGCGAAGACGCGGGAGCGGGCCTCGGGGGGCACCCCCGGCCCCCGGTCGTCGACCGTGAGCACGACCTGGTGTCCCGCGCGCCGCACCCCGACCGCCACCGTCGCCCGGCCCTGCGGGTCCCGCCCGTGGGCCAGCGCGTTGGCCACGAGGTTGTCGAGGAGGAGGCGGACACCCGGCTCCCAGCCGTGGACGGTCAGCCCCGGGACCGCGTCCAGGGTGATCCGCGCGTCGGGGGCCCGCCGCCGCGCCTCCGCCACCGAGGCGTCCGCCGCCTCCGTCACGTCCACGGTCCGCAGGGCCTCCGCCTCCACGAGATCCCCGCGGCCCAGCTCCCGCAGCATCACGAGCAGGCCCAGCAGCCGGGCGTGTTCGCCGCGCAGGTCGGCCAGGACCTCCGTGCGGTCCGGCTCGGGAAGCTCCGGGTGGTCGGTGAGGATGTCGAGGTTGGTGCCCATGCTCATGAGCGGCGTGCGCAGTTCGTGGGAGGCCGCCGCCGAGAACGAGCGGGCCGTGTCGAGTGCCTCGGCGGTGCGGGCGGCCTGCTCGTCGTAACGGGCGAGGACCGTGCGCAGGGTGGCCGCGAGTTCGTCGACCTCGGTGACCCCGGTGGGCTCGTCGGGCGGCCGGGCGGTACTGGTGCGCGGGTCGAGTCCGGCGGTACGGCGGCCCAGGCGCCGGAGCGGTCCGGTGGCGCCGGTGGCGATGCCCCAGGCGAGCAGGCCGGACAGCGGCGCGGCCAGCAGGGTCGTCACGGCCACGCGGCGCCTGACGAGCCGGAGCTGGGTCTGGTCGGCCGCGTCGGGCGAGAAGACCCACAGGGTGCCCGAGCCGCGCGCGGTGGTGATCGGCACCGAGAGCGCACGCCAACTGGTGCCGCGGGAACGAACGGTGACCGGTCCCGACGTCCGGTTCGGCAGCGGGACCGAGGCATCCGGCTGCGGCCCTCCGCTGAAGCTGCCGTCCGGTCCCACGACCCGCACACCTACGTCGAGGACCGCGCTGTACAGCCGCCGCTCCCGGGTGTCGGCCGCCTTGGGCCGGTCGGCGGAGGAGGCGCGCAGCAGGGCCCGGGCGTCCGGGGTGACAGCCGCGGCCCGCTCCCGCAGATGCTCGTCCTCGGCGCTGTGCAGATCGCGGGAGACCAGTTGGAGCAGCAGCCAGCCGGAGGCCAGCACCAGCAGCGGCACGGTCACCCCGACCGCGAGCCCGATCCTGGTCGACAGCCTCATGACGGCTCGTCCCGCAGGACGAACCCCACCCCGCGCACGGTGTGCACCAGCCGTCGCCTGCCGCCCGCCTCCAGCTTGCGCCGCAGATAGCTGACGAAGGTGTCGACGGTGTCGGTGCGCACGTCGAAGTCGTAGCCCCAGACCCGCTCGATGAGCTGGTCGCGGGTGAGGACGAGTCCGGCGTTGCGGGCGAGCACCTCCAGGAGTTCGAACTCGCGCCGGGTCAGTTCCAGGGGCCGCCCGTCCCGCAGCGCCGTACGGGCCGCCGGGTCGATCACCAGTCCCGCCACCCGCAGCGCCTCCCCCGTCGGCGGCCTGCGCCGCAGCAGCGCCCTCAACCGCAGTACCAGTTCCTGCAGCGCGAACGGCTTCACCAGATAGTCGTCCCCGCCCGCCTGGAGCCCGGCTATGCGGTCGGCGGTCTCGTCCAGCGCCGAGAGCATGAGCACGGGGAGGTCCTGGCCGTCGTCGCGCAGCCGTGCGCACACCTCGATGCCGCTCATCCCGGGCATCGACACATCGAGGACGAGCACGTCGGGCTGCGCCTCGCGGATCGCGTCCAGAGCCGCGCGCCCGCCGTCCGCCGTCCGTACGCGGAAGCCGCTCAGCCGCAGCCCGCGCTCCAGCGAACGCCGGATGGCCGGATCGTCGTCCACCACCAGCACCGCCCCGGGGCGGGCTATGTCACTCATGCGGTCAGCGTACGGCGCTCCTCCGGAGCCGGCCGTGGCGCGGGGTCATCCGGCGCAGGGGTTGCACTGCGAGGCACAAACGGCCATCGTCGCACAGGAGTTGGCGATCCATCGGGGTAACGCCATAGTGGTCCAGACCTATTGACCTATGGTCCAGACCTTTCTATTCTCGCGGCACTGTGGGCGCGAAGGCTCAGTCACGCCCCCTACACCCCCGAGGAGGCGCACCATGCGCTTCAGGCACAGAGCCGCGGCAGGGATCGCCACCCTGCTGCTCCCGCTGGCCGGCCTGGCCGGTCTCACCAGCCCCGCGCAGGCCGCGGCCGAAGCCACGTCAGCCACCGCCACCTACACCAAGGGCTCCGACTGGGGCACCGGCTTCGAAGGCAAGTGGACGGTGAAGAACACCGGCACCACGGCCCTCAGCTCCTGGACGATCGAGTGGGACTTCCCCTCCGGTACGTCCGTCACGTCCGCCTGGGACGCCGACGTCACGTCCTCCGGCACCCACTGGACCGCCAAGAACAAGTCCTACAACGGGAGCCTCGCCGCCGGCGCCTCCGTCTCCTTCGGCTTCAACGGCGCCGGTTCCGGAGCGCCCTCCAACTGCAAGCTCAACGGCGGCAGTTGCGACGGCGGCCCGAGCGTCCCCGGCGACAACCCGCCCTCCGTGCCCGGCACGCCCACCGCCTCGGCGATCACCGAGACCTCGGTGAAGCTCTCCTGGAGCGCGGCCACCGACGACAAGGGCGTCAAGAACTACGACGTCCTGCGCGGCGGCACCAAGGTCGCCACCGTGACCACGACGTCGTACACCGACACCGGTCTGACCGCCGGCACCGACTACTCGTACACCGTGCAGGCCCGTGACACGGCGGACCAGACCGGCCCGGTCAGCGGCTCGGTCCCGGTGCACACCACCGGCGGCACCACCCCGCCGCCCACCGGCAAGAACGTCAAGCTCGGCTACTTCACCGAGTGGGGCATCTACGGCCGCAACTACAACGTCAAGAACCTGGTGACGTCGGGCTCGGCCGCCAAGATCACCCACATCAACTACGCCTTCGGCAACGTCACCAACGGGCAGTGCGCGATCGGTGACTCCTACGCCGACTACGACAAGGCCTTCACCGCCGACCAGTCGGTCAGCGGCGTCGCCGACACCTGGGACCAGCCGCTGCGCGGCAACTTCAACCAGCTGCGTCAGCTGAAGGCCAAGTACCCGAACATCAAGATCCTCTGGTCCTTCGGCGGCTGGACCTGGTCCGGCGGATTCGCCCAGGCCGCCGCCAACCCGGCCGCCTTCGCGCAGTCCTGCTACAACCTGGTCGAGGACCCGCGCTGGGCCGACGTCTTCGACGGCATCGACATCGACTGGGAGTACCCGAACGCCTGCGGTCTGACCTGCGACACCAGCGGCGCCGCGGCCTACAAGAACCTGATGGGTGCCCTGCGCGCCAAGTTCGGCGCGAACAACCTGGTCACCGCGGCCACCACGGCCGACGGCACCTCGGGCGGAAAGATCGACGCCGCCGACTACGCGGGCGCCGCGCAGTACGTCGACTGGTACAACGTGATGACGTACGACTTCTTCGGCGCCTTCGACGCGGACGGCCCGACCGCCCCGCACTCCCCGCTCACCACCTACAACGGCATCCCGCAGGCCGGGTTCACCACGGCCGACGCGATCGCGAAGTTCAGGTCGAAGGGCGTGCCCGCGAGCAAGCTGCTCATCGGCATCGGCTTCTACGGCCGCGGCTGGACCGGTGTCACCCAGGACGCCCCGGGCGGCACGGCGACCGGGCCCGCGGCGGGCACGTACGAGCCGGGCAACGAGGACTACAAGGTCCTCAAGACCAGCTGCCCCGTCACCGGCACCATCGCCGGCACGGCGTACGCGCACTGCGGCAGCAACTGGTGGTCCTACGACACTCCCACCACCATCGGCACGAAGATGGCGTGGGCCAAGAGCCAGGGTCTGGGCGGCGCGTTCTTCTGGGAGTTCAGTGGCGACACCAGCAACGGCGAGCTCGTCAGCGCCATCAACACCGGCCTGAGCTGACCCCCTCGTCCACCCCCCACAACCGCCGCGGGCGGACCTCCGGGTCTGTCCGCGGCGCCTTGCGTGCGGGGGTCAGGCCACGTTCACCCGCTGGCCGGGCGGGGCCGCCTCCAGCCAGGCGAGGAAACCGGTCAGCGCGTCGTCGCTCATCGCGAGTTCCAGCCGCGTGCCCCGGTGCATGCAGGTGAGGATCACCGAGTCGGACAGCAGTGCCAGCTCCTCCTCGCCGTCGGGCAGCCGGCGTCCGGCCACCTCGATCGACGCCCGCTCCAGGACACGGCGCGGACGGGGCGCGTAGGAGAAGACCCGGTACCACTCGATGCGGTCGCCGTTGTAGCGGGCGACGCCGTAGCTCCAGCCCTTGCCGCTGGTGTCGGGCTTCTCGGGGACGTCCCAGCGCAGGCTGCAGTCGAAGGTGCCGCCCGAGCGCTGGATGAGTCTGCGCCGCAGTCCGAAGACGAACAGCCCCACCACCACGAGGGCGACGACGATTCCGCACACAGTCAGAGCGAGGACCATCGGCACCGACCTCCTCGTCTCCTAGATAACGGAACGGAAAAAACATCCATATCTGCCTCAGCCGCGACCGGCACCGGATCGCTCCGGTCCCAGCCGCGGCTGAGTGACGTCATCGCTCGGCGCTCCCCAGCGCCGCGAGGGCCCTGGGAAGTGCCTCCAGTCTCAGCGCCCCGCCGCCGCACGCAGTCGTACGTCGGCACGGCGCTCGGCGGAGGCGTCGCCCTCCGCCTTCGCGCGCTCGAGCTCGCGCTCCGCGCGCTGGACGTCGATCTCGTCCGACAGCTCGGCGATCTCGGCCAGCAGCGACAGCTTGTTGTCGGCGAACGAGATGAAACCGCCGTGCACCGCGGCGACGACCGTCGCACCATCACTCGTACGGATGGTCACCGGGCCCGACTCCAGCACACCGAGCAGCGGCTGGTGACCGGGCATGACGCCGATGTCGCCGGACGTGGTGCGCGCGACGACCAGGGTGGCCTCGCCGGACCAGACCTCTCGGTCGGCCGCGACCAGCGCGACGTGCAGCTCAGCAGCCAAGGTTGGCTCCTCGGGTCACCACCCGGCGGTTGTGCCGGGTGTTGGTTACAAGTCTAGTGGGCGTGACAGAGGGGGCGGGACGCGCCCGCCCCCTCCGCAAGAGCGCGAGGCTCAGGAGACGCCCAGCTCCTTGGCGTTGGCCTTGAGGTCCTCAATGCCACCGCACAGGAAGAACGCCTGCTCCGGGAAGTGGTCGTACTCGCCGTCGATGATCGCGTTGAAGGCCACGATCGACTCGTCCAGCGGGACGTCCGACCCGTCGACGCCGGTGAACTGCTTGGCGACGTGGGTGTTCTGGGACAGGAAGCGCTCCACGCGACGGGCACGGTGGACGACGAGCTTGTCCTCCTCGCCGAGCTCGTCGATACCGAGGATCGCGATGATGTCCTGGAGGTCCTTGTACTTCTGGAGGACCGTCTTGACACGCATCGCGGTGTTGTAGTGATCCGCCGCGATGTAGCGCGGGTCGAGGATGCGGGACGTGGAGTCCAGCGGGTCCACGGCCGGGTAGATGCCCTTCTCGGAGATCGGACGGGACAGAACCGTCGTCGCGTCGAGGTGGGCGAACGTGGTGGCCGGGGCCGGGTCGGTCAGGTCGTCCGCGGGGACGTAGATCGCCTGCATCGAGGTGATCGAGTGACCGCGGGTCGAGGTGATGCGCTCCTGGAGGAGACCCATCTCGTCGGCCAGGTTCGGCTGGTAACCCACCGCGGAGGGCATCCGGCCGAGCAGGGTCGAGACCTCGGAACCGGCCTGGGTGAAGCGGAAGATGTTGTCGATGAAGAACAGCACGTCCTGCTTCTGCACATCGCGGAAGTACTCCGCCATGGTCAGACCCGCGAGGGCCACGCGCAGACGGGTGCCCGGGGGCTCGTCCATCTGGCCGAAGACCAGGGCGGTCTTGTCGATGACGCCCGAGTCCGCCATCTCCTCGATGAGGTCGTTGCCCTCACGCGTGCGCTCGCCGACACCGGCGAACACGGAGACACCGTCGTGGTTGTTGGCGACGCGGTAGATCATCTCCTGGATGAGCACCGTCTTGCCGACGCCGGCACCACCGAACAGACCGATCTTTCCACCCTTGACGTACGGGGTGAGAAGGTCGATGACCTTGACGCCGGTCTCGAACATCTCGGTCTTCGACTCGAGCTCGTCGAAGCGCGGGGCCTTGCGGTGGATGGACCAGCGCTCGCCGTCGTACTTCTCGTCGACGTTCAGCACCTCACCGAGGGTGTTGAACACCTTGCCCTTGGTGAAGTCGCCGACCGGGACGGTGATGCCCGTGCCGGTGTCGGTGACCGGGGCCTGGCGGACCAGACCGTCGGTGGGCTGCATCGAGATGGTGCGGACCAGGCCGTCACCCAGGTGCTGGGCGACCTCCAGGGTCAGGACCTTCTTGTCGCCGGCGTTGGCCGGGTCGGCCACCGTGACGTGAAGGGCGTTGTAGATCTCCGGCATCGCGTCGACGGGGAACTCCACGTCGACGACCGGGCCGATGACCCGGGCGACGCGGCCCGTGGCAACGGCCGTCTCAGAAGTCGTCGTCATTACTTGTCACTCCCCGCGGTCGCGTCGGCAAGGGCGCTGGCGCCACCGACGATCTCGCTGATTTCCTGGGTGATTTCGGCCTGGCGGGCCGCGTTGGCAAGACGGGAGAGCGTGTTGATCAGATCTCCCGCGTTGTCGGTCGCCGACTTCATCGCGCGGCGCGTGGCGGCGTGCTTGGAGGCAGCCGACTGGAGCAGCGCGTTGTAGATACGGCTCTCGACGTACCGCGGCAGCAGGGCGTCGAGGACGTCCTCCGCCGAGGGCTCGAAGTCGTACAGCGGGAGGATCTCGCCCTGGGGCGCCGCCTCCCGGGCGACCTCGTCGAGGCTGAGCGGCAGCAGACGGTCGTCGAGCGCCGTCTGCGTCATCATCGAGACGAACTCGGTGAAGACGATGTGGAGTTCGTCCACTCCGCCGTCCGCCGTGTCCTGCTCGATCGCCTCGATGAGCGGAGCCGCGACCTTCTTGGCGTCCGCGTACGAGGGCTCGTCGGTGAAGCCCGTCCACGACTCCGAGACCTTGCGCTCACGGAAGTGGTAGTGGGCGAGACCGCGCCGGCCGACGATGTACGTGTCGACCTGCTTGCCCTCGGACTCGAGGCGCTCGGTCAGCTTCTCCGCGGCCTTGATGGCGTTGGAGTTGAACGCGCCTGCGAGACCACGGTCGCTCGTCAGGAGCAGCACCGCGGACCGCACGACCGTCTCGGCCTGGGTGGTCAGCGGGTGCTTCGTGTTCGAGCCGGTACCGACCGCCGTGACCGCGCGGGTGAGCTCGGTCGCGTACGGCGCGGAGGCCGCCACCTTGCGCTGCGCCTTGACGACGCGCGAGGCGGCGATCATCTCCATCGCCTTGGTGATCTTCTTGGTCGCGGTGACGGATCGGATGCGACGCTTGTAGACCCGGAGCTGGGCTCCCATGAGTCAGGTCCCTTCCTTACGTCACTTGGCGGCAGCGGCCGGAGCGTCCTCGCCGAGCAGCTTGCCGTCGGAGGTCTCGAACTGCTTCTTGAACTCCGCGATCGCGTCGGCGATGGCGGTGAGCGTGTCGTCCGACATCTTGCCGCCCTCCTTGATGGAGGTCATGAGGCCCTGCTCCTTGCGGTGCAGGTACTCCAGCAGCTCCTTCTCGAAGCGGCGGATGTCGGTGACCGGGACGTCGTCCATCTTGCCGGTGGTACCGGCCCACACGGAGACGACCTGGTCCTCGGTGGCCATCGGCTGGTACTGAGCCTGCTTGAGCAGCTCGACCAGGCGCTGACCGCGCTCCAGCTGGGACTTCGACGCGGCGTCCAGGTCGGAACCGAAGGCGGCGAACGCCTCCAGCTCACGGTACTGGGCGAGGTCCAGACGGAGGCGGCCGGAAACCTGCTTCATCGCCTTGTGCTGCGCGGAACCACCGACTCGGGAGACGGAGATACCGACGTTCAGCGCGGGGCGCTGACCGGCGTTGAACAGGTCCGACTCCAGGAAGCACTGGCCGTCGGTGATGGAGATGACGTTGGTCGGGATGAACGCCGAGACGTCGTTGGCCTTCGTCTCGACGATCGGCAGACCCGTCATCGAACCGGCGCCCATGTCGTCCGAGAGCTTCGCGCAGCGCTCGAGCAGACGGGAGTGCAGGTAGAAGACGTCACCGGGGTAGGCCTCGCGCCCCGGCGGACGGCGCAGCAGCAGGGACACGGCGCGGTAGGCGTCGGCCTGCTTGGACAGGTCGTCGAAGATGATGAGGACGTGCTTGCCCTCGTACATCCACTGCTGACCGATGGCCGAGCCGGTGTACGGCGCCAGGTACTTGAAGCCGGCCGGGTCGGACGCCGGGGCGGCGACGATGGTCGTGTACTCCAGCGCGCCGGCCTCTTCGAGGGCGCCACGCACGGAGGCGATGGTCGAGCCCTTCTGGCCGATGGCGACGTAGACGCAGCGGACCTGCTTGTTCGTGTCGCCCGAGCGCCAGTTGTCGCGCTGGTTGATGATCGTGTCGACGGCCAGGGCGGTCTTGCCGGTCTGGCGGTCACCGATGATCAGCTGACGCTGGCCGCGGCCGACCGGGGTCATCGCGTCGACGGCCTTGTAGCCGGTCTCCATCGGCTCGTGCACCGACTTACGGGCCATGACGCCCGGAGCCTGAAGCTCCAGGGCGCGGCGGCCGGACGTCTCGATCTCGCCGAGGCCGTCGATCGGGTTACCGAGCGGGTCGACGACGCGGCCGAGGTAGCCCTCGCCCACGGCGACGGACAGCACCTCACCGGTGCGGTGCACCGGCTGGCCCTCTTCGATACCGCTGAACTCGCCGAGGACGACCGCACCGATCTCGCGCTCTTCCAGGTTGAGCGCGAGTCCGAGGGTGCCGTCCTCGAACTTCAGCAGTTCGTTGGCCATGGCCGAGGGAAGCCCCTCGACCTTCGCGATGCCGTCGCCGGCAAGGGTGACCGTACCGACCTCCTCGCGCGAGGCCGCGTCCGGCTTGTACGACTGGACGAAGTTCTCCAGCGCGTCCCGGATCTCCTCCGGCCGGATCGTGAGCTCCGCCATCTGGGTTCCCTGCTCTCCTTGTTGGGCCCGAAGTTTCACTTTGGGGGGATGGGGACTCCCCCCTGAAAGAGGTGAATCCTCTGCACGGCCCAACCAGGGCCGTAATTGCTTACGTACTGCGTATTGAGTTGCGGCGGGGCAGCTAGCTCGCCAGTCGGCGGCCGGCTTCCTCGATGCGGTCCGCGAGCGAACCGTTGATGATCTCGTCGCCGACCTGTACCCGCATCCCGCCGAGGACCTCGGGGTCCACGTCCAGGTTGAGGTGCATCCTGCGGCCGTAGAGCTTCGCGAGGGCGGCGCCCAGGCGCTGCTTCTGCGTGTCGCTCAGCGGTACCGCCGAGGTCACGACAGCGACCGCGCGGTCCCGGCGCTCGGCGGCGAGCTTGGACAGGGACTCCAGTCCCGCCTCCAGGCTACGTCCCCGCGGCGCGGTCACCAGGCGCGTCACCAGACGCTCGGTGGTCGCCTTCGCCCGGCCGTCGAGCAGCCGGTGCAGCAGCTCGTCCTTGGCCGAGGTGGTGGCCTTGCGGTCGGTCAGCGCGGCCCGCAGCTCGGTGTTCGAGGAGACGATCCGGCTGAACCGGAACAGCTCGTCCTCGACGTCGTCGAGCGTGTCCGCCTTCTCCGCCGCGGTGAGGTCGGCGATGCTCGCCAGCTCCTCCAGCACGTCCACCAGGTCGCGGGGCTGCGACCAGCGGGAGCGCACCGTGCCGGCCACCAGATCGGCGGTCGGGCCGCTGACCTGGCTGCCGAGCAGGCGCTGGACCAGCTCGGCCTTGGCCTCACCGGCCTGCGCCGGGTCGGTGAGGACCCGACGCAGCGACACCTCGCGGTCGAGCAGCGCGGTGACGGCGGCCAGCTCGTCGGCGAGCCGGACGGGGTCCACGGACGTGGAGTCCGTCAGCGCGTCGAGACGCTCACGGGCAGCTGCGAACGCCTCGCGGCTCGCTCCGTGTGCTGTCATCGAGCCGCCTCGGCCTTCTCGTCGAGCTCGTCGAGGAAGCGGTCGATCACACGGCTCTGGCGGGCGTGGTCCTCGAGGGACTCGCCGACCAGCTTGCCGGCCAGGTCGGTGGCGATCTTGCCGACGTCCTGCCGCAGCGCGGCAGCGGCGGCCTTGCGGTCGGCCTCGATCTGGGTGTGACCGGCGGCGACGATCTCCTCGCGCTGCCGCTGGCCTTCCGCGCGCATCTCGGCGATGAGCGTGGCGCCCTGCTCCTGCGCCTCCTGGCGCAGCCGCGCGGCCTCGTGGCGGGCCTCGGCGAGCTGGGCCTTGTACTGCTCAAGGACGCTCTGGGCCTCGGTCTGTGCGGCCTCGGCCTTCTCGATACCGCCCTCGATGGCCTCGCGACGCTCTTCCAGGACCTTGTTGATGGTCGGAAGGAGCTTCTTGGCGAGGAAGCCGAAGACGATGACGAAGGCGATCAGGCCGATGACGAGCTCCGGCCACGGCGGAATGAGGGGGTTCTCCTTCTCCGCCTCGGCCGCCAGCTGAACCAGGGGGTTCACATCAGTGCCTTTCGTCGAATGGGGCTGTCGCTGTCGTTCGTCTTAGTAGACGAACGGCATGACGAGGCCGATGAGGGCCAGCGCCTCACAGAAAGCGAAGCCGAGGATCTGGTTGGCGCGGATCAGGCCGGCCGCCTCGGGCTGGCGGGCCAGGGCCTGGGTGCCGTTACCGAAGATGATGCCGACGCCGACGCCCGGGCCGATCGCGGCGAGGCCGTAACCGATGGAGCCGAGGTTGCCGTCAACCGCAGCGAGGGTCTGGAGAGCGGACATGCCGGTTCTTCCTTCTCTTTCAGTGACCGGTGGGGGTTGGCCACCGGTTGTCTCTTGGGTGAGGGAGGGGCCTGCTCAGTGGTGCTCGGCGAGCGCGCCCTGGATGAAGGTGCAGGTCAGGAGGACGAAGACGTACGCCTGAACAGCCTGGATGAAGAGCTCGAAGGCGGTCATCACGATGACCATCACGAACGAGACACCCGAGTACGCGATGCCGATGCCGTTCAGCATGTACCAGCTGGCGATCGTGAAGAGCAGCAGCAGGGTGTGACCGGCGAACATGTTCGCGAACAGTCGGACGGCGTGCGTGAACGGGCGGACCAGCAGGTTCGAGAAGAACTCGATGGTCATCGACAGCGGCAGCACCGCACCGAGCGACTTGTCGTATCCGGTGACGTTCTTGAAGAAGCCGACGAAGCCGTGGCGCTTGAACGTCAGGGACACCCAGGTGATGTAGACGATCAGCGCGAGCACCGCCGGGTAGGCGATGATCGAGGTCACCGGGAAAGAGGCGACCGGGACGATCGACCAGAGGTTCATCATCCAGATGAAGAAGAACAGCGAGACGGCGAGCGGTACGTACTTCTCACCTTCGCGCTTGCCGATCGTCTGGTAGACGATGCCGGTCCGGACGAAGTCGTACCCCGCCTCGGCGATCATCTGGAGCTTGCCCGGGACGAGCTTCGGCTTGGCGAACGCGGCCCAGAAGAAGCCCACCACGATGATGGAACCCAGCAGGGCCAGCAGCATCGGCTTGTTGAAGTAGAGGCCGTTGCCGTCGGCGTCGCCCCAGAGCGGCTCGAACATGAACGAGTGCAGGCCCGGAGCCGGGAAGCCGCACCCGTCGAACAGGTGGCAGCTCGTGTCGAAAGCGAGCGTCTGCGTCGGGTCAGCACTCACCGCGGGCTCCTTCATCGTGGCGCATAGGTACGGCAACCTCGTTGTGTCGGCGCGGCGCGGGGCCGCAGTTCGGCACGGGACTGGTGTTACGGATGTGGGGGCGGCTGAGGGGCATCTCGCCTCGCGATTGAGCAGGCGTCAGCTCGGATGCCCGCGCCCGCGATGCCGCAGTTGGCACCGGACGATAGCAGGATCTCTCATGCAGCTTTATCCCGGCCCTACCCCTCACGACGAGTGCCCCGGCTTTTCGGGCTTGTCACCCTTCGAGGAGGCGGTCGTGGAGGCGGTCGAATCGGGTTCGACGTAGAGGATCTTGGACTTCATGTGCGCACGCGTCTGCGCGGCGATCCAGGTGAGGGTGCCGGCGACGAGCGTGAGCGCGAAAGCCCTGGGGTGGAACAGCGTCGTGTGCTTGAAGGCCGCGACGAAGATGAACAGCAGCAGGATCTGTGCCGCGTAGAGCATCAGACCCATCGCCTGGAACAGGTGCGGAAGCGATTTGGCAGTGCGCTGCAGGACGTAGAGCCCGATTCCCATGAAGAGGATCACGATCAGCGTCGCCACGATCGCCCCGACCGCACCCTTGCCACCCGCGACCACGCCGCTGACGACGGCGGCGATCGCGCCGACGGCAGCTGTGGGCACAGCAGCCTGAGCCAGGATCCGGACGTCGTTGGACGGCATGGCGGCAACTCCGCTTTCAAAGGGGGAAGGGGTGTCGTCATGGACGAGCGTAGTCCCGGGCCGAGTGGAGGTGACCTCGCGCCAAGGAACCGTCTCACTACGGTCCTTCGGCCCCATCCCGGGTTCTCGTGAACAGTATCACAAACTATTTGATGAGGTCTTTACCTGGTAGGTGTGCTTGCTGTCACACATGAGAGTGACAGTGCGCGTCTGTGCAAAAACAGGGCCAACATGTCTGGTATTGGAGCAGTTTGCTCCCCCACGAGTTGGCAATGCTCTAGTCAGATTCTTACCTTGGGCCGTCAACGGAGGCGGGAGCGGGGGCCGATGGCGGTCGCCCCGTTGACCCCTGACACTCCGGACATTCCGGCCGCGACCGGAGCGCGCTGCTCCTCCTCGGCGGGCGCCTCGGCCTCGTAGGCCGTCGCCGGCTCCGCCTCGGGCACCTCCAGGACCCGGCGGCGACGCCGGTAGCGCGGCGGCACGAACTGCTCGGCCCAGCGCGGGGCCCGCGGGGTGAAGCGGGGCAGCAGAAGCAGCCCCAGGCCGATCGCGCAGAGGAGGACGACACCGAGCACGATCCACATGGACGCCGCGTTGACGGAGTAGGCGAGCGCGCCGAACGCGATCAGCGCCGACCAGAAGTACATGATCAGCACCGCGCGGCTGTGCGAGTGCCCGATCTCCAGCAGCCGGTGGTGCAGATGACCGCGGTCGGCGGCGAACGGCGACTGGCCGCGCCAGGTGCGCCGCACGATGGCCAGGATCAGGTCCGCGGCCGGGATCGCGATGATGGTCAGCGGCATCAGCAGCGGGATGTAGACCGGCACCATCTGGTGCACGGCACTGCGCTCGGACCCCGAGAACAGCTTCATCACGTCCGGGTCGACCTGCCCCGTGACGGAGATCGCGCCGGCCGCCAGCACCAGGCCGATGAGCATCGAGCCCGAGTCGCCCATGAAGATCCGGGCGGGATGCGCGTTGTGCGGCAGGAAGCCCAGGCACATGCCCATCAGGATCGCCGCGAACAGCGTGGCCGGGGCGGCGGCCTCGATGCCGTACGAGTACCAGATCCGGTAGGCGTACATGAAGAACGCGGCCGCCGCGATGCACACCATGCCGGCCGCCAGACCGTCGAGGCCGTCGACGAAGTTGACCGCGTTGATGGTGATGACGACCAGCGCGACCGTCAGCAGGGTGCCCTGCCACTGGGTCAGCGCCACCGTGCCGACACCCGGCACCGGCAGCCACAGGATCGTCAGACCCTGCATGACCATGACGCCGGCGGCGATCATCTGGCCGCCCAGCTTGATCAGGGCGTCGATCTCGAACTTGTCGTCCAGGACGCCGATCAGCCAGATCAGCGCCGCCCCGGAGAGCAGCGCCCGCGGCTCGTTCGACTTCTCGAAGACCTCGTTGAGGTTGGTGAGGTGGTCCGCGACCAGCAGTCCGGCGCACAGGCCGAAGAACATCGCGATCCCGCCGAGCCGCGGAGTGGGTTCCCGGTGCACGTCACGTGCCCGGATCTCCGGCATCGCTCCGGCCACGATCGCGAACTTCCGCACCGGCCCGGTCAGCAGATACGTCACCGCGGCCGTGATGCAGAGCGTCAGCAGGTATTCACGCACGGGCTTCCCCACAGGTCTCGCTGGCCATCTCAGCCCCACACCCTAGCGAGGGCCGCATACGGTTGGGGACTTCCGGGTAGCGACGATGGTTGCACGTGTGCCTGTGCACTCGGGCCCGCCTACCCCCGTTCAGCCGGGATACGGCGGAAATACCCGAGTGAGTTCGCGCACTTCCTGCCGGGCGCGGCCGCCCTCGATCTCCCCGCGCAGCACGCCCCCGAGCAGCGCGGCGATCCGCGCCATCTCGTTCTGCCCCATGCCCTGCGTGGTCACCGCGGCCGTGCCCAGCCGCAGGCCGCGGGCGTCGCCGTGGGGCAGCGCGCAGCAGTCCAGGACCAGGCCGGCCGCCGCGAGCCGGCCGCGCGCGCTGCGCCCGTCGACGCCGAGCGGCGCCGGATCGGCGGTGATGAGGTGGGTGTCGGTCCCGCCGGTGGTGACGGCCAGCCCCTCCGCCGCCAGCCCGTCCGCCAGCATCCTGGCGTTGGCGACCACCTGGTGGGCGTACACGGTGAAGGCCGGGGTCGCCGCCTCGCCGAACGCCACCGCCTTCGCGGCGATCGTGTGCATCTGCGCACCGCCCTGGGTGAACGGGAAGACGGCCCGGTCCACCCGCTCGGCGAGCTCCGCGCCGCACAGGATCATGCCGCCGCGCGGTCCGCGCAGCACCTTGTGCGTGGTGGCACACACGATGTCGGCGTACGGCACCGGGCTCGGTGCCGCTCCCCCGGCGACCAGGCCGATGGGATGGGCGGCGTCGGCGACGAGATAGGCGCCCACCTCGTCGGCCACGGACCGGAACAGGGCGTAGTCGATGTGCCGGGGGTAGGCGATGGAGCCGCACACGATCGCCTTCGGCCGGTGCGTACGGGCCAGGGTGCGCACCTGGTCGTAGTCGATGAGCCCGCTCTCGGCGTCGACCCCGTAGCCGACGAAGTCGAACCAGCGCCCGGAGAAGTTCACCGGCGAGCCGTGCGTGAGGTGACCGCCGTAGGGCAGCCCGAGGGCGAGGACGGTGTCACCGGGCCGTAGCAGCGCGGCGTACGCGGCGAGCACCGCGGACGATCCGGAGTGCGACTGCACGTTGGCGTGCTCGGCGCCGAACAGTGCCCTCGCCCGGTCCACGGCGATCCGCTCGGCGACGTCCACGAGCTCGCACCCGCCGTGGTGGCGGGCCCCCGGATAACCCTCGGCGTACTTGTTCGCGAGGGGCGAGCCGAGCGCGGCCAGCACGGCCGGCGAGGTGAAGTTCTCGGCGGCGATCAGCTGGAGCGACGTCGCCTGCCGCTCGCGCTCGGCGAGCAGGACGTCTGCCAGCTCGGGGTCCTGCCGGCGCAGGACATCGGCCTCGAGGGTATGGGTGACCGCCATGATGGGCTCCGGACGCGTCGACGGTGACGTACGTCCAATGTAGGCCGGGGGCGCGCGCCGCGCCCGGTACCGCCGCCGCTAGGTGCGCGCCGGTACTCCGGTCAGCGCCGTCACCACCGGGTCCAGGGCCTCGTGTATCTCGTCCCCGATCGACCGGAAGAACGGCAGCGGCGCCCCGTACGGGTCGTACACCTCGTCCGCCTCGGCGGTGGGCGCCAGCAGCCAGCCGCGCAGCGCGGCGGCCGCGCGCACCAGCGCACGCGCGCGCTCGACCACGCCGTGGTCCAGCGTCGGCAGCGTCGCCGGGTCGATCGCGCGGACCAGCCGGGTGAACTCCTTCAGCGTGAAGGTGCGCAGGCCCGCCGAATGGCCCATCGAGATGACCTGGGCCCGGTGGTCGCGGGTCGCCGTCAGGACCAGGTCGGCCATGATGACGTGCTCGTCGAGCAGCTCCCGGCCGACGAAGCCGGAGGCGTCCGCGCCGAAGTCGGCCAGCACGGTCTCCGCGTTGGCCTCCATGGGCGCGCCCTCGTGGCCCCAGGTGCCCGCGCTCTCCACGATCAGCCCACCACTCAGCAGACCGCCGAGCCGGTCCGCCACGAAATGGCGGGTCAGCCGCTCGGTGATGGGCGAGCGGCACACGTTGCCGGTGCTGACGTGGAGGATGCGGAAGCTGTCGCGCGGGAACCCGAAGGTTCCCGTCACTTCCCCGTTGCCTATGCCACGCCCCGCGTCAGGGGCCGTCAATTCGCCACCTCGAGGTCGGGTACGACCTTCCGCAGCTCCTCCGCGGAGATCGCGCCCGCGCGCAGCAGCAGCGGCACCTCGCGGGTGACGTCGACGATCGAGGACGGCACGTTGCCGGGGGTCGGGCCGCCGTCCAGGTAGACGGAGACGGAGTCGCCGAGCATCTCCTGCGCGGCGTCGCAGTTCTCGGGAGCCGGGTGACCGGTCAGGTTCGCGGAGGACACCGCCATCGGGCCGACCTCGGTCAGCAGCTCGATGGCGACCGGGTGCAGCGGCATGCGGACGGCTACGGTGCCACGGGTGTCCCCCAGGTCCCACTGGAGGGACGGCTGGTGCTTGGCGACGAGCGTGAGGGCGCCCGGCCAGAAGGCGTCGACCAGCTCCCAGGCCAGCTCGGAGAAGTCCGTGACGAGCCCGTGCAGGGTGTTCGGGGAGCCGATGAGGACGGGCGTGGGCATGCTGCGGCCCCGGCCCTTGGCGTCGAGGAGGTCGGCGACGGCCTCCGAGGAGAACGCGTCGGCGCCGATGCCGTACACCGTGTCCGTCGGCAGCACCACGAGTTCGCCCCGGCGGACGGCGGACGCGGCCTCGCGCAGACCGGTCACGCGGTCGGTCGCGTCGTTGGTGTCGTATCGCCGTGCCATCTAGCGGGCCTCCTCGTACACGTACTGCTGGGCTGAAGTCTGGGGTGCCCCGCTCACGGCAGCGCCTTGCGTGCGGTGGCGAACCGGGGCCGGTTGTTGAGGTCGGGGTGGTCGGCCGCGTCGGCCCAGCCCTTCTCCTCGGTGAAGATCCACGGCACCTGGCCGCCCTGGGTGTCGGCGTGCTCGACGACGACGACACCGCCGGGGCGCAGCAGCCGGTGCGCGGTGCGCTCCAGGCCGCGGATGAGTTCGAGCCCGTCCTCGCCCGAGAACAGGGCGAGTTCGGGGTCGTAGTCCCGCGCCTCGGGAGCGACGTACTCCCATTCGGTCAGCGGGATGTACGGCGGGTTGGAGATGACCAGGTCGACCTGGCCGTCGAGGTCGTGGAAGGCGTCCCTGGCGTCTCCCTGACGCAGGTCGACCCTGGACCCCTCCATGTTCTTGCGGGTCCACCGCAGGGCGTCCTCGGACAGCTCCACGGCGTGCACGCGTGAGCGCGGCACCTCCTGCGCGAGCGCGAGCGCGATGGCGCCCGAACCGGTGCACAGGTCGACGATCAGCGGCTCGACCACGTCCATGGCGCGTACGGCGTCTATGGCCCAGCCGACGACGGACTCCGTCTCGGGGCGCGGCACGAAGACACCGGGGCCCACCTGGAGCTCCAGATACCGGAAGAAGGCGTGGCCGGTGATGTGCTGGAGCGGCTCGCGCTGCTCACGGCGCGCGATGACCTCCCAGTAGCGGGCGTCGAAGTCCGCGTCCTTCACGGAGTGCAGCGCGCCCCGCTTCACGCCGTGCACGAACGCGGCGAGCTCCTCCGCGTCGTTGCGCGGCGAGGGCACGCCGGCGTCGGCCAGCCGCTGGGTGGCCTGGGCCACCTCTGCGAGCAGCAGGTTCACGCAAGTCCTCCGTGTCGTACTCGTCCTCGTACGTGGATACGTCCGTCCTTACGCGGCCGCGAGCTTCGCCGCCGAGTCCGCGTCGACACAGGCCTGGATCACCGCGTCGAGGTCGCCGTCCAGGACCTGGTCCAGGTTGTACGCCTTGAAGCCCACGCGGTGGTCCGAGAGCCGGTTCTCCGGGAAGTTGTACGTGCGGATCTTCTCGGAGCGGTCGACGGTGCGGACCTGGCTGCGCCGGGCGTCGGCGGCCTCCCGCTCCGCCTCCTCCTGCGCCGCCGCGAGCAGCCTGGAGCGCAGGATACGCATCGCCTGCTCCTTGTTCTGCAACTGGCTCTTCTCGTTCTGGCAGGAGGCGACGACTCCGGTGGGCAGGTGCGTGATGCGCACCGCGGAGTCCGTGGTGTTGACGGACTGGCCGCCGGGGCCGGACGAGCGGTACACGTCGATGCGCAGGTCGTTCGGGTTGATCTCCACGTCGACCTCCTCGGCCTCCGGGGTGACCAGCACGCCCGCCGCCGAGGTGTGGATGCGGCCCTGGGACTCGGTGGCCGGCACACGCTGCACGCGGTGCACGCCGCCCTCGTACTTCAGCCGGGCCCAGACGCCCTGGCCGGGCTCGGTGGCACCCTGGCCGCCCTTGGTCTTCACGGCGACCTGGACGTCCTTGTAGCCGCCCAGCTCGGACTCGGTGGCGTCGATGATCTCGGTCTTCCACCCGATGCGCTCGGCGTAGCGCAGGTACATGCGCAGCAGGTCGCCGGCGAACAGGGCGGACTCGTCGCCGCCCGCGCCCGCCTTGATCTCGAGGATGACGTCCTTGTCGTCGCTGGGGTCGCGCGGGACGAGGAGCAGCCGCAGCTTCTCCGTCAGCTCCACGCGCTGCTTGTCCAGCTCCTTGACCTCGGCGGCGAAGTCCGGGTCGTCGGCGGCCAGTTCGCGCGCGGTCTCGATGTCGTCGCCGGTCTGCTTCCAGGAGCGGTACGTGGCGACGATCGGGGTGAGCTCGGCGTAGCGCTTGTTCAGCTTGCGCGCGTTGGCCTGGTCGGAGTGGACCGACGGGTCGGCGAGCTTCGTCTCCAGGTCGGCGTGCTCACCGACGAGTTCCTCGACGGCCTCGAACATCTTGGGCTCCTGTACTGCGTGACGAAAGGGAAGGCGGACGACCAAAAACGCCGGTCCCGGGCGCACCCCGGTGAGGGGCGCGGCCGTGGACCGGCGAAATGGGGCTCGCTACTTCTTGGAGCCGGCAGAAGCCTTGCCGAAGCGGGCCTCGAAGCGGGCCACACGGCCACCGGTGTCGAGGATCTTCTGCTTGCCCGTGTAGAACGGGTGGCACTCGGAGCACACCTCGGCCCGGATGGTGCCGGAGTCGATGGTGCTACGGGTGGTGAACGACGCGCCACAGGTGCAGCTGACCTGCGTCTCGACGTACTCGGGGTGGATGTCGCGCTTCAAGGTGTCTCCTAGTTTCGGGAGGGCGCCGGGTCGCAGCCGCGGGATACGGGAGCGTGAACCGGAGCCGACGTACCAGTCTGCCAGGACTGGGCGCATCCCCCAAAACCGGGGGGTGAGCCGATCTATTCCCCGGGCCCGGGCGGCGGCCGGGGAGGGACTGCCCCCGAGGCCGGACCAGCCCCGTCCGGGACTCAGGACGAGGTCACGACGCCCTTGGCCCCGCCGCTCACGGTGCCCTTGCCGGCGGACTTCGGGATCGGCCGGTCGTCGCGCAGCGCGTTCCAGACCAGCTTCGCCTTGGCCTCGACGACGATGACGCGGTTGGGGTTCGCCGGGTCGTACAGCACCGGCAGGGTGACCATCGTCATGTGGGACGCTCCGATGCCCTTGAGGCCGTTCGCGAAGTCGAGCAGGGAGTTCACCGAGCCCAGCTCGGAGTCGGCCGTGACGGTCCTGGTCGCGGTGTCGGCGAGATCGACCAGCTTCTTGGGGCTGGTGAAGAGGCCGACGTCCTTGACCTGGTTGACCAGGGCCTTGACGAACGCCTGCTGGAGCTGGATACGGCCGAGGTCGGAGCCGTCGCCGACGGCGTGCCGGGTGCGGACCAGGCCGAGCGCCTGCGCCCCGGTGAGCCGGTGCGTGCCGGCCTTGAGCTTCAGATGACTGTCGGGGTCGCTGATGTTCTCGGTGGTGGTCACCGTCACGCCGCCGAGCTCGTCGACGAGCTTCTGGAAGCCGCTGAAGTCGACCTCGAGGTAGTGGTCCATGCGGACGCCGCTGAGGGCCTCGACCGTCTTCACGGCACAGGCGGCGCCGCCGGTGGAGTAGGCGGAGTTGAACATCACGCCGGTGGCGGCGGCGTGCGTGGTGCCGCGGGAGTCCGTGCACGCGGGGCGGTCGATGAGGGTGTCGCGCGGGATGGAGACCACGCTGGCCTTCTTGTGGCCCTTGTAGACGTGCACGACCATCGCCGTGTCGGAGCGGGCGCTGCCGTCGTCCGTGCCGCCGCCGAGCTTCTTGTTGGAGCCGGAGCGGGTGTCCGAGCCGAGCACCAGGATGTTCTCGGAACCGTTGTCGGTCTTGGTGGGCCGGTCACTGCCCAGGGCCTGGTTGATGTCGACGGACTTCAGGTTGTCGTTGAGCTTGAAGTACAGGTAGCCGGCGCCGGTGCCGCCCAGTACGAGGATGCCCGCCGCCGTCCAGGCCGTGATGAGCAGTCCCTTGCCCCGCTTGCCGCGGCTCCTGCGGCGGCCCTTGGCGCGGTGGCGGGGGCCGCTGGTACCGGGGGGTCCCGGTATGCCGGGCTCCGGCGTGCTCTCGGCGGACATGTGCTCCTCGGCTCTCGGTGTCGCTCGATCGGGGGAATCCCCCTTGCTTCATCGTCGCTCCGTCCGGTCAGACGGGGAAACTCGGGCAAGGGTTGCACGACGCTCCGCGTCCGCCGGGTGCCGTTGTGTGCACTGCGTGTAGTCGCCAAACCGGGGCGTACGCCGCTCACCTGCGGTTTCTGCCGCCGTGCCGCCCCGGCCCACGGTGGGCCTCCAGACCGTTCCCTGTGGCAAAGGTCTCGCCGTACGGTCTGCCCCGCGCGGCCTCGTACAGGACGGGCAGGGCGGCTCGTACGGGACGGGCAGCGCGCGGGCTCGTACGGGACGACAGGCGGTCTGCACGGGCAGGACGGGCGGCACAGGCGACACAGGCGGCACAGGCGACACGGGCGGCCCGGGCGGCACGGGCGGCACGGGCAAGGCAGCACGGGCAGGAGGAACGGCCCGGGCAGCACGAAGGGCCGCCCCGAGTCGGGAGCGGCCCTTTCGTGTCAGGAGGGACCTCAGTCGCCGTTGCCGGGCATCGGGGTCGTCTTCTGGATCTGGAGCAGGAACTCGGCGTTCGACTTCGTCTGCCGCATCTTGTCGAGCAGCAGCTCGATCGCCTGCTGCTGGTCGAGCGCGTGCAGCACGCGACGCAGCTTCCAGGTGATGGCGAGCTCGTCGCTGCCGAGCAGGATCTCTTCCTTACGGGTACCGGACGCGTCGACGTCCACCGCCGGGAAGATGCGCTTGTCGGCGAGCTTCCGGTCGAGCTTGAGCTCCGCGTTGCCGGTGCCCTTGAACTCCTCGAAGATGACCTCGTCCATGCGCGAGCCGGTGTCGACGAGCGCGGTGGCCAGGATCGTCAGCGAACCGCCGTCCTCGATGTTGCGCGCCGCACCGAAGAAGCGCTTCGGCGGGTAGAGCGCGGTCGAGTCGACACCACCGGACAGGATGCGGCCGGAGGCCGGGGCGGCGAGGTTGTACGCACGGCCCAGACGCGTGATCGAGTCGAGCAGCACGACGACGTCGTGACCCAGCTCCACCAGACGCTTGGCGCGCTCGATGGCGAGCTCGGCGACCGTGGTGTGGTCCTCGGCCGGGCGGTCGAAGGTCGAGGAGATGACCTCGCCCTTGACCGACCGCTGCATGTCGGTGACCTCTTCCGGACGCTCGTCGACCAGGACGACCATCAGGTGGCACTCGGGGTTGTTGTGCGTGATCGCGTTGGCGATCGCCTGCATGATCATGGTCTTGCCGGTCTTCGGCGGGGCCACGATCAGACCGCGCTGGCCCTTACCGATCGGCGCGACGAGGTCGATGATGCGGGTCGTCAGCACGCCCGGGTCGGTCTCCAGACGGAGCCGGTCCTGCGGGTACAGCGGCGTCAGCTTGTTGAACTCCGGCCGCCCGCGCCCGGAGTCGGGGGCCATGCCGTTCGTCGAGTCCAGGCGGACCAGCGCGTTGAACTTCTCGCGGCGCTCGCCGTCCTTGGGCTGGCGGACCGCGCCGGTGACGTGATCACCCTTGCGCAGACCGTTCTTGCGGACCTGGGCGAGCGAGACGTACACGTCGTTCGGGCCGGGCAGGTAGCCCGACGTACGGATGAACGCGTAGTTGTCGAGGATGTCCAGGATGCCCGCGACCGGGATCAGGACGTCGTCCTCGGCGAGCTGCGGCTCGGCGGCGATCTCGTCACGGCCACGACGGCCACGGCGGTCGCGGTAACGGCCGCGCCGGCCACGGCGTCCGCCCTCGAAGTCGTCGTCGTCCTGCGGGCCGTTGTCACGCTGGCGGTCCTGGCGGTCCTGGCGGTCGGGACGGTCCTGCCGGTCCTGGCGCTCCGGACGGCCGCCGCCGCCCTGCTGCTGGCTCTGCTGGCGCTGCGGCTGGCCGCCGCCCTGCTGCTGGTCGTCGCCCTTGCCGCGGCGGTCACGGTCACGCCCGCGCTCACGGCGGTCACGGCGGCGGCCCTCGGCGCCGTCACCCGCGTCGCCCTGCGACTGCGCGCCGGTCTCGGTCTTCGACTCGCCCGTGGCCTCGGCGGCGACCGTCTCGGTGCCGTTGGCCGTCGGGCTGCCCGCGTCGGCGGTGGCACGCCGACGGCGGCGCTCCGCCGGGGCGTCATCGGCCGCGGGCTGGCCGGGAATGTCGATCTGCTGCTGGGCCACGGCCTTGTCGGCGTTCGCCTCGGCCTTCTCGGCGAGGGCGTCGTCGCCCGTGCGCGTCTTCGAGGTGGCGCGGCGCTTCGGCTTGGTCTCGGCGTCCCCGGCGGCGGAGGACGTGGCCTTCGCGGCGGGGGCACCCCCGCCCGCCTGCGCCTCCTTGATGACCTCGATCAGCTGGCTCTTGCGCATGCGCGCGGTGCCCCTGATGCCGAGGCCGGATGCGACCTGCTGCAGCTCGGCCAGCACCATGCCCTCGAGGCCGGTACCGCGGCGCCGCCGGGAGCCGGCACCGGTGGCAGGCGCGGAGGCGTCCGTGGCGGGCGCGGCAGCGGTCTCCTCGACACGTGCGCCCATCAGATCGGTGGTGTCGCTCACGAAGGGTCCTTCCCTGGAGCGGACGTCGGCCTGTCTGGCTCGGCGACCGGTTGTGCTGTCCGGCAGTGGTCCCGTCTGTGTGGACCGTGCCGGGGCGGTGGTCCGCCAAAGCGGCGGAAGAGAATTTCTGGTGATGGCGCTTCCATGAGCCGTGGCACCGACTGTCTGTGTCACGCGGCGTGGTAGCACCGATTCCGGAGCGTGCCCTGCGGACCGCTCAGCACCCGCGTACGGCGTACTGCCCAGGTACGACGTACGGAATACCGCGCGGCTTGGGGAGCTCCCGGAAGAATGTTGGTCCCGGACGGGGACACGAAGCACCTCGCCATGGTGGGGTCGGGTGCAGACTTGAGGTTAACACTACCGGATCCAACAAACATTCCCCCTCTCGAAATCCGGCAACCGTGTCTCAGGTCGCAAGCGGCAGCACGCTCGCTCCCTGCAGATCAAGGCTCAGCCGGTTGGCAGCCCAGCCCGTACCGGCCAGCTGCTCGACCTTGTCGGCGGTGCCCGCGTCGACGAGCGCCATGACGGTGGGTCCGGCACCCGAGATGACGGCTGGAATGCCGTCTGCACGCAGTCGTTCGACGAGCGCGGCGCTCTCCGGCATGGCGGGTGCGCGGTAGTCCTGGTGGAGCCGGTCCTCGGTGGCGGGCAGCAGCAACTCGGGGCGCCTGGTGAGGGCCTCGACGAGCAGCGCGGCGCGGCCCGCGTTGGTGGCGGCGTCGACGTGCGGCACGGTGCGCGGCAGCAGACCGCGCGCGGTCGCCGTCAGCACCGGCTTTCCGGGCACGAAAACCACCGGAACGATGGAATCGGCGGGCTCCATCCTGATCGCCCGCGCGGCGCCCGCTTCCATCCAGGAGAGTGTGAACCCGCCCAGCAGACAGGCCGCGACGTTGTCGGGGTGGCCCTCGATCTCGGTGGCGAGTTCGAGCAGGGCGGCGTCGTCGAACTTCGCCTCGCCGCCTATGGTCACGGCCCGCGCGGCGACGATGCCGGCGCAGATGGCCGCCGAGGACGAGCCCAGACCGCGGCCGTGCGGAATGCGGTTGGCGCAGACGATCTCCAACCCGCGCGGCTGGCCGCCCAGCAGGTCGAACGCGGTCCGCAGGGACCGTACGAGGAGATGACTCTCGTCGCGCGGGAGGGTCTCGCTGCCCTCGCCCGCGATGTCGATGTGCAGCCCGGAGTCGGCCACCCGGACGACCACGTCGTCGTACAACCCCAGCGCGAGGCCGAGGGCGTCGAAGCCCGGGCCGAGGTTGGCGCTGGTGGCGGGGACGCGCACCCGGACGGCGGCGGCGCGGAACGCTGGACCGGCCATCGCTCGATGAACTCCTTGAGCTGCGAGATTGTCGAAAGACATGCGATACGGACGGGCGATACGGAAAGACGATGCGAACGGATTCGGTAGGTACGTGAGGACCCTCGGGCCGTGTGGACGGCGCGCCGCCGTGCCGTATGCGCAGGCATATGCGGCGGGCGGGTTCAGTACAGCCTATCGAAGGAAGGTTCTGTGGCGACATAGGGCGCACAGGAGGCGCACGATGCGTGTCGTAAGCCCCCTGTGCACCCCCGATGGGGTTACCCCTGATCGGCCTAGATCCCTCGTCAGGCGAGACCGAGGCGCTCGGCCGCCGTCGCCGCGTCGACCGGCACGGTGACCGGCTGCGGGGCGCCCGCGACGGCCCAGTCCGGGTCCTTGAGGCCGTTGCCGGTGACCGTGCACACGATGGTCTGTCCCGGGTCGACCTTGCCCTGCTCTGCCGCCTTCAGCAGACCGGCCACGGACGCGGCGGACGCGGGCTCCACGAAGACACCCTCCTGCGCGGCCAACAGCCGGTAGGCGCGCAGGATTTCACGGTCCGTCACCTCGTCGATGAAGCCGCCGGACTCGTCCCGCGCCGCGAGGGCGAACTTCCAGGACGCGGGGTTGCCGATCCGGATCGCGGTCGCGATCGTCGAGGGGTCCTTGACGACCTCGCCGCGCACGATCGGGGCGGAGCCGGAAGCCTGGAAGCCCCACATACGGGGCGTCCGCCGGGCGATCCCGTCGGCGGCGTACTCGGTGTAGCCCTTCCAGTACGCGGTGATATTGCCCGCGTTGCCCACCGGCAGGACATGGATGTCGGGGGCGTCCCCGAGCATGTCCACGATCTCGAAGGCGGCGGTCTTCTGCCCCTCGATACGCACCGGGTTGACCGAATTGACCAGCGCCACCGGGTAGTTGTCGCTCAGCGCGCGGGCGAGGGTGAGGCAGTCGTCGAAGTTGCCGTCGACCTGGAGGATCTTCGCGCCGTGCACGAGGGCCTGGCCCATCTTGCCGAGCGCGATCTTCCCCTGCGGGACGAGAACGGCCGAGACCATGCCGGCCCGCACCGCGTACGCGGCGGCGGAGGCCGACGTGTTGCCGGTGGAGGCGCAGATGACGGCCTTCGCCCCCTCCTCCTTGGCCTTGCTGATGGCCATGGTCATACCGCGGTCCTTGAAGGACCCGGTGGGGTTCGCGCCCTCCACCTTGAGGTGGACCTCGCAGCCCGTGCGCTCGGAGAGCACCTGCGCGGGCACGAGTGGCGTGCCGCCCTCGCGGAGCGTCACGACCGGCGTGCTGTCGGATACCGGCAGCCGGTCCCGGTACTCCTCGATGATTCCGCGCCACTGGTGGGTCATTGCTGGTTACTCTCCTTCAACCCGCATGATGCTGGCGACACCCCGCACGGTGTCGAGCTTGCGCAGCGCCTCGACGGTCCCGCTGAGGGACGCGTCGGACGCGCGGTGGGTGACGACGACGAGAGAGGCCTCGCCGCCGCTTTCCGGTCGTCCTTGCTGCCGCACCGTATCGATCGACACGCCCTGCTCGGCGAACACGGTCGCCACCTGGGCGAGAACACCCGGTTTATCGGCCACATCGAGGCTGATGTGATAGCGCGTGACGACATCGCCCATCGGCGAGACGCGCAGCGCGGCATACGCCGACTCCCCGGGCCCGGTGGCGCCGTTGAGCCGGTTGCGGCAGACGGCGACCAGGTCACCGAGGACGGCGGAGGCGGTGGGGGCGCCGCCCGCGCCGGGGCCGTAGAACATGAGCTGCCCCGCGGCGTCGGCCTCGACGAACACGGCGTTGTAGGCGCCGCGCACGGAAGCCAGCGGGTGGCTCAGCGGGATCATCGCCGGATGCACGCGCGCGGTGACGGACCCGCCGTCCGCGGCCCGCTCGCAGATGGCGAGCAGCTTGATGGTGCAGCCGATCCGCTTGGCGGCGGCGAAGTCGCCGGCGGTGACCTCGGTCATGCCCTCGCGGTAGACGTCGTCGAGGCGCACCCGCGTGTGGAAGGCGATCCCGGCGAGGATGGCGGCCTTGGCGGCGGCGTCGAAGCCCTCGACGTCGGCGGTCGGGTCGGCCTCCGCGTAGCCGAGCGCGGTGGCCTCGTCGAGGGCCTCCTGGTACCCCGCGCCGGTGGAGTCCATCTTGTCGAGGATGAAGTTGGTCGTTCCGTTGACGATCCCGAGCACGCGGTTGACCTTGTCCCCGGCGAGGGACTCGCGCAGCGGCCGGATCAGCGGGATGGCACCGGCGACGGCGGCCTCGTAGTAGAGGCTCTCGCCGTTCTCCTCCGCCGCCGCGTGCAGGGCGGCCCCGTCCTGGGCGAGCAGGGCCTTGTTGGCGGAGACGACGGACGCGCCGTACTCGAAGGCGGTGGTGATGAGGGAGCGGGCGGGCTCGATGCCCCCGATGACCTCGACCACGACGTCGATGTCGCCGCGCTTGACCAGGGCGGTGGCGTCGGTGGTGACGAGGGCGGGGTCGATCCCCTCACGGACCTTGGCAGGGCGCCGCACGGCCACGCCCGCGAGCTCCACGGGCGCGCCGATCCGGGCGGCGAGGTCGTCGGCGTGCGTCGTCATGATGCGCGCCACCTCTGAGCCGACCACTCCACAGCCCAGCAGCGCCACCTTCAGCGGACGCGTACGCATCATCCGACCTCGTTTCCTCATACCGTCTACGGTCGCACCAGTCTCACTCACCGGACGGGACTTTCTGCCCCTGGTCCGGATCGTGAGACATCTATTTCATTCCGGCGGGCCGGGAGGACAACAGATCTTCCACCCCGCGCGGCACCCGGCTCGTTCGTCGTCCGGGAGCGGACTCACCCGACGTCGAGACGGAGAAGGTCCTCCTCCGTCTCACGCCGGACGATGAGCCGGGCCTCGCCGTCGCGCACCGCGACGACGGGCGGGCGGGTCACATGGTTGTAGTTGCTGGCCATCGAACGGCAGTAGGCACCCGTGGCGGGTACGGCGATGAGGTCACCGGGCGCCAGGTCGGCCGGCAGGAACGCGTCCTTCACCACGATGTCCCCGCTCTCGCAGTGCTTGCCCACGACCCGGGCCAGCATCGGCTCCGCCTCACTGGCCCGGGAGACGAGAGCGACGCTGTACTCGGCGTCGTACAGCGCGGTGCGGATGTTGTCGGACATGCCGCCGTCGACGGAGACGTACGTACGCAGCCCGTCGAGGGGCTTGATGGTTCCGACCTCGTACAGCGTGAAGGCGGTCGGCCCGACGATGGCGCGCCCGGGCTCGACCGAGATACGGGGCGTACGCAGCCGGGCGGCCTCGCACTCGCGGGTGACGATCTCCGTCAGCGCCTTGGCGATCTCGTGCGGCTCGCGGGGGTCGTCGTCGCTGGTGTACGCGATACCGAGCCCGCCGCCGAGGTCGATCTCGGGCAGCTCGACACCGTGCTCGTCGCGGACGTCCTTCAGCAGCGACACGACCCGGTGCGCGGCGACCTCGAACCCGGACATGTCGAAGATCTGCGATCCGATGTGGCTGTGGATGCCGATCAGCTCCAGCCCGTCGAGCTGGAGGGCACGGCGTACGGCCTCGGCGGCCTGACCGCCGGCGAGCGGGATCCCGAACTTCTGGTCCTCGTGCGCGGTCGCGATGAACTCATGGGTGTGCGCCTCGACGCCGACCGTGATCCGGATCTGCACCCGCTGCCGCTTCCCCAGCGACTCGGCGATGTGGGCGACGCGGACGATCTCCTGGAAGGAGTCGAGGACGATGCGTCCGACGCCGGCCGTGACGGCCCGGTGGATCTCCTCGGCGGACTTGTTGTTCCCGTGGAAGGCGATGCGTTCGGCCGGCATCCCGGCGGACAGGGCGGTGGCGAGTTCGCCGCCGGAACAGACGTCGAGGTTGAGCCCCTCCTCGTGCAGCCAGCGCACGACGGCACGCGAGAGAAAGGCCTTGCCCGCGTAGAAGACGTCGGCGTCGTGACCGAACGCGGACCGCCACGCGCGCGCCCGGGCGCGGAAGTCGGCCTCGTCGAGGAAGTAGGCGGGGGTACCGAACTCCTCGGCGAGCCGCTTCACGTCGATCCCGCCGACGGTCGCGACACCGTCCGCGTCCCGGCTGACGGTCTGCGCCCACACCTTGGGGTCGAGGGTGTTGAGGTCGGCGGGCGGGGCGGAGTAGTGCCCCTCGGTGAGGACATCGGCGTGCCGGGGCCCGGCGGGGTGTGCGGAACGGCTCATGGCTGAAGGGCTCTCTCTGGCTCTCTGGCGCTCTTCGGCGCTCTCAGAGGTGGTCGGGTGCGTCGATGCCGAGCAGGGACAGGCCACCGGCCAGCACCGTCCCGGCGGCTTCGGCAAGAGCGAGCCGGGCAGGGTGGGCGGCCGAGGGTTTCTCCTCCCCACGGGGGAGGACCGCGGGCAGGAAGAGAAGGACCGCGTCGGCGAGACCGAGGAGATGTCGGGCCAGACGGGAGGGGGCGTGGATCTGCGGGACGGGAAGCGGGTTTCCCCGGGGGGCGGCGAGGTGAGGGGTGGGCGGCGCGTTTCCCCGGGGGGCGGCGAGGTGGGGGGTGGGCGACGGCTTTCCCTGGGAGGCGGAGACCAGGGCCACGTCGGCGAGGAAGCGGGGGTGGTCGGCGAGGAGGGCGAGGAGGGTGAGGTGCTGCTCCTGGGCGAGGAGGGTGAGGTGCTCCTCCTCGGTGTCGCCGACGGGGCCCGGCTCGGGGGTGAAGCCGAGATCGGCGGCGTTGCGCAGGACGGCCCGGGTTCGGGCGTGCGCGTAGCGGACGCGGAAGAGGGGGTTGCTCTCGCGCTGGACCAGGTGATCGGCGGCGATGCGGGGCCGGTCGTGCGGGGCGGGGTGCAGCAGGGCCCAGCGGGCGGCGTCGGGGCCGAGCGGGGCGGGGTCCTCGGGGGCGGGCACGGGCCGCAGATTGACGGGCTCCCCGTGCTCGACCTCGACGCGCCCGCCCTGGGATCCGATGATCCGCACGAGCGCGTCGGCGACGACCTCGGCCCTGACCTCGTACGGGATGCGAAGGGCGACGACCTGCCCGGCGAGGGCGTCGGAATGCCCGTAACCGAGCCCGTCCCGCAGGATCCGCCGCACCAGCGCGACGGAGGCCGCGCCCTGGTCGAGGCTGATGTTGAGGAACCCGGGCCCGGTGATGTCGACGCCGGTGACACCGGCGGAACGGACGAGATACGGCCGGAGCACCTCGGCGACGCGACGCGGGGGCTGCCCCGCCGGGCGCGCCAGCTGGAGGGCGATGTTGGTGGCGTAGTCCCCGCAGCCACCGGGACCGGGCGGGGTCACGACCGCCCGGTCCGGCACGGTCACACTCAGCGCACCCTCGTCGACAGCACTACGCACCGCGCGCAGCACGGTGCGGGAGAGCTCGACGGGGGTCACGGGACAAGCGTAGGGGAGGAGGGGGGTGGGTATGCGAACCGGTTCGGCGAAGGTCCGGAATGTGGACAGGGAGGGGGAATGGCGGGGGATGGGAGTGGGGGCAGTGCCGGTGGAGGGGCTGGGGACGGGACTGGGGGCAGCGCCGGTGGAGGGGCTGGGGACGGGACTGTGGGCAGTGCCGGTGGAGGGGCTTGGGCAGGAGACGCAGGGCACTGACGGGGCAGGTCACCGCGACGCCCGCGTCCGCACTCACCGCGACGCCCGCGCGACGGAAGGACCCCCTCAGGCTGCCGAGACTCCGACGACGGCCCGTGCTCGTGCTCCAGTGCCGTGGCAGGCAACGTTGGCCCGACGGGGCGAACGTTGCCTGCTGCGGCACTCGCTGCCGGCGCGGCCGGCTCACCACGCAAGGCAATGACGGGGCAGGTCACGGCGGTCTACGGCGGAAGGACCCCCTCAGCCTGCCCCGACTCCGACAACGGCCCGCGCTCTAGTGCCGTGGCAGGCAACGTTGGCCCGTGCAGGAGCGGCGTCCGGCGCGTGCTCTCGGCGTGCCGGCCGGAAGTCCTCGTACTGGTCGTACGTGTGGGCTTTCGGCCGGTGCGGCGAGAGGGCGTGCCGGGCGTCGCGACGGGGCGAACGTCGCCTGCTGCGGCACTAGCTGCCGGCGCGGCCGGCCCGCTCGGCCGCCTCGCCGGCACCGAGCACACCGCTGAGGGAGCCCCCGTCACTCCCCTCGGCGACCGCGCTCCCCCCGCTCTCGATCAACTCCCTCACGAGCCGCACGAGTTCGGCGGGCTCGAAGGGCTTGGCGAGGAAGGCGTCGACCCCGACATCGAGCCCGGCCTCGACCTCGTACTGCGTACACGCGCTGACAATGGCGAGAGGCAGATCGCGCGTCCGGGGATCGGCCCGCAACCGGGCGGCGGTCCGCAGACCGTCCAACCGGGGCATGACGACATCGAGGGTCACGAGGTCGGGCTGCACCTGATGCACGACTTCCAGACACTCGGCACCATCAGCCGCGGTCACGACCTCGAGACCCTCCAGCTCGAGATTGACCCTGATCAGCTGCCGGATGACCTTGTTGTCGTCCACAACAAGCACCCGTCCCGAAGCGCCTGGCACAACTCGAGAGTAGGTCCGGACCGGCCACCGCGTCCGGGTTTTCCCCACTTCCACCTCGTGCGGGGGACGCCCGTCCCTCGCCACCTCGCGACGCCCGACAAAACCCGTTCATGACCACCCAGGACGAGCTGGTAGTGTTCTACCCGTCGCCGCGAGCAACGAGCTCGTGACGGACACGCCCCCGTAGCTCAGGGGATAGAGCAACGGCCTCCGGAGCCGTGTGCGCAGGTTCGAATCCTGCCGGGGGCACTTCGCATGAAGTGCCCAAAGACCCCGTCACCAGCGGAAACGCTGGGTGCGGGGTCTTCGTGTTTGTGCAGGCGTATGCGGCCCTGAGCGGCCCTATGACGGCCTCTGTGGACTATTTGTGGACAGGATCTTGGGGCGTATGCCCAGCTCAGCACCGCAAATCACCAAGGCCCGTGGACCAACGACCAGTCCGACGCCTGCCTGGCCCGAGGACCAGGAAAGCCATCAGGTGACCAGGTCGGCCCCGGCACCCAAGCGCGAAGGCTCAACCTCTGTTGCGTGCGGGGTGAGAGCGATAACCCCAGTACCAACAGCGCGCATATCCGCTGTCAGCTTCAGCGGACTGACCCCCAGGGCCGCAGCGATCTCAGGCGCCAGGTCGAACGCGGCCCACTTCCACTCGTCCTCATCCTCGTCTGATTCCGTCGCCTCGTCCCATACCGCCGGCAATCCGAGCTGCTCTCGGTGAGCCCTTTCGACCGGCAGAGGCTCTCCCAGCGTCATGTAGGCATCCTCACCTTCACCGGTCTCGCAGTAGCGCCGCAGCACGACACCGTCCTCAGCAACGAGCCACGCCGAACCATCGCCTTGGGTCCCGTAGTAGTACGCCTGCGCATGGCCGTAGCGGGAGCTGAGATCTCGGCACAGGCGCAACACGTCGTCGCTGCGCTCGACATCGCACGGGTCGCACCACGGACCGATGACCAAGGTCCACCCGTCGAGTTCCGGGCTCACGTACACCCGGGCCATCCCGTCGGGATTGCCCTCCGCCTCTCCGTGCCCGTCGTCGTCGATGATCTCCTCGGCTTCGGCGAACGTCACGGGACGAGGCTGGACAAGCCCCATCAGTTCCATGACCCCTGCTTGATCACCTGTCGGTACAGCGATCCAGTAGAGCCAGCAAGTGGCCAGGACTCTTGGCAGATCATCCGCGGAATAGCGCACGAGCACACAGTGCCACGGGAGTGCTGGGGACAGCGAAGAGGCCCCTGGGAATGCCAAGGGCCTCATGGCATGTACGACCGGGCTCACTCGTACTCGCGCAACAACTCCTCGATCTTCCGATTGGCGATCTCCTGACGCCCGTCGATGCACTTGGCATACCGGCTCAGCAGGACCTCAACGCTGTTTCCCGCGCGCTCGGCCACCTCGGTCGGGTCCACCCCGGAGTTGAGCCAGGTCGACAGGGCCGAGTGCCGGAGGTCGTACGGCCGCGCAGCGAGCGGTGAGGCGACCGCGGCCGGCGGAAGGGCCAGCGCCCGAGCCTCCTGCCACACGCGGTAGTACGTCGACGAGCCGACCACTCCCCCGCGCTCGTTCGTGAACAGCCGCCCGTCCTCGGCAATGCCGAAGGTGTCGAGATGCTGCTTGAGCATGACGATGAGCTGAGGCGGAATCGGAACGAGCCGGACCTCCTCCGCAGGACGGTTCTTCAGGCCCCGGTCGTCATGGGTCTCGCCTGAGTCCGTCCACTGCTTTCCGGCGCTGGGCCGGGTCCGGTTCAGAAGCGCCGTGCCCCAGCCGCGTTCGGGCAGCTTCAGATCCGCCTCAGTGAGCGCCACAGCTTCAGCCGGCCGCAAGGCTCCGTAGTACATGCAGGCGAACAGGCCGACGAGCCGACGACCACGAGCGCGGCCGTACCCGCCGATGTACGACACGGCAGTCAGCAGAGCACGTGCCTGCTCGGGGTTGGCGACCACGCGCGGGTCGACCTCACCGGCGACTTGCGGCTTCTTCCAGCGAATCCGGACCAACGGGTTCTCTTTGAACTCGCCGAGGTCCACCGCGTAGTGCAGGGCATTGACCAGCGTTCGACGCTTACGACGGACGGTCTCCGCGGCTGCGGCGGTCCCGTCGAGCTTCAGCCTCAGAGAGTCCAAGACCGCCCTTGCAAGGGCGGCATCACCAAGGTCGGCCAAGGGCCGCGAGGCTTTCGATACCCAGCTCAGGGTGCTCGCGACGTCGTCGGGCAACTCGCGCTCATCAGGTCCGGGAAGGACGAACGCCCAGTTGCGGAGCGTCTTCCTGATCAGCTCTTCCGGTGGCCGCCCCGGCCGGTCGTCCAGGAGGGCCATGGTCACCGCCGTCAGCGACTCGTTGATCCCGCTGCGCGTGTTGGGTGCCGCGTGGGGCCATTTCATGGCGAGGTACCGCACAGCGAAGGCGTACCAGCTCATCGAGGCCGCCTTTTCGACCATCGAGTCAGGCAGGCCAGTGACTGTGTCGAACCCTTCGCCGCCGTGGGCGGCCTGCATCAGTTTGGACCGGTAGTGGTCCGCCAGCCCCTTGGTCCGGAACTGCTCGGAGAACACATTGCCGGCGACGATCCACCGGACGTCATAAGACGACTTCTTCGTGTTCCGCTTGCGAACACCCCACACCTTCACGTCGAGAGATTTCACGCCGCTGCCTCCAGCTGCCGCAGCCAGGTGGTGAAGTCGCTCCGCCAAACGCGCAGCTCGCCGTTGGGCAGCTTGAAGGCAGCCGGGCCGAGGCCCAGCTCGCGCCACCGGTAGAAGGTGCGCCGCGAGACGCCGCCCAGTTCGTCGAGCATCTGGTGCACGGTCATCAGCTCGTCGCGTCGACGGTCCATGTCGGTTCTCCTTCCGTTCCGGGGGCGGGTTCGAGGGACGCTGCGAGCCAGGCTTCGGCGGCTGAGAGGCCCGTTCCGGCGAAGGCCCAGTGCGCGAGGACGTACGTCGTCTCGGGCTCACGCCCGGGCAGCGCGGCGGCCGCTTGAGCACGACGCCATTCGGCGCGGGCGGTACGGAGGGCGCCGAGGGTGGTGGAGTAGCGGCGGGACTTGGTGGAGAAGTGGCCGCGGAAGCCGAGCATGTGGGCCCAGGCGCGTAAGCGGAGGTGTTCCAGGTCCTTGCGGGCGCCGAGGGTCCAGGCGGTTCGGACGAGACGGCGGGCGTGGTCGCTGATGTCGAGCTGGGCGAGTTCGGCGGCGAACTTCAGCGGGCGGTCGAGAGCTCCCGTGGCCGTCTCGGCGCCCTTGGTGGCGTACTTGGCGATGTACGCCGCTACGGCCCGCTCGGTCAGCTCCTGGCCGCCGTCGAAATCGGCGGATCGGATGGTGCGGACGTCGAGTTGGCGGCCGAAGGCAAAGACGTGGGCCCGGCCGTCGAGGGTCGGGCCGTCGACCCGGACCTTGGCCGCGGCCGCGCCAATGGCGTCCGTGAGCATCTCGGCCGTGGCCCAGGCCGGGGGCGGGGTGTCTCCGCCGCCGGGGCCGTCGAGGCGTATGACGGCGTGGAAGTGGACGGCACCGCGCTTCTGGTACTCGGCGACCTTGGCGAAGGACACGCGGGCGTGGTCGCGGAGGCGACGTTGGGAGAGACCGGCGCGCTTGGCGACCTCCCGGCGGAGGTAGGTCGAGAACCGTCGCCAGAGGGGTCCGGCGTGGGCGTTCCAGAGGACGGCCGCCTCGTAGTCGTAGGTGTCTGGGTCGAGCGGGGTCCCGAGTACTTCGTCCTCCGGGGTGTGGTGAGTGCCGCAGCGGCAGGGACGGCCGTCGGTGCGGCGGTTGTGGACCGGGCCGAACCCGGGGGCTGTGAAGGTGGCGAAGACGCGCGGATGGGCGGCGACGTGTTCGGGGGTGCCCTTGCCGCCGCGCAGTCCGGCGGTGATCAGTTGGAAGGTGTCGCGGCGGTACACCTCGGCGCAGGCCGGGCAGCGGGTGACACGACGGTTGTTGCAGCGGACGAGGAGTTGGCCGACCGGGAGACCGGCCGAGTCGAGGTGCTGGAGGATCCGGCCGATCTCACCGGTCGCGGTGTCGACGTCGTACTCGGTGCGGTGACCGTCCAGGCGGATGGGGTGCGTGCAGCCGCCGAGGCCGGAGAGCTGGCGGAGGATACCGGGCAGGGTGCCGTGTGAGGCGAGCTTGGCGAGTTCCGGAAGTGGCGGCGGAGTGGTGCGGGTGAAGATGGCGTCTCCTTCTGGCTGGCTCGGTCGGAAGTGACAGGCCCCGGGGCGGCCCGATGCATGGCGGTGCCGTGGCCGCCCCGGAGGCGGGCGCAGTTCAGCGGCGGTGCTGGTCGCGGAGCAGGGAGCGCAGGACCACGGCGGCGATGGCGACGGAGATCGCCGTGACGGCGACGGCGGCCAAGAGCGCGGTGAGGACGACTCCGCCGACGAGCACGGCCGCGACCGTCTTCTGATCGATGGAGACCGACGGGAGCGAGCGACGGACGGGAGTCGGGGCGGTCGGTGTGTGGATGTGCGCGGGCGGCGGTGTCGGGTTGTCCGGGTACTTGGGCAGGAACACGGCAGGCCTCTCCTTATCTACTCGTCTAGGCATGTGAGCCGTTTATGACGCTCACGCCGGAGCGCGTGCCGGACTCGATGGCGGGGGCGAAGAAGGTGTGCGAGAGCCAGAAGCCGAAGAGCGCGATCAGGACGACGACCCAGGTGCGGACGCCGAGGTACTTGACCGCTCCCCAGACGAAGAAGCCGAGGACCAGGACGAGCGGCAGGCTGACGGTCACGGTGTGACGGTTCCTTTCAGCGGACGGGGCAGCGATGGGTGCGGGCGGCCAGCTCGGCGGCGGCCCGGCTGTCGTAGTCGACCGAGAAGTTGCAGCGCGGGGCGGTGCAGGCGGCGGTGTGCTTCTCCCGGCCGCGGTGGTCGTAGGCGGTGCCGACCTGCACGGGGCCGATGCGGGTGACGTTGCGGAAACGGCGGTTCGCGGACATCAGGCTTCCTTTCAGAGGCGGGCGGCGATGGCTTCGGCCATGGGTTCCGGAACGCCGAGGCGAGCCCGGAGGGTCGGGGTGTCGATCGGGACGCCGGTACGGGCGTGGTGTTCGGCGGCGACCTTGCGGGCGTGGTCGACGAGGGCTGTCGGGACAGGGACGGGAGGCCGTTCCGCCGGTGCCTCGATGGCGGGTGGGGCCGGTGCTTCCGGGACGGGTTCGGGCTCGTCCTCCTGGTCGTCGATGACCTCGGTATCTGCCGGGGTCGTCTCGGGAGCCGAGTGGGCGAGGAGGGTTCCGCCGAGGAAGGCGACGGCGGGCCAGCCCGCAACGAGGATGCGCAGCCAGGCCGGGACGTCGGCCAGGTCGAGCAGGCCGGCGGTGGCGACGTTCGCGCCGAGGGACGCGGCGAGGGCAATGACGAACCAGCACCAGGCCGCCGCCTTGCCGCTACCGGAGCGCAGTCGACGCCAGGCCGCGACAAGCAGCAGGTCAACGGACACCGGGTAGGCCCAGGCTTTCCAGCCGTCCTGTCCGGCCGCCACGGCGACGTCATGGATGTGGGCGAAGGACAGCGCGGCGGCAATGAGCGCCTGTACGAGCACCGCGTCGACCCGGGCCAGTCGGGCGCGCACGATGGCGACTCCTTTCGGATTCAGGGCGTGGAGGGGTAGGGACACGGCGCGAGGCGGTCACGCCGGCCGGTGAAGAGGTGCGCGAGCAGCTAGGCGGCGTCGGCCGACAGCTCGACGGGCCGTACGGGCACGTCGGGGCGGAAGGGCTTCAGCGCGCGTACGTCGGGCGCCAGCTCGGCCGTCTCCCGGCAGATGTCGGCGGCGTCGGCGAGGGAGAGGTAGGGCGTGCGGATGCGGGACCAGCCGCCGGACGTGTCCCCCGCGACGGCAAGGCCGGGCAGCTCAGGTGCGATGGCGCAGGCGGCGAGAACGGCTTCCGGGGCGATGTCGCCCAAGGCCATCTTGGCCGAGGCTTCGTCATTGACTCGGTGGCAGACGCGGCCGGTCAACTGGGCCCGGAGCATGGTGGCGCCCTTGCCGAGTTCAGCGCCGAAGCGCTGCCCGCAGACCTCCAGGTAGATGCCGGCCGCGCGGCCGAGCTGGGCGAGGCGGATGAGCTGGGTGACCATCTCGTCGCGACGGTCTTCGTCCTTGCGGGTTGCGGTGAGGAAGAGTTCGGCCACCTCGTCGACGAACAGGACGACGGGCACGGGCCGTTCGTTCTCGGGCAGTCCCCAGATGTCCGAGGTGATCTCCTCGTCGGGGGTGCCGGGTGCGATGCCCTGCCGGGCCTTGATCAGGTCGTATCGGTCCTCCATCTCCTTCACCAGTACGGGCAGCAGTTCCGCGGCTTCGGCCGGGTCGGTGGCGAGGGCGGACAGGCGCGGGGCGAACGGTGCCAGCTCGACGCCGCGCTTGCAGTCGATGCCGACGAGGGCGACGTCCTGCCGGGCAAGCCCGGAGACGAGGTGCCGCAGGTACATGGACTTGCCCGAGAGCGTGGCACCCAGGGTGAGTTGATGAGGCACGGCCCGGTAGTCGCGCACGAAGGGCATGGCGTCCTCCCGCAGCGCGACCGGGACCTTGAGCAGCCCGGCATCGCTCTTACGCGGCATCCGCACCTTGCGCAGAACGTCGAAGCCGACGAGCCGCAGTTCGACGACACCGGGCTTGACGGTGGTCACGTAGACGGCGTGGACACCCCAAGCGTGCCGCAGCCGTTCCGCCGAGGCGGCGACGTCGGCGGGTTCCTGCCCCGGAGCGAGACGGAGGCGGAGCCGTAAGCCGGTGGTCGTGGGTCGGATGATGCCCCGGCGGGGCGGTACGGGCCGCACCTCCCGCCGCGTGGTGGCTTTGACGGTGAGGACCCGCAGCCGAGACGGGGCCACGGTCAGACCACAGGCCTCCATGACCGAGGCGTACGAGCCGAGCAGGCGGACGGTGGATATCGGCCCGCCGACGGCCGACCAGTACAGGGCCGGATGCCGAGCCCTGGTGTAGGCGGCCCCACCGCCGAGCGCGGCAGCAGGACCCCCCACCTCCAGAAACGTCACGAGATCGGTCATCAGGCCGTGGCCCCCAGAGCGGCCGGGAAGGCGGCCGGGGTGACGGCGGCGGCCCGGTAGGCGATGCCGTGACGCTGCTGCCCGTTGAACACCGACTCCCACGGCCGGGCGATGAGCCCCGGCAGCGAGACGGGCGAGCCGAGGGCCAGCCCTTCGGACACACCGCCCTCCGGGACGGTGACCTTGATGAGCGAGGACTCTCCGTCCTCGATGTACACGACGCCGATGGTCATCAACGCCTCACCGCTCACGGCGTCCTTGGCTATCTCGCCGGTCTGCCGGTCACGGACCTTCGGTTCCGGAGCCTCCGTCAGCAGGATCGTCGCGGCGGAGGTCTCAACGCGGATGGTGCGCAAGGCACACTCCCCTATCTACTCGTCTATACAAGATGCGATCTACGGAACCGATTCCTCGGCCCCACGACTCCACCCTGCCACACAACTTGCCAACTCGTCTATACGAGTAGGCCTGTTGGGATGTACGAGTTCGGAGAAGCGACTCCACGCACCGGCAGGCCCGCCCCGCAGTCATCCGAACGAACCGTCCTCCCGCATGGCGAACAGCTCGCATCCGTCGTGCTCGAAACGGACTTGCCCGTCGAACTCCGAGCCGTTGCGTGTGCAGACCCCCCAGTCCCGCCCCAGCTCCCCGCTCAGCGCGACCCAGTACCGACAACCGCCGCACTGCTCGTCGTACCACTCGTCCTGATAGCCGGGCTGGCGCGTCGACCTGTTCTGCTCCTGCGACCAGCGCTCATGGCATGCGTCGTTGTGTGCATGGTCGTCACCCGTCCACGGGCCGCCGGACACAACCCGATCCCCGCTCACGTGGCCGGAAGCTGGTACGACAGCACGTAGGCGTCCGCCGCCATGACCGTGTCGCAGACCTCGACAGGCCGCTTCTCGGTGTCGAAGGCGGTCCGGATCAGGTGGATCACGGGCACGCCGGCCGCCAGGTGCAGCGTCTTCACCTCGGCGGGCGAGGGCATCCGGGCGCGGATCTCCTCCTCGAAGTGGTCGAGGCGATGGCCCAACTCTTCGAGACGGGCGTAGATGCCGCCGGGGCCGGGGTTGGGTTCGGCAATCTGCGTACCGCGGGCGATGTCGAGGGGCAGGTAGGAGGTGGCGAACTCGACCGGCCGCCCGTCGAGGAGGTACCGGCGCCGCCGGGCGAGCACCCGCCGCACGGACCCCAGTCGGGTGGAGACGTCTTGGCTGGCTTTCTCTTCCTTCACCTCAAGACTGTCGACCTGGGGGTGGCTGCCTGCGGCGTCCGCTTCCACGATGAACGCGGACTTCCCCTGCTCGCGGTGGCGCCGGGCGAACCGATCGGAGGCGAGCCGTCGCACCGGCGGGCGCGGCCGGACGAAGACGCCCTTGCCGTGCTCGGCGTGCACCAGGCCCTCACCGGTGAGGACGGAGAAGGAGTTCCGGACGGTCATCCGGGACACCCCGTAGTGGTCCACCAACTCGGCTTCCGAAGGCAGCTTCTCGCCCTCCCGGAACCGCCCGCGGTCGATGGCTTCGCGTAGCTGATCGGCGATCTGCCGGAAGACCGCACGATCGCTCGTGGGGTCGAGATCGCCGAGGAGGCCCGAAGGAAGAGAAGGGCTCACGTGTGCACTCCTTTAGGTATCTAGACGAGTGGGCGAGTGTTGTTGCTACGGTGGAGAGCCTAACCATCCGAGAGGGCCGAGGAACGTGAGCACAGAACGCCCGCACTCCGTCAGCGTGGCCGGGGTCGTCGTCGACGACCAGGGCCGGGCCCTCCTGATCCAGCGCCGGGACAACGGCAAGTGGGAGCCCCCGGGCGGAGTCCTCGAACGCGAGGAGACCATCCCCGAAGCCCTGCAACGCGAGGTCGTCGAAGAGACCGGCATCAAGATCGCACTTCCCGCGACCCTCACCGGCGTCTACAAGAACATGACGGGCCTGATCGTCTCCCTGGTCTTCCGCTGCGAGGCCGCCGACGGCACGCCCACCACCGGCGACGAGACCCGCGCACTGCGCTGGGCCACTCGTGAAGAAGTCTCCGAACTCGCCGACGAGGCGTACGCGATCCGCGTCCTGGACGCGCTCGACGCTGCATCCCCGCCGGCGATCCGCGCCCACGACGGCGTGAAACTCGTCTAGTCCGAACCCGCTGCACATGGCGGCCTACCAGCATGAAGGAACTTGTATGCACGAGTATACGAGTACGGTGCGAGTCTGGGGCCTGTCTTGCCCAGGTTTCCCGGAAGAGGTCAGCCGGGCCCGCCGCTGGACCCGCGACATCCTGCACGACTCCCCATTAGCCGACGATGCCGAACTGATCGTGAGCGAACTGAGCGCGAACGCGATCCTCCACACGGCCAGCGGCCGGGAGTCGGGCAGCTTCCATCTGGCCCTGGCGGTGTCAGCGCAGGTGGTCGCCTTGTCAGTCACGGACAACGGAGACGCCAGCACAGCTCCGAAAGCCGAGCACCAGGACCAGGAGACCGAGCGCGGCCGAGGCTTGGGCATGGTCAGCGCGATCGCCCACCGCGTCATCGTCCGCGAGCACGACGGCAGCCACACGGTCACCGCCGAGCTGTTCGCAGGCCAACCCGCGGGAGGTCACCCGTGCTGACTGACAAGGTGCGGCGAGGCTACTGGTGCGAGTGCTGGACCCGGCGCCTGGACGACGAGCAACCGCCGACACTCGTCGGTTCCTACGACGCGTACACCGAGGTCGAGGCGAACAGTTGGATCTCCACGATCCTGCGGACCATCTCGCCGGCCCTCGACACGGACACCTCGCAGGAAGCATGGGGATGGCTCCACGACCACCGGGTCAACACCCGCCGAGCCTTGATCCGCCGCGTGCCGTGGGCAGTCTCAGTCACCCACGCCCGCACGCTCATCACCTGGACGGTGAGCCCGGTGACCTACCTCCCTCTCGCACACCGTAGCGGCGTCGAACTTCCCTCATGCACAACAGACTTCAAACCTCGCGACAGCAGCCCACCTGCGCCGACCGTCTGAATGGTCGCTAAGGTGCCCCGCATGACAGAGCCAGGGCAAGCCAGGCGAAAACCCAGTCACCTGAGCGAGCTGACCGACGTGTACGGCTTCTTGGACCAAGTACGCCTGCGTCCGGGCATGTGGGTGCGCGGGGGATCGCTTCTGCATCTGGAGTCCGTACTGTTCGGATACCAAGCCGCCCTGAGTGTCCACGGCATCGACGAAAACTCCGACTTCTCTACCGGGAGCCAGGGACCGTTCGCTGACTGGTTGTGGGCCAGACTGGACATGGAATCCCCCAGCGCGCTGGGCTGGGCAGTGGAGATCGAGCGCGCGGCGGAACAGGCCGACAAGCCTGCCCTGGAGATGTTCTTCGACTTGCTGGACGAGTTTCGCGCTTCCAACAACGGCGCCCAACTCCCGTCGTAGCCACGCCATCAAGCATCACCCGGGACCGGACAGTCTCACGCGACCGACTGAGTTACAACTTTCTCTACTAGTTCAAGCCCCGGCTGCGCTCCGCTCCGCCGGGCGCGCTTCCCGGCTCCGCTGCGGGCGCCGCTCCTGCCTTCGGCCCGCTCCGCCCGCGCTGCGCCGACGCGCGCCCACATGCGGATAGGCCGGTGACCATGAGTCGAGCACCGCGGAGCGCGGCCCAGGGGCAAGACGATGCCTCCGGCGGGGGATCGGCCGGCACCGGGATGGACGGGGCGCCATTCCCGGCTGCGGGTCCGTAGGGGTGTGCGTGGGGAGCTCCCATCCCGACCACCGTCGACCCAGGCAAAGCCGAGCAGACGCGGCCCCTGGCGTCCAGGTCGTTCGTACAGTAGCGCGCTCCACCTGGACGCCAGGAACCACGCCCGCTCCACGATGTGTGGGTCGACGGCGGACGGGATGGGAGCTGGGGAAAGTGGAGGGTTGAGCCAAACGCCATCACGGCGCCGCTCAGGGAGTGAACAACCCAGAGATGTGCCGATAGGCCCGGGAAGGCTCGTATGCCCACAGCAACAAGTCGCAGGTTCCACGGCCGACCCCGGCGAACCGGATCGGCCCACTCTCGCCGCAGCACGGTGACGAGCTTGGCAAACTGCCGCGGGCTCAGCCCGGTGAACGGGGCAATCCAGCACGGCTCCGGTGCCGTGATCACACCAGCCACAACAAGATCATCTAAGTAGTAACCAGCAGTTACGTGACACCGTCTCGGCCGCCTGACCCTCGTCGAATTCGAGATCGCCATGACCACACCGGACCTCCAGGCCGCGTAACCGAGCCTGTCACCCAGAACTGCAGGTCACCCCATCATGATCGGAACTGCAGCCGCCGTGACTGTGTCGCCGGTACCCTAGGTGCGCACTTCGAGGCAACGTGATCGCGCCGTGGCGCGGAGGAGACTAGCTGCAACATGGCACCGACCACCAAAGAAGGCCAGCGGGCAGAGCTGCACAAGACGATCTGGCGTATCGCGAACGACCTGCGCGGCAGCGTCGACGGCTGGGACTTCAAGAGCTACGTGCTTGGCATGCTCTTCTACCGCTTCATCTCCGAGAACCTGACGGCATACATCAACCGCGGCGAACATGAAGCTGGAGATGAGTCGTTCGACTACAGAGCGCTTCCCGACGCGCAGGCCGAGTCCGCTCGTGACGAGGTGGTGGCAGAGAAGGGCTTCTACATCCTACCGTCGGAGTTGTTCGCCAACGTCCGCAAGCGTGCCGCGCGGGACGAGAACCTCAACGAGACGCTCGCTCGGATCTTCAAGAACATTGAGGGCTCGGCGCTGGGAACCGACAGCGAGGACGATCTGAAGGGACTGTTTGACGATCTTGACGTTAACAGCAACAAGCTCGGAGGGACGGTCGCCAAGCGCAATCAAAAGCTCGTAAAGCTGCTCGACGCCATCGGCGATCTGCCGCTGGGGCGGTTCGAGGACAACTCGATCGACCTGTTCGGCGATGCCTACGAATACCTGATGCAGATGTACGCGGCCAACGCGGGCAAGTCCGGTGGCGAGTATTACACGCCGCAGGAGGTCTCTGAACTGCTGGCCCGCATCACAGTCGTCGGCAAGAAGCAGGTTAACAAGGTCTACGACCCCGCGGTCGGGTCAGGCTCGCTGCTGCTGAAGTTCGACAAGGTGCTCGGCAAGAACAATGTCCGCCAGGGTTTCTACGGTCAGGAGATCAACCTGACTACGTACAACCTAGCCCGGATCAACATGTTCCTCCACGACGTGAACTACTCAAACTTCAACCTCGCGCACGGCGACACTCTCATCGACCCGGCGCATTGGGACGATGAACCATTCGAGGCGATCGTCTCCAACCCACCGTACTCCATTAAGTGGGAAGGCGACGCGAACCCGCTACTGATCAACGATGAGCGGTTTGCGCCGGCGGGCGTGTTGGCGCCTAAGTCGAAGGCCGACCTGGCCTTCACGATGCACATGCTCAGCTGGCTCGCCGTCGACGGCACGGCCGCAATCGTCGAATTCCCGGGGGTGCTATACCGCGGGGGTGCAGAAAAGAAGATCCGCAAGTACCTGATCGACAACAACTACGTCGACGCGGTCATCCAGTTGCCTGCCGACCTGTTCTTCGGCACCACGATCGCCACATGCATCCTCGTACTGAAGAAGTCGAAAAAAAACAGCGACGTGCTCTTTATCGACGCCTCGGCCGAGTTCAAGCGCGCCGGCAACAAGAACAAGCTGTTTGAAGAGCACCAGGCTAGGATCCTCAAGGCGTTCACCACACGCGAGCCGGAAAAGCACTTTACCGCGCTCGTCAGTAACGAGGACATCTCGGCGAACGACTACAACATCGCTGTGTCCTCTTACGTGGAGTCGGAGGACACGCGCGAGGAAGTCGACATCGTCGAGTTGAACGCCGAGATCGCCCGCATAGTGGCGCGGCAGGCGGAACTGCGCACGTCGATCGACGCCATCGTTTCCGAGCTGGAAGCAGGGGGAAATGCGCTTGTCTAAACTCCTCTCCGACGCTCCCACTGTGGCAACCATGCAAGTGGATGGTTTTCTCGACGGGCGCGCATTGAAGTGGGGAAAGCACAAGAGAATCAAAGTAGGGAAGGTCCTTCGCAATTTCCATTGCCGCGCCTGTGAAGCTCAGCGAACCTTCATGTCTGGAGATGAGCTATCGTGTTTGGGCCTCGGCGACAATCAAATCAGTATCGACGCCACACTGCAATGTGTCGAGTGTCGGTCATCCGTGGAAATATGGTTCCTCATCGGCAGCAATAGTGATATTTCTGGTGTCGCTCCGGAAGTGCGCATCGAGCGCTACACAGAGAACCTCCGCGACCGCGCTGACCGAGTTGACGGCCATCGCGGACCGTTCTCGGATCTGGTCAAGCGAGCGCAGCTCGCCTATGAGAACCAGCTCGGTGCCGGATCGATCGTCTATCTGCGTAAGATCTTCGAGCTCGTCACGTTCGAAGTAGCCGATATCGCCAAGATTGACACGAAGAATCACAACGGACGCAACATCCCCTTCTCCGTGGTACTGGAAAAGGTGAATACAGTTCGCAACATCATTCCGCGACGTTTCTCAAGTGACGGCTATCAGCTGTTTCGCGAGCTCAGCGAAATCATTCATGGCGAGTCAAGCGAAGAAGAGGCGCTCCAGAAATACAAGCCCTGCCTCCAATTGGTCCTAGGCGTTGTTGACGAAGTGAGCCGTGACAACGAATACGCGCGAGCGATCGAAGAGCTGGGCTGGAACATCGAGAACATTGGTGAGATCACAAGAGGAGGTGCCGCGTGAGCCGTATCGACGAAATGCTTCAGGAGCTGTGCCCGGACGGGGTCCCCACGATGGCTCTCGGAGAGTTGCTCGACTACGAACAGCCAGGAAAGTACCTGGTCTCCTCGACCGACTATCACAATGACCACAAGACGCCGGTACTGACGGCAGGCCAGACTTTCATCCTTGGCTACACAAACGAAGTGGACGGCATCTATTCGGCTTCGGCTGGGCATCCCGTGCTGATCTTTGACGACTTCACGACGGCGTTCCGATGGGTTGACTTCCCGTTTAAAGCGAAGTCTTCAGCCATGAAAATGCTGACCATTAAACCTAATGTTCCTGCACTCTTTCGCTACGTCCACTTCGCGATGCAGTGCATTGGGTATGAGCCTCAAGATCACGCCCGACACTGGATTGGGAAATACTCACATTTCCGTATCCCCGTCCCGCCTCTCGAGGTTCAGCGGGAGATCGTTAGAGTACTGGATCAGTTCATTCAGCTGGAGGTGGAGCTGAGGGCGGAGTTGGCGGCAGAGCTGGAGGCGCGCCATCGCCAGTATGCTTGCTACAGAGACAAGATGGTGAGCGAGGCTGTGGGGGCGGAGCATCTCCGCCTAGGTGACGTTGGAACCTTTACTCGTGGACGTCGTTTTACCAAGAACGACGTGGTCGACGATGGAATTCCAAGTATCCACTACGGTGAGATTTATACCGAATATGGCACCTCAACCGACGAGGCCGTTAGGCACGTTCGCGTGGAACTTCGCGATCAACTCCGATATGCGGAACCCGGTAGCGTGGTATTCGCTGGTGTTGGCGAGACGGTTGAAGACGTGGGTAAAGCTGTTGCGTGGCTAGGAAACGAACCAGTGGCGACGCACGACGACACATTTGTGTTCACCTCTCCGCTAAACCCTAAGTATGTCGCTTATGCAGTGCAGACAAAGAACTTTCAGCGCCAGAAGGAACGCTATGTGTCGCGAGCCAAGGTGAAGAGGCTCTCATCAACCGGGCTCGCCGATATAAAGATTCCAGTTCCGAATCTGGCCGTGCAGGCGAGGATCGTCGAGGCGCTCGACAATTTCGAGGCTCTCGTCAATGACATTAAATCCGAGCTGCCTGCGGAGATCACGCTTCGCCGCAAACAGTACGAGCACTACCGTGATCACCTCTTGACGTTCAAGGAGGCGGCATGAGGGAAGCGCAGGCGCGCAAGTACGACCCGATCGCCGTCTCGGCTGAAAGTACCGTCGTTGCTGAGTACGTCCCCGATGCCTCTGGAGCCGCGGCATACCAATCAGAGACGGCACTTGAGCGGGAGATGATCCGTCTGCTGGAGTCGCAGGCATATGAGTACCTCCCGATCACATCGGAGGTGCAACTTGTCGCTAACCTGCGGATCCAGCTTGAGGCGTTGAACCACGTGTCGTTCTCGGATTCCGAGTGGGAGTCGTTCTTCTCTACCAGGATTGCCGGACAGAACGAGGGCATCGTCGAGAAGACGGTGCGGGTCCAGGAAGACCACGTTCAGATTCTGAAGCGTGACGATGGTTCGACGAAGAACATCACTCTCATCGACAAGAAGAACGTCCACAACAATCGTCTGCAGGTCATTAACCAGTACGAGGTTGACCGGGGCGAGGGCGGTGCGAGCTTCGCGAACCGGTACGACGTGACGGTGCTAGTCAACGGTCTACCGATGGTGCATGTCGAGCTCAAGCGCCGCGGGGTGGACATCCGTGAGGCGTTCAACCAGATCAACCGGTACCAGCGCGATAGCTTCTGGGCAGGCTCTGGGTTGTTCGAGTATGTGCAGTTGTTCGTGATCAGCAACGGCACGCTGACGAAGTACTACTCCAACAGCACCCGCTCGAAGCACTTGAAGGACAACCAGAAGGCTGCCAGCGCGGGCAAGGGCAAGAAGTCAGGCAACTCGTTCGAGTTCACGTCATGGTGGGCGGACGCGCAGAACAAGCCAATCGCCGAGCTGACCGCGTTCGTCAAGACGTTCTTCGCCAAGCACTCGCTGTTGAACGTGCTGACGAAGTACTGCGTGCTGACAGCCGACCGTGACCTGCTAGTGATGCGGCCGTACCAGATCGTGGCGACGGAGCGGATCTTGCGGAAGATCGAGTGCTCGACGAACCGCAAGACGCTTGGCACCGTCGAGGCGGGCGGGTACGTCTGGCACACGACCGGGTCGGGCAAGACGCTGACGTCGTTCAAGGCTGCGCAGCTGGCATCGAAGCTACCCGATGTCGCGAAAGTGTTGTTCGTCGTCGACCGCAAGGACCTCGACTACCAGACGATGCGCGAGTACGACCGCTTCGAGAAAGGCGCCGCCAACTCAAACGCGTCCACGGCGATCTTGAAGAAGCAGCTGGAGGATCCGAATGCAAGCATCATCATCACGACGATCCAGAAGCTGTCGACGTTCATCAAAGCGAACCGGGGACACGAAGTGTTCTCGGGCCACTCCGTGATCATCTTCGACGAGTGTCACCGGTCGCAGTTTGGCGACATGCACACCGACATCACGCGAGCCTTCAAGCGGTACAACCTGTTCGGCTTTACCGGCACCCCGATCTTCCCGGTCAACTCCTCGAGCGGCGGGAACCCGCTGCTGAAAACCACTGAGCAGGCTTTCGGCGACAAGCTGCACACATACACGATCATAGACGCGATCACGGACAGGAATGTCCTGCCGTTCCGAATCGACTACATCAACACGATCAAGGTCGGCAACCCGGACGATAAGCAGGTCTCGGCGATCGATCGCGAGCGCGCCCTGCTGGATGTGCGCCGACTCCGCGAGATCACGACGTATATCCTGGAGCACTTCGATCAGAAGACGAAGCGGCAGACGAGCTATGAGCACGCGGTTGTCGCCAATGTTGCGGAATCGACCCGGCCGAGGCGTCAGGTAGAGGCGCTTCGTGAGAAGAAGCGAGTCCGCGGCTTCAACGCCTTGCTCGCCACCGCCTCAATCGAGGCAGCACAGCGCTATTACTCGCAGTTCAAGCATCAGCAGGAGGCGCTCACCCCGGATAAGCGACTGAAGGTGGGCATCATCTTCTCCTACGGCGCGAACGAGGCCACCGATGACGGGATTCTTGACGACGAGGCGTTTGACACCGACGGCCTGAGCGGATATGCGCGCACGTTCCTGGAAGATGCGATCCGGGACTACAACGCGATGTTCGGCACCAGCTACGACACCAGCGCCGACAAGTTCCAGAACTATTACAGGGACCTGTCACAGCGAATGAAGAACCGCGAGATCGACTTGGTCATCGTGGTGAACATGTTCCTCACCGGCTTCGACGCGACCACGCTCAACACGCTGTTCGTCGACAAGAATCTGAAGATGCATGGTTTGATCCAGGCATACTCTCGCACCAATCGGATCCTCAACTCCGTCAAACGCCACGGGAATATCGTCGTCTTCCGTAACCTTGAAGAGGAAACGAACGCGGCGCTCGAGCTGTTCGGGAACAAGGACGCCAAGGGCATCGTCATCGTGCCGTCCTACAGCGAGTACTACAGCGAGTACGTGGAGAAGGTTACCGAGCTCCTACAGACCTTCCCGCTTGGCATCCCTATCCTCGGGGAGCAGACCCAGAAGGACTTCATCAACCTTTTCGGTGCCGTACTGCGGCTGCACAACATCCTGACCGAGTTTGACGACTTCGCCGGCCAGGACCTGTTGACAGATCGCCAGCACCAGGACTACCGCAGTGTCTACCTCAACTTGTACGCCGAGTTCCGTGCGGAGACCGCAACGGAGAAAGAACGCATCAACGAGGATGTCGTCTTCGAGATCGAACTGGTCAAGCAGGTCGAGATCAACGTCGACTACATCTTGATGCTCGTTGAGAAGATGCGGGCCGAGCGTGGGGACGGTGAGGACAAGGAAATTCGTGCCCAGATCTCGCGTGCGGTCGACGCTAGCCCGAGCTTGCGGAGCAAGCGCGACCTTGTTGAAGACTTCGTGAACTCGCTGTCTGTGCACGGCGCTGTCGATGAACAGTGGCAGGCGTACGTGGAGGCGAAGCAGGATGCTGAACTCGCGGCGATCATCGAGGAGCAAAAGCTCAAGCCCGAGCAGACCCGGGCGTTCATCACGGCCGCGTTCCGTGACGGGCAGATCCGTACGACTGGTACGGAGATTACAAAGATCCTGCCCCCCGTCTCTCGTTTCAGTCGCCAAGGCGGCCACAGCGACAAGAAGAAGCGTGTGATCGAAACATTGACACAGTTCTTCGAGCGGTTCTTCGGACTGGGCGCTGGAGGAAACAACTACCAGTAACGGCTCTTTCGTCATTGTCGAGCAGGGGCAGGAGAGCCGCGACAAGTTCATGTCCTCTGGCCAGAACGTCGCGATCATGGGTCAAACCGTTGGCTTCTACCTCTTCAGGCGCTGTGAAGAGAACCGTCGCCAGCCGACCGATAGACCCAACACATGACCGCTGACAGCTGATCTTGTCGTCAAACTCGTCCGCAGCCAGAGATCGTGGACTATCTTTGGACGAGTTCCGACCCACCGCGTTATGGGGGGGCGCTGACCTGTGCATACGCCAGGGACCGAAGCGCCCTCCGGAGCTTGTTGCAGCTAAGACAGTGACGACCGTCCTTAGCGCCACGAGGACAGCGGCTGATCAATCGTCTGGTGCAGTTGGCGGCCTTGGTCGGGTCGATGAGGGCCGGGGGCCAGGGAGAGTTTCACCCGTTCGAGGTTCGGCAACTCGACGGCAAGGCGGGGCGAGCTGCCCCTCGTGGCGCCGACTGCCTTGTGGGCATGAGCCGTATCCATATGCCCACAAGGCGGTGCGGTCGAGCTGAAGCTGGCATCACGGCTCGTTCGGGAACGTATGCGGCCAAGGGCATTGATCAAGGAATCCGGCGAGCTCTACACTCTTCCCCGCTGATGGCATCGCCCACTGCACGGCTCACTCCCAGGGAGCGTTTCTCCTTGCCTTTCCCTCCCGGTGACATGGTCGCCGCATTCGGCATACACCAGCACTTCCAGGCTCTGGAGCAGATGCTGCTCGAACGCCACCCCGAGTTGGCCGGCCGGGTCTACTTCAACTCCGCCGGGCCCCAGATGTACCTGCGGGTCAAACTGTCCGGAGACCAAGGGACCGGGCTGGCCCTGGTCAGGCTCGGCCACACGTTTGTCTGGCTGGTCGTCGATCCGGTGCTGGGCAGCGAGCCCTCCGTGTGGCCGCTGAACACCACCCCCAACGAGGTGCTCGTCGACGCCGTGCACGCCCACGCGTCAGCCCACCTCGCCAGCGTCCCTGTCGCGTCACCGTGGCGCTGGCACGAGAGCGAACCGTCAGACATGACCGAGCTCGCCGATCTCCTGGTCGAACGAGGCGTGCACGTACGGCGCGTAGCGGCAGGCAACACGTACTTCACCTACGGACCGCGCCACGAGCTCAAACTCCACATCGCGGACAGGCGCGAAGGGGCCTACGTCGAGGCCGAGTTCCCCGGCGCCTTCGTTCGGGTCTCTATCAAGCCCAGCGTCGGCTGGCTGGCCGACATGCATTGCCCGGAGTGGGGTGCCTGGCGGCGTGTCGATCTGAGCTACTGCCTGTGGGGCAGGGAACTCCCAACACCCGGCGTGCCGCGTGCCGACGTCACCGTGAGCCAAGTCGCCGACCTGATTGGCGACGGGCCGAAGGCATGGGTCAAGAGCAGCGCTCCCTGGAAGCCGCCCAAGACCTCGTGCGCATCCGCCGAGCCGCAGTCGGACGTGCAGGAATCCATCTTTCGCATGGACGCAACCGAACCCGACTCGGCACTGCGGTTGCCAGGCCCCGGGGAGCTCGCGGAGGTCGTTCTAGAGCAACTCACGGCCTTCGGCTTCGGAGACGTCCGCGAGGGCGGATCCGACAGCCCCATCCACTCCGACGCATACCACATCGAGTGGAGTGACCGGACCAAGACTCTGTCGACCTCCGAGATCCAGCGGCTGAACGGCTTGGCTGCGGCGGCCGGCGATGACGTACCAAAGCGGCTGATCCTGATCAGCAGCGGCGGGATCAGCCGGCCAGCAGCAGCCTTTGCGGACAAAGCCAGGGCGTTCACCTACCACCTCGACCCTGCGACGGGCAGACTCTTCCCCATGAACTCACGGGCCGCCGAACTGCTGCCGCCCGGAACGGAGCCGGATAGGTATTACCAGGAGCCCTGGTAGCCGAGTCGGCGAAGCCGTCGTCGGCACCGCTCGCGGTCAAGACTGACTTGGTGCATGTCTGACTCATGAGGCTCCCCAGCCCGCTAAATTCGGAGGCGGATCTATTCAAGTCTTGTGCGGCATGGAGCGGTGGGGCGAGGGGGGCCTGTGACACGTGCGTGGACTGTACGCGGTGGACGGTTCGGGCAGCGCGAGGAGACCGCGCTCAACGAGGACCTGGTGATCGCTGGCTGGGAAGAGACCACAGCCGATTTCTCCGCCTACCAGACGGCTGAACAGTTTCGCGAGACGCTTCGCGGCTTCTATCCGACTGAAGGCGTTCACACCATTAACAACTGGGCCCACCAGCTCTGGCGGTTCTGCAAGATCATAGAAACCGGGGACTTGGTCGTGATGCCCAGGAAGTATCAGAGCGTAGTCTCGATCGGTCGCATCCTCGGCGCCTATGAGTACCGCAGCGACTCCCCGCCCGGCTACCGTCACGTGCGCCCTGTGAAGTGGCTCAATGTCGATGTTGCTCGCGCAGCTGTCGCCGGGGATCTCCGTGACAGCATGGGGTCGCTGTTGACCATCAGCGAACTAAGCCGCCGTAACGCCGTAGAACGTGTCGAAGCACTGGCCGCAACTGGCAGCGACCCAGGCTATGCCGGATACATCCAGCCGCCTGCCGATCCTGCCACTCTCAAACAGGAAGTCGACGAGGCCGGCACCCGTCAACTGACGGCACGTGACCTCATAGGACTGTGGGGCTGGTCCCGGCGGACTGCCGACGCAATCGAAGACGTCGAGCACGCCCTTCGCACCCTGGGGTTGTCCGTAGAGCCGCATTTCACCGCAGGGCACTTGAACAGTCTCGTGACCGTCTCCGCCCTCGACACCGCTGAACCCATTCAAGGGGTGGCCGGTCCCGAAGCGCACGAGGAAAGCGGCGCGCCGGCTGTTTCAGCCCAGGACGACTCGCCAACCAAAGACTTCACCTGGCGGATCGGCAATCTGCCCCTGGCCACAGACGTGGTGTCCGTAACCCTGGAAGAGTCCCTTGGACGTGCGGTCATGCACATGGTGGAGAACGATTTCTCCCAGCTGCCGGTCGTCGATCAGCACCGCCGCCTAGTGGGTGTGGTGACGTGGGAGAGCATCGCTCGCGCCAAGCTCGGTCGTACACAGGACACCATCGCCGACGCACGAGCCTTGCAGTACCCTCCAACCGCACGGGAAGAAGAGGAGCTCTTCGCTCGGATCCGTGACATCCAGCGCCACGGTTTCGTCATCGTGGTCGATGCAGAGAACGTTGTGACTGGCATTCTCACAGCAGTCGATCTCGCGGGCGAGCTCCAAGCTCGTATCCAACCCTTCACCGTACTGGAGGAGGTGGAACGGCGCCTGCGCCGCGCAGTCAGCTGTCTATCTGTCGACGAATTGCGTTCATGTTTTAAGGACAAATCCAAGGCACAAAAGATCCACTCCGCTAAGGACTTGACTCTCGGTAATTATCGTTTCCTGGTGAATGACGAGCAGCGTTGGACTAAGCTCGCCTGGCCCTATGACCGCGCTGATATCGTTGAGCGCCTCGAAGCTGTCGCCTGGTACCGAAACCAACTGGCCCACTGGGATGTCGACGCCCCGGAGCAAGACTCGAAACAGCTCGAACAGGCAAAGCAGCTGCTCAAGCTCCTCAAGCTAGTGGACCGCGACCCTACAGAGTAAGCCGCGGACTATGTGTGGGCAGCGACGCTAACAGAAAGCTTTTGACGCTCTGACCAGCAGAGGCGCGTGAATCACAAGGGGCCTCCGGAAGTTTTGGCCAAGGCTGCGGATCTTCTCCATCGAGAAAAGTTGCAGGTCCCCGGGGCAGAGGTCGCATGGCTGCGCTCTGGAAGCTTGTAGCGTCCATGGATTGTCTCTGACTCAGCCGAGCCTCTGACCAAATTGCGCCGCGGACACTTGACTACCCATGTTCGGCTTAAGAGCGGCTCGACGCGCGGGCGAGGCGAAGCAGTTTCGTGCTGGGGCCACAGGTCAGCGAAGCGCCCGGCCTGTCACCATGGCGGCCGAGCGCTTCGCTCCAAACCTGAGACGTCTAGCTCACAGATCCCGGGCCAAGGCGCAGAGCGGCCACAGACTCTGTGAGGCCTGATCTCTCCAGTTGACCCAACACGTCCTCGAACGTTTGCGGCGGACGGCGTCGAGAAGTAGCAATCTCCTGGACGCAGGCGTACACAACACGATCGTCAAGCCCTATGAGGTCCATTATGAATTCGTCGGCGTTCTTACGCTCAATGCCCCAGTTATCGAGGTAATCCGACGGGAAGTCTTTGCGATTGTTCGTAACGATCACCTGGGCACCAGCTTGGATGGCCGCAGCCAGCACGTGCCGGTCGTCCGGGTCGGGAAGCTTGAGCCCCTCAATGAGGGGCTCACAGCCTGTGATCAGGCAGTCACGGATGGCCCTGTTCATGAGGGCCCTCCGGCGCTGCAGCTTCTCCGGAGCGAGGTTGTAGTCCTGTGCGATGTTCCGGTCGACCTCATCGAGGATCATGTCGGTCCATCTGGCGCGAACAAACCCCTTCAAGCTGACACGGATCAGCAGATCACGCAGCGTGTTGGGGTACAGGACGCATGCGTCGTAGATTACGACAAATGCCATGTCAGAGCAGCCCCAGCTCCTGGTCCAGCTCCATCAGTTCGTCGGCTGCATCCTTGCGCTGCCCGTCGTCCTCACGCAGGTACTGATGCAGGTCTGCGAAGCGGATGCGGCGGTGACGCCCTACAAGCGTGTAAGGAATCTCGCCAGCCTCCAGGAGGCCGATCAAGTACGGGCGGGATACGTTCAGCATGTCAGCAGCCTGCTGAGTCGTCAGCACCGCATCGACAGGGATGATCTGGACACCTTGCCCATTGGCGAGGGCCGCCAGCATCGATGCGAACATCTCTGCCACCGGTCGCGGCAGGATGAGAGCTTCGTCGGTTGCGCCCGTTTCCAGGTGGACCTGGATGTCCTCGTCGCACTGGGCTGTGCGCGAGAGGTAATCGTTGATCCGTCGCAGTGCCCGCTGCGCGTCGTGTGCGTCGACCACGCCTGGTTCGATCTTCTTGCCCGTGACAGTACCCATAGTGTCCCTCCACTGTCGTATTCGAATTATTCGCAACAGACGAAGCGAACGCAACTCGATCCAGGTAACGATTCCGGATCGACTGAAGTCGGCCGACCTCTTGGGTGCGCGTCCTCCTGCCCTGCCTCAGGCGCCGGCCGGAGCTGCCGTGGAGAGCTCAACCTCGCAGCTCAGAGCGCGCAAGGGGCCCCTTCGTGCCCCGCTGCCGCGATCAGACCGGTCGGCGTCTCCAGACGCCGTCGACGCTTGGCGCCGGCTCGGCCCTGAACGTCGCCTTGTCGTCTGGTGGTTGCAGGCCCGGACGGCGATAACGGCCCTAAGGGCTACAGAACGCCTTTGTCCGGTTACGGACCGCGTAGCCTCGCATGCCTAGGACTCGAAGGTACGAGGGGATCCAGTGCCGCAGCGCGGTGGACTATGGACTGGTCGTGGACCGATGTACCCCCCATAGGTCGATTCGGGCCCCTGACCAGGGACATTGCGCGGAAGTCAAGCGCCCTCCGGAGCCGTGTGCGCAGGTTCGAATCCTGCCGGGGGCACTCGCCCAGGATCAGCAGCAATCAAGCTCTGACCGGGGCGGATGCCGACAGAAGAGGGCAGGAACCAGTCTCACTGGTTCCTGCCCTCTCTCGTTCTCTCTCACTGTTCGCGCACTATCTGCGATACACACGACACTCTTCCGACACGCTCATGTGTGGATGCCACGCCGCGGCGGAAGGAAACGCGCTTCACGATTCTGTCCCTTCTCTCGTTGGCTCCCGACGCTTGGGCGACTGAAGAGCTAGAAAGCGGGGAAAGGTAACGCATCCGGCCATGACGACAGGGAGGCGTTCAAACCGTGCGATGGCATCCACGAGTGGCTGGTGTGCTGGGCACGGCTGGCGTACTGACGGCGCTCGCGGTGGTCATCTGGCTGCCCCAACTGATCTACCCGCCGCTGACCCAGCGCGCGCTGGCCCAGGTGCCCGGAGGAGCGCAGAGGATGGCGGCCCAGCAGGCGCAGCTTGAGATCCAAAGCGGCTTCCGCGGCCAACTACTGCAATTATTTGGCGGATTGGTGGTATTCGTCGGTGCGGCGGCTGGCTGGCAACAACTCCGCGTCGCCCGAGAGGGCCAAATAACGGAGCGCTTCACCCGGGCCATCGATCACCTGGGAAGCGACACCCTCGACATCCGGCTCGGCGGCATCTATGCGTTGGAGCGGGTGGCCAAGAATTCAGTCAACGACCGGCCGACAGTCACTGACATTCTTTGCTCGTTTGTCCGGGAGCATTCGCCATGGCCGGTAGGGGCGCCGGACGGCCCGCAGCATCCCACGCCCGAGGTCGACGACCAACTTCCCTGGCTGACCGCCCGTGCCCCGGACGTGCAGACTGCCTTGTACGTGCTGGGCCGCCGTCCGGGACACCCCGACGAACACAAGCCGTACTTGTCACGGGTGGATCTACGCCGCGCACTTTTGGGCCGAGCCCGGCTCGCAGGTGCAAATCTTCGGCACTCGAATCTCTCCCGCGCCTACATGCCCGGATGCGACCTAGAGCACGGGCAGTTGGCCCACGCTGACCTGCGTCACGCCAACTTGCGCGGCGCTCGAATGGCGCACGCTGACCTTCGCAGCGCGCACCTACAGCACTCCGACCTGAGGGGGGCCGATCTGTCGGACGCGTGCCTGGACGGGGCCGATGTGACCGGTGTCCACACCGACGACGCGACGATCTGGCCCGACAGCCGCCTGGGCTAAGGGGATGTGGTGAAGTGCGCCCCTGATCCCTCGCCGTTCGGCCTGGTCGAGGGGTCGGGCGTCGAGGAGAATCAACATATGGCTTCGCCGTAACCGCTTAGGCCGTGTCTCCGTCTTCTTCCAACACCTTTGTGATCTTCGCATTGGCTGCTTCCTCATGGCCATCGATACAGCCGTGATACCGGCGATGGATCACCTCGGGAGAGTTGCCGACTCGCCGGGCTACCTCGGCGATCGGGACTCCCGCGTTAAGCCACCGCGTGATGCAGGCGTGCCGCAGGTCGTACGGGCGGCCGGCCAACGGCGAGTCGACGCGCTCAGGTAGAAGCGCGTACTCCCGCGCTTCCTCCCACACCCGCCAATAGGTAGAAGAGCCGACCACGCCCCCACGCTCGTTTCCGAACACGCGGCCTTCCTTGGCCGTGCCGAACGTGTCCAGGTGCGCCCGCAGGATCACCACCAGGACGGGCGGGATGGGGACCGGCCGGTCGCTCTTGGCCTCCCGCGCTTTCAGCCCGCGGCGGTCGTGACGCTCCCCGGAATCGGTCCACTGCTTACCGGAGACGGGACGCGTCTCCCGAAGCGTCAGCGTGCCCCATCCTGCGTCCGGGAGATGGCAGTCAGACCGCCTCAGTCCGACCGCCTCAGCCGGACGCAGGCCCGCGTAGTACAGGACCGCGTAGAAGGCCACCAGACGCCTCCCACGGCAGCGATCCCACGATCCGACGTAGGACACTGCCGCGAGCAACTGACGGGCTTGTAGGGCGTTCACGAGGATGCGCCGGTCCACTACGTCATTGGGGCCGACGTGCTTGCGTCGGGCGCGCTGAAGCGGGTTCTCCGAGAGGTCGCCCGCGAGGACCGCGTGTTCGAGAGCGGTGTTCAGGGCCCGGCGGCGACGCCTGTACGTGTCGCCCGCCGCCGGGGTGCCGTCCAGCTTGTACCCGAGGCGATAGAGCACGTCCTCGAACACCGCAGCGTCTGCCACCTCGGCCACCGGACGATCCGTCGTCGTGAGCCAGGCATACGCGGCTTTGAGGTCGGCCGGCGGATCCTCGCCCGCATTCGCAGGCACGATCCCCCACCGGAAGGCCAATCGCAAGTGCTCATCCGAGGGAACGTCCTCCCCGCGCTTGACCATGGCGAGCGTCACGGCTGCAAGACCGTCCGCCATGCCCTCTCGGGTCTTGGCCGCGCTCGTACGCCACCGCCCGGCGACGTACTTGCGGCAGAACTCGAACCACCGCAACGGCGGTTCTTCTGCTGAGGCTTTCGCCGCTTCCGCTGCCGCGCGGACTTCGGACTCAGGCTGTCCGCTCGCAATCTCGAGCAAAGTTCGTGGCTCTCCTCCACACCCATCAACAGAGATCAAGGCGAGATCCACGACGGAGCCTGGGTCGCCGAACTCACCGGCAGCATGCTCGATGGCTGGCCGAAGTGCATGCGACTGATCGTCCGAAAGGAACGGCCGCACCCCGGAGCCCAGTCGCGGATCACGGACGCCGGCGGCATGCCCATCACCTGCTTCGCCACCAACACCGCCAGCCGACCCGTCGCCGAACTCGAACTCCCCCACCGCCTGCGGACACGGGCCGATGACCGCATCCGGGCCGCCCGCGCGACCGGCCTGCGCAACCTCCCCCTGCCACGACACCGCGCAGAACCGGATCTGGTTGGAGATCGTCCAGATCGCAGACCTGCTCGCCTGGATGCCCATGCTCGCCATGACCGGCAAAACCCACAGGTGGGAGGCCCGCCGTCTTCGGCTCCGCCTCTTCTCCGCCGCCGCCCAGATCGTCACGACCGCCCGCCGCTGGCACCTGAGGTTCGCATGCCACTGGCCCTGGACCGACGTGATCACCACCGCGCTAGCATGGCTCGACGCTCTCCCGAACCCCGGCTGACCAGCACGATCCCGTCCCCGCGAGCAGCATCGTCCCAACCGGAGCCGTGGAATCCGGCACCCACCCGACGCGACAGCCGGGCCATCAACTTGACCGCCACCAACCTCAACAACCGAAACGGCCCGCCGAAGAAACCGACGGACCGTCACGAAAGATCGAGGCTAGCGTTGTAGCGAAATCAGGATCGAAGCCAAGGCTGTAAAAAGTGTGGCAATAGTGGCAATCAACGTGACCAGCGTTGTCGCTGTAAGCGATCTAGCTACCTCACGCTTCTCGCTGCCTTCATTCGACTCCGTAACACCTGATTTCCCGACACGCCACTTCCGTCCCTCGTCGTCTTCAAAGGTCAGAACTGGGTCGAGAATCTCCCGACTTTCGAGAAGCGATTCATCTGCCGTCACCCGCCGCTCACCGGGAGACAGCGACTCGAATGAGACTTCACTGTCGGGAACTTCAAGACGAACATGATAAATTTCATGTTCGCCTCGATTCTCGAGCACCCAAACAGCCCGCCCATTCGGTGATTCCTCCAAGCGAGCAAAGACCATCCCCGCTCGTGAACGCGCATCCAAACGACGCCGCGTCCGCGTAGACAGCAGAGCCACGAAGGTGGTCGCTCCGGTCAAGAGGAGAGTACCGAGCGAAGTAAAGGCCAAGATTAATTGTCCCATCATGACCCCGCCTTCTTCGCCCGACCCGAAGGGCTCTGGTTCGGTGACTCCGTGGTCTTATTCTTTGGTGAATTAGAGTTCGGAGCCGCTAGGCCCGAAGAAGAAACGCCGTATGAAACAATCGCCGCAACAATACACCCAGCAAGCACCAGCAACCCTCTTCGTCGAGCAGTCGCCATACCTTGAGGGTTCCGAGGGTGAGGAATATAATCTCGGATGGTGCGAGGTATGGCATTAACTGCCTTGACGCGCTCAAGCCGACGATGTTGATGCCAAAGCAGGTTCCAACTATCAGTGAAAACCAATTCCACCGGGTAACTACTAAAGGCTGCGTCAAGTTGTCGAAGATTTGGATCAACTTCCGCCTCCTGCGCCCCAGCATTCACCACGGGAATAAATCGGAGCTTGTCCCGACCTGGCGGAACAACGGCGACGTCCGTGATGTCATTCGGGGAACTATTCCGCACCACGTACTTTAAATGACAATAACCCGGCGGAGTGCCGGTAGGGCTAAATTGTTCCGCCCAGGCATTGACGCCAATGACGCGATTCTGCTCGTCCTTCCATTTTGTGCCTTTAAACCACTCAACAGCGAAAGGCGCGATGAGGGCCACCAACACCGAGGCGAGCGCGATCAGTTGAGCCAGCACACAAGCAGCTTAGCCTGAAGCGGCACCGGGTCACACCGGTCGCGACGACGAAACCGGGACAGGCATGCGTTCACCTCAAGGCGGACGCTGGCATACGGAGAGCCCGTCGCCCCCGGCGCGGGCTGATTGCAGGGATGGCAGGAGTCCTGGGCATCAACTCAGAGCGGCTGCAACACCCGGGGTGTTGCAGCCCGTCGGCGTAGCCGACCTCCCAATGGGCGCAGGAGCCGGAGGCGCCTTCCTCTCCCGGCTGCTCCGCTGCACCCCATGCGACACACGTCCGACACACTCCGCGTCGCGGGGTATCGCCTGTCCACCTCCGCCGCAGGTCAGGGGAAGCGCAGGAGGTAATCAAACAATCACTCCGGAACCGTGTACTCGGACACCGCGGCGCAAACCCACACCAGTGAGCCTGGCATTCAGCCAGGGCAGGCTCTCACTCGATTGCTGCGGGAGGGGGAACGGACGATCGATTCGGGATCGGGCGTCTTACCGCCGTTCGCCTCGGCATCGAAGTCGCCCCCACACGCGCGACTCGATGAGAACGCCCTCGATCCCCTCACGCGTTAGCGGGTCAGCGCGTGTAGTCGTCCAGCCTCACCTCCGCGGCCTTCAGCGACTGCAGGAGTCCGCCGATGGAAGTCCTGATCGCCTGTCGATCCTGGTTCGACAGAGGATCAGGAATATGCGCACCCGGCATGGCATACCTCAGCCACAGGCGGGAGCGCTCAAGCGCCCGGTGAACCTGCGCGGGCACCTGGGACTCCGTGCCGGACCGGGCCGCCTTCTCCTCCAGACTCGCGATCGCCTCGCTGACCTTGCGTCGGTCTCCGGGGGTGCTCACCGGCGCCTTCACGTTCCGCGTGGCCCCTATGCGGCCGACCAACGCGTTCACTTCCCGGGTCTGCTTCCTAGTCAGCACATGGGCGACGGCCTGCGCGCCCTTCAGGGGCATACGGGGCTGCGCAGCACGTGGTGGACTGGCGTGTACTGCGAAGGCACGGTCCCGTTCGCGATCCGCCCACTCACGCAGGGCAGGCGAACCGGCCCGCACATTCTGCGCGCTGGCGACGCCGAGCCCGACTACCACGGCATGAAGACAGGACACGGGCTCCTGCCAGTTCCTGTCCCAGAGAAGAGCGGTGAGGACCGGCTTGCTCTCCCACAGCGGGGTGTCGACCTCGATGAGGAAACCCGCGCGCTCCTTCTCCGGCATGTCGGGGTACGGGACGCCCAGTCGCGATGCCAGATTGGCCCAGCGCAGGGTACGACCGTGCTTGGCAGCATCGCGCAGTAGCTCGCGAGCGCGGACGACGGCCTGGCCGCGGCCCAGTACGCCGGGGTCTTTCTCCTTTGCGCTGTCAACCTCTGGCGGGGGCGTCCGCGCAGCGACGGAGCGCACGGGCTGAGCCGGCTGAGGTGGTGCTTTCACCGCAGGCGGCCGGACAACAGGAGGCGTGTGCGGCTCGGGGGGGTCACCCGCCAGGCCCGTCCGGGCCGCCTCCGCCGCGTCGAGGCGGACGTATCGGTCGAGCTGGAGAGCCCATGCTCCGTTTTCCTGGACGAGGAGTCGGGCATGGTCACCGGCGCGGTAGACATGCTGTGCCGGGGGCAGGTCCGTGTCGTCCGGCAGGGACAGCGCCGTGCGGACGACGGGGCTGTCCATGGCTTTCACGTAGGCCATGACCAGACGACGCCCCTCGGCGGCGAACGGCGAATTGTCGGGTGCAGGTGCTTCAGGATCGAGTGCAAAGACGACGGAACCATCGACGGAGAAGGCGAACGGCTTGGGGCGCGGCGGGGCCAGCCGTATCGCTTCTATGGCCGGCGCCGTCAGACCGCCGGGCGTGATCCGGCAGTCCTCCAGTCTGCTCCATCGCACCTCCGGCTCGGCGTAGCTCTGGGCCCCGATGTGGACCCGGCGCTCACCGCCGACGGTCTCCAGCCGGAACCGCAGACTGTAGCCCTTGCGGGCGAGGAGTTCCCGGGTGAGGGCGCCGTCTGTGCCGAACAACCAGTCGACCTCGTCCACGTCGTCGCCAAGGGCCAACTCGGCCGCTCGCCAGCCCCGGTGGTCGAGGCCGGCGAGCTGGAAGCGCAGTCTGCGACGGGCTGCGGGCAGGTGCAGGTCCACAGCGCCGCCCGGCCTTGACCCGAGGTCCAGGCTCTCCACGGTGCCGCGCTGCCTGTCCCTGCCGAGGAGGTCGCGCAGGCCCCGCTTGATGAAGAGGTGGTCCGCGCTGGACTCGCCCACCGCAGAACGGCCGCACGTCGGACCGCCAGGCTGGTGGGCGAAGTGGCACACCTTGTCGTGGTACAGCCTGTCGCTCAACTTGCCGCCGCAGCCGCCGAGTTCGTATCCGCACCAGTAGGTGTAGCCGGGGTGGCGCCGACGCCAGGCCTCCAATTCGCCGGCGTCCATGGGCAGGATCACCGGGTGATCGGAGTGGGCGTCGCCGACCACAGCCGTCTGAACGAGACGGTGGTCGTATCCGTGAACGGGGCTCACGCGAAGAGTCGCCTCCTCATACCGCGCGCCCGCTTCGACTGGGGCGCGCTGCGGATACACGCACACATGGATCCGGACACGCACGGCGCGATGAGTGTCCGGCAGCCGCCTGACGTCGGAGCCAGGCGCACTCAGACGTTGGAGCGGAATATAGAGCACGAGCCGCCACCTGCGAAGATGCGGTTCTGACATAGGTCGTCCCGGCACGACCGCAACACGGGAGTGTCATCCCGGCTTCATGCGACAAATGTCAGCTTCGATGACAGCGACAAAGTAGCTCGTCACGACGTAGTGGACCATGACGCGGTCTCCCCAGGCCACGCGCGGCCGTGCAGGCAAGGTGGCTGCCGGCGCCTTCAGGCTCAACTGCGCCCCTGTCGACAAGGCGCAAGACCTTCTCCCGATCTGCGGTCGGCATGTACTCACGGAACCGCACAACCTGTTCGGTGAACCTGACCTGCAGTGGAGTGGTGTTGGAGCCCTGGTCGCAGCGGGAGCCAGGGCCGCTGTTCGCCTCACGATCTGGCACGCGACTGGCACGGCTCCTTCGTCTGAGCTACCTGCAGTCCAGTAGACCCAGACCGACATTCCCTGAAGGGACGTGCGTCCTGTCCGAAGCATCCTGCCTCGATGAAAAGACGCGTGCAGCGGCTCCTGCCCTCCGGGGCCGGGTGCGAATGGCTGTCGACTCTGTCTCACAGAAGCGCGCACGTATTCGCTGCGGTCAGACCTTCCGCTGGTTTTCCCAGATCGCGTGATCTAGCTCCCACGGTGTGCACCTCAAGCGCGCCGCAGCCTCAGTGAGGATACTGATCGCTTGGGCCGTGGTCACCGTGCGCTGCAGCACTGTTTGCAGCCATCGAAGAACCATACGGTCCGGCTTGATGCGGCTGTCGTCTCCCAACAGCATCCACAGGTAGGCGAGTCGTGCGCCGGAGCCGTGGCCGGCAACCCCGGCGAGGTCACGCTCAGTGGCCTTCAGCTTGTCGAAGTCAGCGAGTAGCGCGTTGGCATCGGCAAGGGTTGCGATGCCGTGGGATACCAGGAGCTCGGCGTACTGGCGGGCAGCCTCCGCCTTCAGTGGAGCATCGCGGTTTGCCCGTGTGCGCTGCCTGTTCTGTAGGACCTCGGAAGAGAAGGCCTCTTCGCCGTGGGTCTGGATATGCGCAACGAAGCCCTGAAGCGGTTGCTCGTCAGGGACAGGGAGCTGTGCGCTACCTGACAGCGGAAGTGAGATGCCGGCCCAGACCGCATAGCGGTGGCAGGTCGGGACCGTGTGCCGCTCGTAGTGGGCGTTGATAGAGAAGACGGCGTCCAGGACACACAGGGAAGCATGGGCCCACCGGGGGCCTCGCGGTTTGAGTGCCAAATGCCCAGCGGCAACAACTACTTGTCCTACCTCGTCCATCGATCCCCCAATGATGAAACGGGGAGACATTGTTGCACGCGGCACTGACAGGAGAACCAGGTTCGTTCGCATGCAGGAGGGCGTCGGCAGGGTTTGGGTGCCCTGTCGAATGCGTGTCGAGACTCTCCGGGGAGCGCTCCGTTGGCGGCACGACTGTGCAGCTCAGATGCCGAGCGAGGTCGAACCGACGGTACGGCCGCGGGCTCAGCGGGTTGGTTCCACCGCCGGTGTCCGGGCAGTCCGGTCACAGATGGCTGTAACACCGTGGGTGTTACAGCCCGTCGGCGGAGCCGACCTCTCAACGAACGCAGTAGCCGGAGGCGACTCCCGACCTCGCACTATCTGCGATACAGGAGGGCACCCCCGCAGTTCCCGAGATCAAGGAAACGGCTGGTCAGAGGCAACCTGTCAGTCAATCTCTGATTGTGCTCCGGAGCCGTGTGCGCAGGTTCGAATCCTGCCGGGGGCACTCGCCTAGGAACAGCAGAGATCAAGCGCTGACCAGGGCGGATGCCGAGAGAAGAGGGCGGGAGTCAGTCTCACTGACGCCCGCCCTCTCTCGTTGTCTCTCAGCGTTCACGCACCATCTGCGATACACCCGACACCGACACACTCGCCAGCGCGATCAGACCGCTGGACTTCACGAGTTCAACCTGAGTATCACCTGCGCGGGGGCACGGCCTTCGCCGAGCAACTGGACGTTACGGTCGCGGCGGGTCATGTCGCTGTGCGCGGATCACTTCCAGTAGGCGGAGGACTGCCGCGTCGGCATCGGGACGGTATACGGCGAACACCGTGGTCTCCAGATACGGAAATGACCCTCGCACCGGGACAAAGGCGATCCCGGGGACGCCGAAGTCCCGCAGGCCTTCAGCCAGCAGACTCACGCACAGTCCGGAGGCGACGTAGCCGAGCAGGCCGCTGAGGTCGTCAGCAACGGCACGTCTGCGGGGAGTGAACCCTGCTTGACGGCAGGCGACGTGGACCTGTTCGGCCAGAGCGGGAAGGGCCGTCACGTTCGGAAGAACGAAGTCGTGGTCGCGCAGATCCTCCAGCCCGATTTGGTCGGCCTCGGCCAGCGGGTGATCCTGCGGCAGAGCCGCGGTGAGGCGCTCGACGGCGAAGACCTCGCTGGCCAGATCGCCCGACAGGGTAGAGGCGTCGCGCAGGTACCCCAGGTCCAGCGTGCCGGAGCGCACCTTCTCGGCGATGGCGACCGATGAGTCCTGGTGCAGGTGCACCCGCAGCCCGGGCATCTCCTCAGCCACCGCCCGCAGCAGTCTGGGCACGTAGAGGTGACTGAGGATGGTCACGTACCCAACATGGATGTCCCCCTCCAGGCCGCTCGCAACACGTCGGACCCGCTCGATGGCCGCCTCCTGCGCATCGAGGAGCCGCCGCGCGTCCACGACGAAGGCCGCACCCGCCGAAGTCAGACGAACACCTCCCGGGCCCCGCTCGAACAGCCGCACACCCAGACCGCGTTCCAGGCGCTGTATCGACTGGCTCAGCGGCGGCTGGCTCATGCCAAGTCGTTCCGCTGCGCGCCCGAAATGCTTCTCGTCGGCCACGACCAGAAACTGCTCCAACAGGCGCACAGTCAGGGAAATATCATTAAGCATATCGGCCATTACTCCATCATATATTGGACAGGATGACGGAGGTTGGTGTCGACTGGTCCGGAAATCGCGCCTCACCGAGTGCAAAACCGGTGACCTGCGCGAACTCCTATTAAAGCAGGAGGATCAATATGAGCGACGTGCACGAAATGGCGGCCCCCGTTCACATCAGCGAGGAGACGCCGGCCTACTGGCGGGTCCTGTTCAACAACCCTCCCCTCAACGTGGTCGACCAGGCCGTGTTCGAGGCCCTGCAGGACCTGCTCGCACGAATGGACGCCAGCCCGGGCCTCCGCGTCGTCGTCTTCGAAAGCGCGAACCCCGACTTCTACCTTGCCCACACCGACATGACCGGGAAGTCAAGGAACTACACCAACAGCGGTGGCCCTTCCGGCATAAACATCATTACGGACACCCTCGTCCGCCTCGCCAAGTCCCCCGTGGTCAGCATCGCGAAAATCCGCGGCCGCGTCCGCGGCCTGGGCAGCGAATTCGCCCTCGCCTGCGACATGCGCTTCGCCTCCCGCGAGAACACCATCCTTGGCCAGCCCGAGGTCGGCGCGGGAGTCATCCCCGGGGCCGGCGGCACGGAGCGTCTTCCCCTGCTCACCGGCCGAGGCCGCGCGCTGGAAATCATCCTTGGCGCGGACGACTTCGACGCCGACACCGCCGAACGCTATGGCTGGGTCAACCGGTCCCTCCCGGACAGCGAACTGGACGGCTTCGTCGACACCCTCGCACAACGCCTCGCCTCCTTCGACCGGCGCCCGATCGAGGCGGCAAAGAACCTCGTCAACCAGGTCTCCCTACCCTCCGTCGACAGGCTCCTCGACGGCCGCAACGCCTTCCTCGGCACCCTTGCCTGGCCCGAAACCCAACAGCGAGTCGCCTCGCTGTTCAAGCGCGGGATGCAGCAGGAAGGCGACCTGGAGAACCGATTCGGCGCACACCTCGCCGATCTGCTCGACGACCACCCAAAGGCCGAGTAGTCAGCCGGCTCCTGTCCCCCGGCCCGTAGCCCGCCCGGACCGATCCAGCCCGGTGTGGCATCGCTCAGCAACAACTCATGCCGCTCACGGCCGCAGTGAGTGGTGTGCATCGTGAAGTGGCAGGTCACGGGCCTGGTGTGGTTGCGTGCCCGGGTGCTCGTGCTAGTCGCGCGCGGCAGCCTGCCGTGCAGATCGTCGGGCCGGGAGGTCTTCGCGGGTTCTGGTCCGTTCCAGCCCGCGAGGCTCCTACGCTCCGGGGCATGGGACCCCGAGGTACTAGAACGGATCGCCGCGCGCCGCGCGGAACTGGACTGGCTGGAAGAAGTTGGCCCATCCGGTGCTGCCGACGGTTCCCGCTCCTTGGTCGAACACCAGGCGCAATATCCATATCCTCCGGCCATGAGATTCTTCCGACCGCGCGCCAAGCGGACGACTGAACCCCCTGTGTCGCGGGCCATGGCCCTGTACAGGGCCGGGCGCTACGCAGAGGCGGTGACCGAGGCCCGCGCCGTGGCCCGGTCGCTGCCACTCAATGACACGTACGCACCGCTGGCGCTGAGCATCACCGCAAACGCGACGGGCGCCCAGGGCCGCCACGCCGACGCTCTCGCCATATACGACGAAGTGCTGCCGGCCGTCGGAAAGACTTTCGGAGCTCATCACTGGCAGACCCTGAAGCTGCGCTCCGACCGCGCCCAGACGCTGGCCGCGCTCGGTCAGTACGCCGAGTGTGAGGCAGAGTGCGCGGCCGTCGCCCAGATCGCGAGCCGCGGTACAGGGGAGTTGCAAAACGTAGTAAGGGCCGCCAGCAACGGGCTGGTCTTCGCTCTTAGCGCGCAGGAGCGCCACCCGGAGGCAGAGGCACGCGCCCGCGAGACCCTGGGCGCCCATCCTGAACCGGACCGGCTGACTCTGGCATTGCGGCTCGGCCTGGCACGCAGCCTCAACGGCCAAGCCCGCCACGAGGAGGCCCTCGCCGAGGCGGAGCGCGCCCGTGAGCTGGACCGCAGCCTGCCCGCGGAATCGAGCCGCCCAGAGACCGGCGCCATCGAGCTGGCCGTAGCCACCGCCCTCCTGGGACTACGCCGCGGCACCGAAGCTCGCCTTCAGGCCGCAATTGCTCACGATGCCTGTCTGGCCTCATTCGGCCCGGACCATCGCCGCACAGTCGAGGCTCAGGCTCTGCTCGACCGAATCGACGGCGCTTGATCGGACGCGTACCGCGAATCCGGACAGGGCTGTCCCAGGTGCCCGGCTGTCTGGTTACGGCCCCGAACTGCACGGACACCCCGGACAGCCCGATGGACCGCTGTCCGGGCTGTCCGGTCACAGACGGCTGCAACACCCATAGAGGTGTTGCAGCCCGTCGGCGGAGCCGACCTCTGAATGGGCGCAGGAGCCGGAGGCGACTTCCGACTTCGCACTATCTGCGATACACGAGGGCTCCTGCCGCCTCCTGGGATCAAGGAACCCGCTGATCAGAGCCGCTTCGCATGCCGAACTCTGATTGTGCTCCGGAGCCGTGTGCGCAGGTTCGAATCCTGCCCGGGGGCACCCTTCTTACGGTGCCCAAAGACCCCGTCACCAGCGGAAACGCTGAGGCCGGGGTCTTCGTGTTTGTGCGGTCTGTGGACGTAGAAGAGTCGCCCATCGTCCGCCGCGCCGAAGGTGACCAGATGCTCGCGGAGAACGGTGACGAGGTGGGGCGGGACAGGCACCCGTGTGACGTCCTCGGTTGGTCGGTTCTTCAGCCCGCGGTCGTCGTGGGTCTCCCCCGAGTCGGTCAACTGCTTGCCGACCGACGGACGAGTCCGGTGGAGCAACGCCGACCTCCAGCCCTGCTCGGGGAGGTTCAGATCCGTCCCGACGGGACCGACCGGTTCAGCCGGCCGGAAGCCACCGAAGTACATGGCGGCGAACAGACATGCGAGACGATGGCTATCAGCCCGCCGATATCCACCCACGTAGGACGCAGCCACCACGAGATCGCGCTCCTGCTCCGGGCTGGCGACAGCCCGAGGATCGACCTGGTGGGTCACCTTGGGTTTCTGCCAGCCGGCAGCCGCGGCGACGGGTTCTCACGTAACTCCCGCAGGTAACGGCGCAATTCGCGGCGTTGACGAGCCGAGGTGTGTGCCGGCAACGGTGTTCCGGAGGGTGTCGCCGGTTCGGTGACCATGAGGCCCCGTCATGTCGTGGATGAAGGCTCCACGTCAGCCGCGGTCCGCGTCGGCTGACGGGGCGGCGAAGTACTGGGCGTACCGCGTACCGGCGAAGTGCTCGCCCAACAGTCGCGAGAACAGCAGGACCGACGGCAGCGGGCGGTGGTTCACCACGAGATGCTGCGTCTGTCCCTCCGCGTTCCTGTAGACGACAGCGATGTTCGCGATCGGCTCACCGCGAACCGTCGACGTGTAGTCCTCGACGAAGTCGTTCTCCCCGTACTCGCCGACATAGATGAAGTCCTGGTGCTCGTACAGAGTGCGCGCATAGGACAGCACCGTGCGAACGTCCTCGGCGCCGCGCACGACCCCGTTCAGTACCGAGCCCTCCATCGTCACATCGTCGGCAAGGTTGTCCAGCCAATGGGGGTAGTAGTCCGTGCGCTGCCGCGCCGGGTCGCCACTGCCCAGATACATCGGTTTCGTCTTGTCAGCCATTTTCCAGCCTTCCTGGCAAGGGGCCTGCGCCGACTCCTGCTGGGCGCGGCCCCGACGAGTCGAACGAAATAACGCGTTCGCCGAGCCGAACCTGCTCACGGTCGTCGGCCTGGTGTCTCTGTCCGGCTGACCGAGCGATACGGTGCGGCCGAGTCGGGCGGCGCCGCGGGCGTTGTCGGCCTTGCCCCCCGCCGCAGCCGCACCGGCACCGGCGGTGCCGCGTCCTACTTGGCGTCGTTGTCCCGGCCGTCTTCGAAGAGGAAGAACGGCTTGGCGCCACGTGCGGGTGTCTCGGCGAGCGCGATGGCTTCGGTGAAGCGTTCGAGTGGGAACGGCTGGCCCTGGGGGATGGTCAGCACTCCATCAGCGACAAGACCGCGAACCTCGGACAGTGCGCGCAAGCCGTCCTCCGGTGAGGCAGTGCCGAACCAGCGGTTCAGCCAGAAGCCGCGGACTGCTTTGGTCTCGTAGATGACCGAGCGTGCCTGCAGCGGGATCGTGAGCGCTGCCGGTTCAGTCTGGCGATGGGTGGAGAGCGCGCCGTAGACCACGACCTCTCCTCCCGGAGCCAATGCCTGGGACACCTGGGCACCCACGTGGCCCGCGACGCAGTCGGTGGCCTTGTGCACGCCGGCCGGTCCTGCGATCTCAGCCACACGCTGCAACAGGTCCTCGTCCTCGGTGCAGATGACCTCGTCACCACCCAGCGCTTTGATCTCCTCGACGGCATCGCGCCGCCGCACGACATTGATCGTGCGAATACCCAGATGCCTGGCCAGCTGAATGACGAGTCGCCCGACGGTGGAGCCCGCGGCCGTCTGCAACAACCATTCACCCGGCTGTACGTCGAGTTCGCGAGTCACGAGGAGCAGCGCGGTCAGCGGGTTGACGGCGAGCTGGCAGGCGTCGGAGTCGCTCAGGCTGTCGGGGACCGGCAGGAGCCTTCGCGTATCGGCGACAAGGTATTCCTGCCAAGTGCCGGACGTCTGAGGCCCGGGTATTGCCGGGACCGCGGCGACCACCACGCGCTCACCGACCTTCAGTCCCTCGGTATCGGGGCCCAGGGCCTCGATACGGCCCACGCATTCCATGTGACCACCGACAGTGGGGAACTCGGGGGAGAAACCATAGCGGCCACGCAGTACGTGCAGATCGCTGGCGTGAATGGGCGTCGCCTTCACACGGATCAACGCCTGACCGGTTTCTGGCGTGGGAACGGGCCGGGATTCCAGCCGTAGGACATCGGTCGGCTCGCCGACCTTTTCGGCTACGAGCGCGCGCATGGATTGAGGCATGAGTGACCTTTCGCCTCTCAGCGCCCGACGAACTCGGCGGGCGTTCTGGACAAAAACGGTGCTGGTGCCGGCGTCCTCGTCGGCGGCCGGGCTCCCGGGCCCTTCCTTCTCAATGGAACCGGCCCGTGTGCAGAATGTCGTCGACGTGGGGCCTCTCTGGGCCTCGACCCGTCGGCGGATACCGAAGCGTCGGACGCCGACCGCGGCTGACCGGAGTCCGACTCGTTTCTTCTGCGATCTGGAGGAAACGTGTCGCACACAGGTAATGGCACAGTACTTCCTGGACGACAGCGGTGTCGTCGGCGAGATTGTCCAGCCAAAGGGGGCGGTAGCCCTTGCGCGGAACTGCCGGGACGCCGCTTCCGAGAAATGTCGGTGGCGTCCCGTAGGCCATTTTCAGCCTCCCGTATCGGTTGAACTCCTAACAGGATCGCTCGACGCGACAGGCGCAGTCCAACGAAAGTCGGAGACTGCCGCCATCTCGCTGAGAGATACCTTCGTGGCTCGCTGAGGGATACTCGGAGGGTGGAACTGCGCCAGCTCGAGTACTTCGTCGCCGTCGCCGAGGAAGCGAACTTCACGCGTGCCGCCGCTCGGCTGCACGTGGTCCAGTCCGCGGTCTCCACCACGATCAAGAACCTCGAGCGAGAACTCCGCACCCAATTGCTGGAACGCACCCCCAAACGCGTGCTGCTCACGGATGCCGGTGCCGCCCTGCTCCCGCGCGCCCATGCCGCTCTCGACGCCGCCCGGGAGGCCGCGGACGTGGTGAGCGAGGTCCGCGGCGGACTGCGCGGCACCCTGCGACTGGGCGCGATCACCACGGTGGGGCTCATCGACCTTCCCGCGCTCCTCGGTGAATTCCACCGGCTTCATCCCGGCGTGTTCCTGCAGACCAGCGCCGCCCCCTCCGGCTCCCAGGGCCTGGTCGAAGCGCTCCTCGAACGCCGGCTCGACCTCGCCTTCGTCTCTGGGCCCGGACCGCCACCGACAGGCGTCACGCTGACCGACCTCGCCACCTCGGTGCTCGACCTCGTCGTGCCGGCCGACCATCCGCTCGCGAAACGCCGCACCGTGCCGATCACCGAACTGGCCGGCCTGGACTTCGTCGACTTCCCCGCGGGCTACAGCAACCGGACCGTTGCCGACCAGGCCTTCGCCGCTGCCTCCGTACCCCACCGAGTCACCATCGAGATCACCGACCTCACCACCGGCGTGGCCTACGTCCGCAACGGCCTGGGCGTGGCGCTGCTGCCACGGGTCGCCCTCGGCAAGGGACAGGACGTCGCCACGCTGACCGTCGACGACGCCGACCTGGAGTGGCAGTTTTCCCTGGCCGCTCCGTCCGACCGCCCGCCCGGTGCCGCGGCACGTGCCATGATCGCGATGGCGCACGAGTTCCTCTGGCAAGGGTGAGCATCACTCCGCGTGTCGTCCTCGGCACCTGAACCGTCCCTCACGGCATTCCGGGCAGTTGTGCCAGGAAGTCCAAGAGTTCCTGGTCGACCTCGCCGGGACGTTCCTGCTGAGTCCAGTGACCGCAGCCGCGCAGGAACACGCCGCGGCACGGGTGCTGCACCGCCTCCTCCACCGCTCTCAACGTGGCATCGCGGCCGCGCAGGCCGACGACCATGTCGCGGTCCCCGCCGATGTACAGCGCCGGCACCATGATCCGGCGGCCGCGGAAGGCCGCGAGCAGTTCCCAGTTGCGTTCGATGTTCCGGTACCAGTTGAGGCCACCGGTGAAGGCCCGGTCGCCGTGGCGGGCGTAGTCGCGAACGAAGACGTCGATGTCGTCCTGGGTGAGCCAGCCCGGCAGTCGCGTCGGCTCCGGCATCACATCCAGGAGGGTGCCGCCGTCGGGGACCATCCATGGGCCGGGCGGGCTGCTGGACGGGCTGTCCCCTGAGGCGCCGAAGAGCATCCGGCGGAACGTGGTCACCGGGTCCCGGGCCAGTACCGCGTCAGCGACCCCGGGTTCCTGGAAGCGGACTTGGTAGAAGCCGTCGCCGAACGTCTTCCGTGTGACCGACGGCGGAGTCATCCCTCCGGGCAGTATTGGCGGGACGCTCAGGCCCGCCACGGCGCGCACGACGTCCGGGCGCAGCATCGCTGTCACCCAGGCGACGGGGGCTCCCCAGTCGTGGCCGACAAGGACCGCACTCTCCTCGCCCAGCGCATGGACCAATCCGATGACGTCGCCGACGAGATGGAGCAGGCTGTACGCCTCGACGGCTTCCGGCTGCTCGCTGCGGGCGTAGCCACGCTGGTCAGGGGCGACGACCCGATACCCCGCCGCAGCGAGCGGGCCGAACTGATGCCGCCACGAATACCAGCTCTCCGGGAATCCGTGCAGCAGCAGAACCAGCGGGCCCTCCCCCTGCTCGGCGATGTGCAGCCTGACACCGTCGACCGTGACGAACCTGTGCTGGACCGTGTCCGACATGCCACCTCCAGGTTGAGCTTTCGTCCCTCTCCAGCCGGCCCGTCCACCGAGCACGGGCAAGCAGGGATCAGCCCCTCTCGGTGTCGGGCGTCCGCAGTGGCCGGCCGCCTCAGGGCAGACCGTCGTAGTGGTTCCGCCGGCCCCTTCTGCCAACCCCTTCTGCCAACCCCTTCTGCCAACCCCTTCTGCCAACCCCTTCAGCCAACCCCTTCTGCCAGCATGCTGCCGTGACAGCCACACCGCCCGACAAGCGCCCTGCCGAGACCACCTAGGAGTTCAGGTCAGGGCCCCACTCCCCCGCCGCATATTGGTATCCCGCGGCATCGGGCGGAGGGGCTGGACGGGCTGGACGGGCAGGACGGGCTGGACGGCCGAGCGAGGCCTCCGGGCTGGGCGTCCGGAGGCCTCGGCCTCCCCGGGGCGGCCTGCTTACGTCGCCCGCGTCCGGACGCCTCGGACTCCCGGGGCGGGCTACTTCACGTCGCCCGTGAAGATCGCCGTCTCCGAGTCGAAGTCGGGTGCCACCTCGACCTGGAGGAAGGATTCCGCCTTCGGGAGCTCGCATCCCCAGGGGATGGAGAGGGAGCGGCCGGTGAGGATGCTGGTGTCGGGGAGGCCGTCGAGGCCGTCGTCGTAGATGGACTCGCCTTCCCTGCCTTCGTCGCCGTAGGCGCAGTTGACGGTCATCGCCGTGGCGTCGAACGTCTTGCCGGAATTGTTCACGATCTTGATCGTGAACTTGGCGTACGGCGTCTTCTCGGGCGACGCGTATTCGCTCGACACCGCGCGCGAGAACTTGGTCAGGCTGACGTCGATGTCGCCGTCGTAGGTGATGGTGTCGTCGAGGGCGTAGGAGTCGCCGTCGGACGGGTCGGCGGACGGGTCGGAGTCCGGGTCCGCGGCGGTGTCCGTGTCCTGGGCCGACGCGGTCTCGGTGACGGTGACCGTGGGGGCCGCCTCGGCCTCGCCGTCGCTGCCGCCCGTGACGATGGCGGTGAGCGCGGTGGCGACGACCGCCGCGGCCACGGCTGCGGCGGTGGCGATGAGGGCCGTCCTCGGCTTCTTCGGGGGTTGCGGCGGCGGGAAGCCGAACGGTGGCGTGTAGCCCGGCGGGGGCGGTGGTGGCGGCAGCAGTGGTGGCGGCGGTGGCGGTGTGCCTTCGTGGCTCATGGTCCCCCCAAGGGTTTTGCTGTTGATTGGTCAAGCATCTCCTGTGCCGACGGGTTCTGTGGAGGTGTCGTGATGCAACTGTGCCGGTGAGGACGGTCAGTGGTGTCGTGCAGGCCACGGAACAGTTGCGACCGGGGCTCGTTGCCGGAAGCGGTTTCCACCCCGGGGCAGCATGGTGACGTATGAGCGATCACAGAGATCGGTACGTCGACTTCCTGCGCGCGTGGGCGATTCTCCTTGTCGTGGGCGGCCATTGGCTGATCACGGCGCTCGTGCGCGGGCCCGGCGGAGAGATCCGGGCGCCTGAGCTGCTGGCGACCGTGCCCTGGACCCAGTGGCTGACGCTCGCGTTCCAGATCATGCCGCTGTTCTTTCTGGCCGGGGGGTACGCGGCGGGCGGCTCCTGGGAGCGGGCGCGGGCGGCCGGCGGGAGCGTCGGGGGGTGGGTACGGCAGCGGGTGTTGCGGTTGTTGCTGCCTGCCGTCGCGTACAGCGGTCTCGTGCTCTGTGCCCTCGGGGCCTGTGAGGTCGCCGGCGTGGACCCGGGCATCCTCGCGCTCGTGGGGTGGGCCATGGCGATGCAGTTCTGGTTCCTGCCGGTGTATCTGTCGCTCAGTGCGCTGACTCCGGCCCTTCACGCGGCGCACCGGCGGTGGGGGCTCCGCGTGCCCGTGGGCATGGCTGCGGCAGCGATCGTGGCCGACGTGTCGGTGGTCGGATTCCATGTGCCGGTGGTGGGGCTGCTCGACTACCTGCTGGTGTGGGGCGTGGCGTACCAGCTCGGCTTCTGCTGGCGGGACGGGATGCCGGGCGGGCGTCGGATCGTGTCGGCCGCTCTGGCCGTGGGCGGCGGGGTGGCCTTCGGGGTGCTGGTCGGGCTCGGGCCCTTCCCCGTCAGCCTGATCCTCGTGACCGGACAGACGCCCAGCAACACCGATCCCCCGTCGGCGGCCATGCTCGCCTGGGCGGTGGCCCAGGTCGGGCTGTGTCTGCTCGTCGCCCCCGTGGTCAGGAAGGTGCTGGAGCGCGGGCGGGTGTGGAATGTGGTGCGGTCCGTGGGCGGCGCGAGTATGACGCTCTATCTGTGGCACATGCTGCCGGTACTCGTGGTCGCCGCGGCCTTCTGTCTCACCGGCATCGCGCCCCAGCCCGCGTTCGGGTCGGTGGCGTGGTGGGCGCTGCGGGTGCCCTGGCTGCTGGTGCTCGGCGTGGTGCTGGCCGGGGTCCTGTGGCTGCTGCGGCCTCTCGAACGGGCACTGGGGGTGGTCTACGGGCGGACCGCGGGGGATGACGCCCGCGTCCGTCGGCCCTGGTCCCTGTGGCTCGGTCTCGGTGCGGCCGTCGCCGCCCTCGCGTACTTCGCCGGGCACGGCTTCGCGTACGACGGACGGTTCCCCGTACTGCCGGCGCTGGGGCTGGTGACGGGAACGGGGCTGGTGGTGCTCGCCGGCGGGCGGACGGTATGCCGGTCCGAGGCGCACGGGGGCGTTCCGGAAGAGGCCGAGCGCGTGCCGGGGCAGCCGCGGTGACAGGACGGTGACACCTGTGCGGTCCGGACGTGTTCAGCGTCCAGACGGGTCCAGACCGGTCAGACAGTCTCAGACGGGCCCAGACAGGCTCAGACGGGCTCAGACGGGCTCAGAGCGGCCTGACGGGACCTGGCGTGGCGCAAGCGCGTGGCGCCGACGTCACGCCGAGCGCTTGCGTGCCGCCGTCTTCTTCGCGGCCGTCTTCCCTGTGGCCGTCTTGGCCGTCGACTTGGCCGTCGTGCCGGCCGTTGTCCTGGCGGTGGACTTGGCCGGCGCCCTGGCGGTCGTCTTCTTGGCTGCTGTCTTCGTGGCCGTGGACTTCGTGCTCGCCGTCTTCTTCGAAGCCTGCGAGGACTTCGCCGTCGCCGTCGACTTCTTCCCCCCGGTCTGCTTCGGCTCGGGCCGTGCCGGTCGGCGGGCGGTCTCGAGGTGTCTGACCTCCGCCTCCTCCGCCTCCCCGCCCCTGGACTCCTGCGCCGCCCGTACGCTCTTCTCCAGGGCCGCCATCAGGTCCAGGACCTTGCCGCTGGTCGCCGGTTCCGGGGATGGCGCCGGGGCCTCGCCGGCCGCCTTCGCGGCGATGGCCTGTTCGAGGGCCTCGCGGTACTCGTCGTGCAGGTCCTCCATGTCGACCTCGCCCAGCGTGTCCATGAGGGCGTCGGCGAGGTCGAGTTCCTTGTCGCTGACGGTGACCTGGGCGTCGGGGGCGACGCCTTCGGGGGCGCGCACCTCGTCGGGCCAGAGCAGGCCGTGCAGGGCGATGGCGTCCTCCACGACCCGCAGCATGCCCAGGCGCTCACGGCCACGGAGGGCGAACTTGGCGATGGCCACCTTCTGGCTGCGCTTCAACGCCTCGCGCAGCAGGGTGTACGGCTTGGCCGCCGGGACACCGCTCGCGGCGAGGTAGTACGCGCTGTCCATGTGGAGCGGGTCGATCCGGTCCGCCGGGACGAAGGCCACGATCTCGATCGTCCGCGCGGTCGGGATCGGCAGGCGGGACAGGTCGTCGTCGGTGATCGGGATGATCGTGCCGTCCGCGTCCTCGTACCCCTTGCCGATCTCCGCCGAGGTGACCTCGCGCTCCTCCAGCTCGCAGAACTTGCGGTAGCGGATACGGCCGCCGTCCTCGGTGTGGATCTGGCGGAAGGAGATCGAATGGCTCTCGGTGGCGTTCACGAGCTTGATGGGGATGCTGACCAGGCCGAACGAGATGGCGCCGTTCCATATGGATCGCACGTGCCGCACCCTTTCGATCTTTCGGACACCTTTTGTCATGTAAAGCGCGCTAATCGTGGGATTCTCATCGTATGACGCCAATCACGGAGGTGGAGGGGCGACGGGTCGCGCTCAGCAACCTCGACAAGGTGCTGTATCCGGCGTCCGGCTTCACCAAGGGTGAGGTGCTGCACTACTACGCCACGACCGCCGATGTCCTCCTGCCCCATCTGCGGGACCGGCCGGCCTCCTTCCTGCGATATCCGGACGGACCCGACGGGCAGGTCTTCTTCACCAAGAACGTGCCGCCGGGTACGCCCGAGTGGGTCACCACCGCCGAGGTGCCCCGGTCGGAGGGACCCGCCCGGATGGTGCTCGTGCAGGATCTGGCCAGTCTGATGTGGGCCGCCAACCTCGTCACCGAGTTCCATACGCCCCAGTGGGTGGTGCAAGAGCCGGAGGTCGCCGACCGGATCGTCTTCGATCTCGATCCGGGAGCGCCGGCCACCGTCGTCGAGTGCTGCGAGGTCGCGCTGTGGCTGCGGGAGCGGCTGGCCGCCGACAGCATCGAGGCGTACGCCAAGACGTCCGGGTCGAAGGGACTGCATCTGCTGGCGGCGGTGTGCGGGGCGTCGTCCGAGCGGGTGTCGGAGTACGCCAAGGAACTCGCCGTCGAGGCGGAGCGGGCGCTGCCGCGGCTGGTCGTCCACCGGATGACCCGGAGCCTGCGGCCCGGGAAGGTGTTCGTCGACTGGAGCCAGAACGCCGGGCGCAAGACGACCGCGGCTCCCTACACGCTGCGGGCTCGGGCGGAGCCGCTGGTGTCGGCGCCCGTGACCTGGGGCGAGGTCGAGGAGTGCGGGGCTCCCGCGCAGCTGGCGTTCCTCGCCGGGGACATCGCGCCTCGCGTCCAGGACTACGGCGATCTGCTCGCCCCGGTCCTCGATCCGGACCGCGCCGGCCCGCTGCCCTGACCGACCGGCACCGCTCGGCACATCGAACGCCTGGCCGCAGACTCCCGATCCCCTCCTTGCTGCAGGCTCCCGATCCCCCCTCCTCGCCTCGGGCTCCCGATCCCCCCTCCTCGCCTCGGGCTCCCGATCGCCCTCCTCGCCGCAGACTCGCGATCCCCTTCCTCGCCTCGGGCTCCCGATCCCCCTACTCGCCGCAGGCCGCGGTCCCCGGAGCCCAGGCCTCAGGCCCTGGAGCCCGGGCGGCACACCCCAGGCCCCAGGCCCCGCAAACCCCTGCCCCCGGACCTCGGACCCGGGCCCGCCGAGCCCGAGCCCCGGCCCCCGGCTCCAGCCGCGCCACGCGTCCGCTCACGTCCTCGCCCAGGTCCGCCGGTCCCGGGCCATCGCGTGCAGGGCCTCCACGTCCGCCGGCTTGAGTACTCCGCCCAGGCGCGACAGGTTCGTCAGGTCGGTGTCCGTCACAACGCGGATCTCGCGGGGCGGGGCCGTGAGGCGCAGGCCGGCCGGGCCCACCAGGGCCAGCACCGGGTGGACCTCGGCGGTCAGGGCGTGGGACGCGCGGTCGGCGTCCGCGCGGACACGGCGCAGCAGTGGCTGCGGCTCGCGCCGGCCCAGCGTGACCATGGGGTCGGCGACGAGGACCCGCTGCTTGCGGGCGTACAGCGCGTGGACCGCGAACAGCCCGGCGGGGCCGATCACCAGGTGGTGGACCCGGTCGCCGCCGGGCAGCGGGACGGAGTGCAGGGTGTGCCAGCCGGCCCCGTCGAGGCGGTCCAGGGCCTGGCCTACCGTCTGTTCCGCCTCCAGGGCGCGGCGGCGCGGGTCGGGGCGCAGCCGGTGGGGCGCGCCCGGCTCTCGGTCGAGGGCCACCAGGAGAGCCTCGCCGGGACGGTTCGGGGCGAGGTCGTCGTCCGGGTGCAGGGAGAGCCGGGCCAGCTCGGCGGGGGTGGGGACCGGGGGCGGGCCCACCGCGACCGGGCCGGTCAGGAAGGGCCCCAGGGCGTCGAGCACGTCCTCCCTGCGGTCCTCGCTGAGCAGGTTGACCCGGGCCGCCTCACGGTCGTACCAGGCGATGTTCCGGCCGTCTCCGAGGCAGACGTACAGCCGCTCCCGGCCGTGCCGCCAGGTCGGTACGACGCGCAGTCCGCTCATCCACCATCACCCCACGACCATGGGAACAGGCGGGGTGCTCCAGGGGCAAGAACCGGGCTACCTTTGGGAGGAGTTGGCCTGGAGGTTGGGGAGGGCTCTGTTGCGGACCCGGAGCAAGCAACCCGACGTACCCGCACCGCAGAGCCCGTGGAGCGAGATCGTGCCCGGGCTGTGGATGGGCGGGCACGAGTTCCGGGGCCGTTCCGGGCAACTGGAGTTCGCGGTCGTACGGGACGAGTTCGACCTCGTACAGACGCTGCTGCGGCTGCCGGGGCACGGCCCGGACGCCTCGGTCGAACACCATGTGTGGCCGATTCCCGACGGTCCGCTGGACGGGACACAGCTCGCGGGTGTGATGCGGCTGGCGCAGGCCGCGAGCGAGGCGCTGGACCAGGGCCGCCGCGTCCTGGTCCGCTGCTACCACGGCTACAACCGCTCGGGGCTCGTCGTCGCGCAGGCGCTGGTGCGACGGGGGCACTCGGCCGACGAGGCGATACGGCTGATACGGTCCCGGCGCTCCCCTTGGGCGCTGCACAACGAACTGTTCGTCGAGTACCTGCGAGCCGGTCTGTCGACGGCCCGCCTGCTGGAGGAGCTCGCCGAGTAACGGGCGGTGCCGGCCCGGTACGCTCCGAGCACCCCACCGAGTGCGCAAAAAGAACTTTCCGATTAACAAGGTGTACGGGCCCCGTCGTCCCGAACCACAGGAGTCCCGTGCCCCACAGCCGACCCACGCGTACCACCCTCGCCGTCCTCGCCGCCGTACTGTCGGTGACGGTCACGGGCTGCGGTGACGTGGGCGGGCTGCGCGGCGCCGGAGCGACCCCGACCGCGAACAGTCCGCTGCGGCTCTGGCCGAATCTGCCCCCCGCGTCCTCGCCCGCGTTCGACTTCGACGAGGCGGATTCGAAGATCGTGAAGGGGGTGTCCGTACCGGACGACGACATCCGCCGGGTGAACCCGGCGACCATCGTCCGGGCGGAGATCGCCGCCAATCCGAGCGACTACGACGGCGCCAAGGCGCGCTACCGCCAGACGGCGAGCCGGATCGCCGACTGCGCCACCGCCACCGGCACCGGCACCGGCACCGGCACCGGCGCCGACGCCGACGCCGACGCCGACGCCGACGCCGACGCCAAGGGTGACGACGGCAGCGACGGCGAGAACGGCAGTGACGGCTCGGCCGGGTGTCCCGTCCTCGAGCCGTACTACCGGGATCTGACCGGCGACGGACGCGAGGACCTGACGCTGGGCTTCCGGCTGCTGCCCGGGGAGCTGACCGCCGTGCGCGTCTACACCGTCGAGAAGCACCGGCTGGTACAGGTCATGGCCTACGAGGACGCCCTGAGCGCGGTCGAGCTGGCCGGGCGGTCCGTGATCGTCCGCTCGCCGTCGGAGGTCGCGGGCTACGAGTACCGCCTCCAGTGGACCTGGGACGCGGAGCAGAACGCGATGCTGCTGACGCACGACGAGATGCTTCGCACCGGCGGAGGAAAACCCCGGCCCTCGCCCCCATCAGCGTCACCGTCCTCGGCCTCGCCTTCGGCCTCCCCCTCGGCGAGCGCGCGATGAGCGTGATGAGCGCGCTGCGGCTGCCGCGGTGGGCCGGGACCCTGGCGGTGAAGGCGGCGCTGTTCATCATCGTGATGTGCTGCGCGCTCGCCGCGCTGCTCAGCATCCTCGTGCACGTCCAGGTGACCGACCAGACCGTCGGCCAGGCACGCGACCTGGCGCTGACCCGGCTGACGGACGCGACCCAGGCGTACGAGGCCGGGGACACGCTGATGCCGGGCGCCGGGGTCGACCCCGCGGGGCTGCCCGCGTCGCTGCGGGCGCTGGCGCTGGCCGGCAAGCGCGGCACGATGGTCGCCGACCACGCCGGCCGGCCCTCGATGTGGGCGGCGGGGCCCGCCGACGGCGGACGGGCGCTGGCCGTCGAGGTCGACTACGCGCAGCAGGCGCGGACCATCGCGGGCCTGGACCGGGCGATCCTGTGGTCGTCGGGGCTGGCGATCGGGGCGACCGTGCTGGTGGGGGCGTTCGCGGTGACGCGGGTGGCCCGGCGGCTGCACGCCACGGCACGGGTGGCCCGGCGGATCAGCGCGGGCGATCTGGACGCGCGCGTGGACGATCCCCGTACGAAGGACCAGACGCGGCCGCAGGACGAGGTGGCCGCGGTGGCCGTCGCGCTGGACACCATGGCGTCGACGTTGCAGAGCAAGCTGCAGAGCGAGCAGCGGTTCACCGCGGACGTGGCGCACGAACTGCGCACTCCGCTGACGGGGCTGCACGCGGCGGCCGAGCTGCTGCCGCCCGGTCGGCCGACGGAGCTGGTGCGCGACCGGGTGGCCGCGCTGCGCACGCTCACCGAGGACCTGCTGGAGATCTCCCGGCTGGACACCGGCCGGGAACGACAGGAGGTGGACACCGAGGAGCTGGGCGCGCTGGCCGAACGGGTCGTGCGCGGCTCCGGTACGGACACCGAGGTCAGGGTCGTGCGCGACGCGCGCGTGGAGACCGACCGGCGGCGGCTGGAGCGGGTACTGGGCAACCTCGTCGCGAACGGGCACCGGCACGGGCGGGCGCCGGTGGTGCTGACCGTGGACGGGCCGCTGGTCACCGTGCGGGACCACGGCGACGGCTATCCGGACTACCTCGTGGCACACGGCCCGCAGCGGTTCCGCACGGAGGGCGGTGCCAAGGGGCATGGGCTCGGCCTGACCATCGCGCTGGGCCAGTCGGAGGTACTGGGCGCCCGCCTGGAGTTCGTCAACGCGCCGGACGGCGGGGCGGTGGCCCGGCTGACACTTCCTCAGACCCCTTCGGCGGAGGGCACGGACCCCGGACCCGGGTGCGCGGGTCCCGCGTAGACGACCAGACGGACCAGACCGACCAGACCGACCAGACCGACCAGACCGACCAGGCCGACCAGGCCGACCAGGCCGCTGCGCCACCTGAGCCTCCGAGGCCCCGAGGCCCCGAGGCCCCGAGGCCCCCAAAACCCATAAGGCCCAAGACTCCTACGGCTCCTACAGCCCTCCCTGATGGCGCAGTACGGCGGGCGCCGGTGACGCGCCGCTCCTAATGTGGCGATTAGTCAGCTTCACCCCCTCCCGGAGGTGCCTCCGATGTCCGTGCGTTCCGCCCTCACTCGTCTCGCCATAGCGACCGCCGGCGGCGTCCTCGCAGCCACCGCCACCGTGACGCCCGCCGTCGCCATGACGCCCGCCGTCGCGGGCGGCGCCCCGGCGGGCGACGATCCGGGCCCCAGCCGGCAGAACGCCACCATCTCCCGGGCGGAGGTCGTCGACCCGTGGGTCGCCCCCGGCGACCAGGGCGATCCCCGTCGCTACAAGGGTGTCGTCACCGCCCGCGGCGGTCTGCTGCTGCGCAGCCGGCCGGACCGCGGCGGCCAGGTCATCGGGCGGGCCGCCGAGGGCGCGATCGTCTCGATCTTCTGCAAGTACGGAGGCGAGACGGTGGACGGCAATCCGCTCTGGTATCTCCTCACGGACGGCACCTGGGCGTGGGGCGCGGCACGCTACATCGACAACATCGGGTCCGCGCCGCGCTGGTGCTGATTCCAGACAAGCCAGGTATCCCTATGTATTTGGGTAAGTTCCGGACATGACGCCAGCCGGAACCGGAACCGCCGTAGCAGCGCAGGCACCCGTCCCCGCGGCAGGCCTCCCCCGGCGCCGTGGCATCGAACTGGCCCTCATCGTCGTAGCCGTACTGCTGTCCGTGTACGGGTACTGCGCCGTCGGTCTGGCCCGGCACGGCAGCGTCCCGCCCGGTGCCGCCGGGTACGGCGCCGGACTCGGGGTGCTCGCGCTGCTCGCGCACGGGGCGGTGCGGCTGCGCGCCCCGAACGCCGATCCCCTGCTGCTGCCGATCGGCGTGCTGCTCAACGGGCTCGGGCTGGTGCTGATCTACCGTCTCGATCTGGAGACCCCGGGCGAACGGGCCGCGACGACCCAACTGGTGTGGTCCACCCTCGGCGTGACGCTGTTCATCGCCGTCGCCCTGTTCCTGCGCGACCACCGGGTGCTCCAGCGGTACGCCTACGTCTGTGTCGCCGCCGCGCTCGCCCTGCTCACGCTCCCGATCTTCTTCCCGGCCGTCAACGGCGCCCGGATCTGGATCCGGATCGCCGGATTCTCCATCCAGCCGGGCGAGTTCGCGAAGGTGCTGCTGGCGGTGTTCTTCGCCGCGTATCTGGCCGACAACCGCAACGCGCTGGCCTACGCGGGCCGCCAGGTGTGGCGGTTCCGGCGGATCCAGCTGCCCACCGGGCGGGTGCTCGGCCCGATCCTGGCCATCTGGCTGCTGAGCGTCGGCGTCCTGATCCTGGAACGCGATCTGGGCACCTCGCTCCTCTTCTTCGGCCTGTTCGTCGTCCTGCTCTACGTGGCCACCGGCCGCATCGGGTGGATCGCGGTCGGCCTGGTGCTCGCCTCGTTCGGCGCGGTCGCGGTCGGCTGGCTGGAGCCGCATGTGCACAGCAGGGTCGAGGACTGGCTGGACCCGTTCGCGACGATCGACGCGGGACTCGGCCCGAATCAACTGGCGCAGTCCCTCTTCGCCTTCGCGGCGGGCGGGATACTCGGCACCGGCCTGGGCCTCGGCCACTCCATCCTCATCGGCTTCGCCGCCAAGTCGGACTTCATCCTGGCCACGGCCGGCGAGGAACTGGGCCTGCTGGGCCTCTCCGCGATCTTCCTCCTCTACGGCCTTCTCGTGGAGCGCGGATACCGGGCGGGCCTCGCCCTGCGCGAACCGTTCGGCCGGCTGCTCGCGGTCGGTCTCGCCTCGATCGTGGCGCTCCAGGTGTTCGTGATCGCGGGCGGGGTGACGGGCCTGATCCCGCTGACCGGCATGGCGATGCCGTTCCTGGCGCAGGGCGGTTCGTCGGTGGTCACCAACTGGGCGATCGTGGCACTGCTGATCCGGGTCAGCGACTCGGCCCGCAGCCAGTACGACGGTCAGGTGGCGCCATGACGAAGTACATCCGGCACGCGGCCGTCTTCTGCGCCCTGCTGCTGGTGGCGCTGCTGGTCAACGCCGTCCGGGTGCAGCTCTTCCAGGCCGGTCCGTACGACGGCAACACGGCCAACCGGCGGACCACGATCGCGCGTTACGGCCAGCCGCGCGGCGACATCCTGGTCGACGGCCGGCCGGTCACCGGCTCCCGCGACACCCAGGAACAGCTCCGCTACGAACGCACCTACAGCGACGGCCCGTTGTACGCGCCCGTCACCGGCTTCGCCTCCCAGCAGTACGGCACGACACTGCTGGAGCACGCCGAGGACGGGGTGCTGGCGGGCACCGACCCGCTGCTCGCGCCGTTCCCGCTGTGGAGCGACCTCACCCGCGGGCTGCCTCCCGGCGGCAAGGTCGTCACCACGCTGGACCCGGCGGCGCAGCGGGCGGCGTACACGGGGCTGGCCGGACGCAAGGGCGCGGTGGCGGCGATCGAGCCCTCGACCGGGCGGATCCTGGCGCTGGTCTCCGCGCCCTCCTACGACCCGGCGGAGCTGTCGGGGAACGGTCCCGCGACGAAGGCGGCCTGGGCGCGGCTGAACAGCGATCCTGACAAGCCGATGCTCAACCGTGCCGTGCGGCAGACGTATCCGCCGGGCTCGACCTTCAAGGTGGTGACCGCGGCGGCGGCGCTGGACGCGAATGTGATCACGGACGTCGACGCGCCGACCGACTCCCCCGACCCGTACACCCTGCCCGGGACGACGACGCGGCTGACGAACGAGGGGGACGGCTGCGCGGGCGCTTCGCTGCGGGAGGCGTTCAAGTGGTCGTGCAACACGGTGTTCGCGAAGCTCGGGGTGGACGTGGGCGACGACGACATGGTGGCGACGGCGCAGGCCTTCGGCTTCAACGACGGCGAACTGAGGATCCCGTTCTCGGCGGCTACCAGCACCTTCGACACCTCGGTGGACCGGGCGCAGCTCGCGCTGTCGTCGATCGGCCAGTACAACACGCGGGCCACGCCGCTGCAGATGGCGATGGTCTCGGCGGCGGTGGCCAACGGGGGTCAGGTGCGGCCGCCGTATCTGGTGGAGCGCACCACGAGCCGCAGCGGCGGCACGGTGGCGGCCGCGGGCTCGCGCCCGGCGCGGCAGGCGATGAACCCGGCGACCGCGGTGCGGATGCGGGAGCTGATGACCGACGTGGTGAAGGACGGCACCGGGACGAACGCCGCGATCCGGGGCGCGATCGTCGGCGGCAAGACCGGCACCGCGCAGCACGGGCTCGGCAACTCCGGGACGCCGTACGCCTGGTTCGTGTCCTGGGCGCAGGGCGAGCAGGACCTGGAACCGAAGGTCGCGGTCGCGGTGGTGGTGGAGGACGCGTCGGCGAACCGGGGGGAGATCAGCGGCGGCGGGGACGCGGCGCCGATCGCGCGGGCCGTGATGCAGGCGGTGCTCGCCAGGTGAGACGGGGGTATCGGAGCCGTACAGGACCGTCCTACGTTTCACTCATGCCTGAAGCCGTAGGCACCGCTGCGTACGAACTCGCCCAGGTCAACATCGCCCGCCTCAGGTTCCCGTTGGAATCAACCGAGTTGAAGGACTTCGTCGACGCCCTCGATCCCGTGAACGCCGTCGCCGACGCGGCGGACGGCTTCGTCTGGCGGCTGCGCAGCGACTCGGGGAACGCCACGGACGTCGCCGTCTTCGGGGACGACTGGCTGATCGTCAACATGTCCGTGTGGCGCGGCACCGACGCGCTGACCGCCTTCATGTACCAGGGGCGGCACCGGGAGCTGCTGGCCCGCCGACGCGAGTGGTTCGAGCGGGTCCAGGAGGCGATGGCGACCCTGTGGTGGGTGCCCGCGGGCCACCGCCCGACGGTCGCGGAGGCGGAGGACCGGCTGCGGCATCTACGGGCGCACGGGGCGACGGCGTACGCGTTCACCCTGCGGACCTCCTTCCCGGCCGGGGACGCGGCGCCGGCCACCGGGGCGGCGCGCGCGGTCCCCGACGAGCGGGAGCGCCCGGTCCCCGACGGGCTGGAGTGCCCGGTCTAGCCCGGACCGGCCGCCCCGGGCAGCGGTTCGCGGCGGCTCAGCCACGACGCCGGTACGTCGTCGACGCCCGTGCGGGCGGCCACGATGCCGCCGGTGACGGCGCAGGTCGTGTCGACGTCGCCGAAGCCCTCGGCCGTGGTCCACAGGGCGGCGACCAGGTCGTCGGGGTGGCGGGCGGCGGACCAGACGGCGAAGGGCACGGTGTCGTCGGCCCTGATGCGCTGCCCGTTGCCGAGGAGGTCGGCGGCCTTCCAGGGCTCGGTCGCGAAGGACAGCTCGGCGGCGGCGCGCAGCCCGTCACGGACCGCGCTGTCCGGGGTCAGCGCCGCCACCTCGCCCAGGGTCAGCCGCCCCTGGGCGCTGAGCGCGGCCGCGACGGCCACGGCGACCGCGCCGGCGATGCCCTCGGGGTGCGCGTGGGTGACCTCGGCGGAGCGGGTGGCCTGCTCGACGACGCGTTCGGGGTCGGCCCGGAACCAGGCGCCCAGGGGTGCCGCGCGCATCGCCGCGCCGTTGCCGAGGCTGCCCTGGCCGTCGAAGAGTTCCCGGGTGTACTCGGGCCAGCGATCGGGCTCGCGCAGCAGGCGGGGCAGCAGCTGGTGCATGCCGTAGCCGTAGCCCCGGGCCGGATCGGCGTCGTGGCCGAGCGCGAAGCACAGGGCCAGCTCGGTCTGCCGGACCTCGCCGTACTGGTCGAGCACGCGCAGGAGGCCGAGGGCCATCGCCGTGTCGTCGGTCCAGTGCCAGTCCGGTTCCTCCGGGATGCGGCGGGCGCGGACCTCGTCGTAGGCCTGGCGCGGGTCGCGGAAGAGCGGGAACCAGCGTTCGCCGAACGCGTCGCCGAGGGCGAGGCCCTCCAGACTGCGGCGCGCGGCGGCGCTGTTCTCGTCGGCGGTCATCCGCTCGTCCCCCTGTCGATCGCCTCCCGTACTTCGGCGACCCGGTCATGCTCCTCCACGGCGAACCGCCGCGCATCCAGTTTCTCGGCGATCTCCTCGTCCTGCGCCATGAGGAGATCCAGGTTGGAATCACCCATGTCGAAGACGCCCATGTCGAGGTAGGCCTGCTGGAGGCGCTTGCCCCACAGGCCGATGTCCTTGACACAGGGGACGATGCGACTGAAGAGCAACTGCCGGAAGAGGCGCAGGAATTCGGACCGCTCGCTCAGTTCCTCCGCCTCGGCCTTCGGGATGCCGAAGTTCTCGAGCACCTCCACGCCCCGCAGCCGGTCTCGCATCAGGTAGCAGCCCTCGATGACGAACTCCTCGCGTTCGCGCAGTTCGGCGTCGCTCAGCTGCCGGTAGTAGTCCCTGAGCGCCATACGGCCGAAGGCCACGTGCCGGGCCTCGTCCTGCATGACGTACGCCAGGATCTGCTGGGGCAGGGGCTTGTTCGTCGTGTCGCGGATCATCCCGAAGGCGGCGAGGGCCAGGCCCTCGATGAGGACCTGCATGCCGAGGTACGGCATGTCCCAGCGGCTGTCGCGCAGCGTGTCACCGAGGAGCGAGCGCAGGTTGTCGTTGATCGGGTAGACCATGCCGAGCTTCTCGTGCAGGAAGCGGGCGTAGATCTCGGCGTGCCGGGCCTCGTCCATCGTCTGGGTCGCGGAGTAGAACTTCGCGTCCAGGTCGGGGACCGACTCCACGATCCGGGCCGCGCAGACCATGGCGCCCTGCTCGCCGTGCAGGAACTGGCTGAACTGCCAGGACGCGAAGTGCCGGCGCAGGTCGCCCTTGTCCCGGTCGGTCATCTTCGCCCAGTACGGGGTGCCGTACAGGGTCATCGCCTCTTCCGGGGTGCCGAGCGGGTCGTACGGATCGACCTCCAGATCCCAGTCGATCCGCTTCTGCCCGTCCCACTGTTTGTCCTTGCCCTTCTGGTACAGGGCGAGCAGGCGGTCGCGGCCGTCGTCGTACTCCCAGCTGAAACGGGCCGCGCCGCCGGCCGGCACCTGCCAGAGAGGGTCTCCCGGGTCCTTGGCATAGAGCTCGTAGGTCGGCATACCTCGCAGGCTCACACGTAGACGCCGAGTCAACAAGTCGTGTGCAGGGGATTGACGGTCTTGCTGACAAGCAGTCTCATAAGTGCCGTACACGCGATCCCTGGCAACGAGGTGGAACAGCCATGACGACCGTGACGGAAGCCGATGCGCTGGACGGACTGCGCGACGCGCTCGGGCTCCTCAAGGACCGCGAGCAGGTGGCCGAGCGACTGCTCGCCTCGTCCGCCAAGCACTCCTTCGACCCGGACCGGGAACTCGACTGGGAGGCACCCTTCGAGGAGGGCAAGTGGTTCTGGCCACCGGAGCTGCTGTCCCTGTACGACACGCCGATGTGGAAGCGGATGAGCGAGGAGCAGCGGCTGCTGCTCTCCCGGCACGAGGCCGCCGCGCTCGCCTCGCTCGGCATCTGGTTCGAGCTCATCCTCATGCAGCTGCTGGTGCGGCACATCTACGACAAGGCCGCGACGAGCGCGCACGTGCGGTACGCGCTGACCGAGATCGAGGACGAGTGCCGCCACTCGAAGATGTTCGCGCGGCTGATCGAGCGGGGCGACACGCCCTGGTACCCGGTGAGCCGGGCGCACCAGCAGCTCGGGCGGGTGTTCAAGACGATCTCCACCACGCCCGGTTCGTTCACGGCGACGCTGCTCGGCGAGGAGGTCCTCGACTGGATGCAGCGACTGACCTTCCCGGACGAGCGGGTGCAGCCGCTGGTCCGGGGCGTGACGCGGATCCACGTGGTGGAGGAGGCGCGGCACGTGCGGTACGCCCGTGAGGAGCTGCGCCGGCAGATGGTGACCGCGCCGAAGTGGTCCCAGGAGTTCACCCGGGTCACCTCCGGTGAGTTCGCGCGGGTGTTCTCGATCGCCTTCGTCAATCCCGAGGTCTACCCGAATGTGGGGCTGGACCGGCGGGAGGCGGTGGCGCAGGTGAAGGCCAGCGGGCACCGGCGGGAGATCATGCAGACGGGGGCGAAGCGGCTGACGGACTTCCTGGACGACATCGGGGTCATGCGGGGCGTGGGTCGCCGGCTGTGGAAGTCCTCGGGGCTGCTGGCGTAGGGACGGCCGACGAGCGGGCGGGCGCGGCGGGCATGCGGGGCGACCGGTGGGCGGGCGATGACCGATGGGCCTGCGGCGACCGGTCGAAGGGCGACAGCCGATGGGCCGGCCGGGGAGCGATTACCCTGCCGGTCATGAGCTCCTCCGCCCCCACCCCCGCCTATCGCCGCCTGAGCGTCGAGGAGCGTCGCAGCCAGCTGCTCGAAGCCGCGCTGTCGCTCTTCGCGCACCGGGCGCCGGAGGAGGTGTCGCTGGACGACGTGGCGGAGGCGGCCGGGGTCTCCCGCCCGCTGGTGTACCGGTACTTCCCGGGCGGCAAGCAGCAGCTCTACGAGGCAGCCCTCAGATCCGCGGCCGACGAGCTGCGGCTCTGCTTCGACGAGCCCCGGCAGGGCCCGCTCCTGCCCCGGCTGGCCCGCGCCCTGGACCGGTACCTCACCTTCGTCGACCAGCACGACGCCGGGTTCAGCGCGCTGCTCCAGGGCGGGAGCGTGGTGGAGACGTCCCGCACCACCGCCATCGTGGACGGGGTGCGCCGGGCGGCCGCCGAGCACATCCTCAGCCACCTCGGCGTCACGGACCCGGGGCCCCGGCTGCGGATGACCGTCCGGATGTGGATCACCGCGGTGGAGGCGGCCTCGCTCATCTGGCTCGACGAGGAGAAGGAGCCGCCGGCGGACGAGCTGCGGGACTGGCTCGTGGAGCAGTTCATCGCCGTCCTGGCGGTCACGGCCCGGCGGGATCCGCAGACCGACGCGCTCGTGCGCGCCGTCCTCGTGACGGATGGCTGACACTGGTGGCGTGAAGAGCCAAGACACCCCCTTCGAGGGCGGCCCCATGGACGGACGGGTACTGCCCGTCCTGCTCGGGCCCACCGGGCATCCGCCCAAGACGTACCGCATCCCCGTGCCGGACGCGGCCGGCGGACCCCCCACCGTGCTGGTCTACCGGCGGGTGCCCCGGGGGCAGAGCAAGCGGCTCGGGCTCCAGCAGGGGTGGAAGTACGAGTTCGACCCCGAGGGGAAGAAGGCCGGCCGCCTGAAGTGGCCGTGGTCCAAACCGGACGCGCAACCTGACGCCGGGCCGGACGCCGGGCCGAAGTCCTGACCGGACCGGAGGCGACGCCGGGCGAAGAGCTCACCGGGCGCCGGGCGAAGAGCTCACCGGGCACCGGGCCGAAGACCTGACCGGACCGGGCTCCGGGCCGAAGACCTGACCGGACGCGACGCGGGCGAAAGCCTGGCCGACGGCCGAACCAGGGGCCGGGCCGGCGCCCGGTCCAGAGGGCTGCAGCGGGGGGCCGAACCGGGGGCCGCGCCGGTAGGACGAGCCGAACTCCCGCCCGGACACCGATCCAGACGCCACGCCGGGCGGCAAGCCGGAGGACACGCACGAGTGACCCCGTTGCGCCGGTCCGCCCACGCTCCGCGCGCGGACCGCGCGGGCGCGTCTGATGCTCGCGATGCGGAGGTGAGCGGACGGGCCGCCCGCCCCGCGTCGGAGGTGATGACGTGTCAGGAAGGCTTCTGCGTCTGGTCTGTACGGCGGCGGTGGTCGCGCAGCTCGCCCTCGCGCCCGGGGCCGCGGCCGCCCCGGAGCCCGGGGAGCAGCCCACCGCACAGTCCGGGGAGCAGCCCGCCGCGCAGTCCGGGGAGCAGCCCGCCCCGACGCCCGGGGGGCAGCCCGCCGCACAGTCCGGGGAGCGGCCCCTCGCGGATCTGCTGACGGACCTTCAGCAGCTGTACCGGCAGGCCGAACAGGCCACCGAGACCTACAACGCCACCGAGGAGCAGCTGAAGCGGCAGCGCGCGGAGGTCGCCCGGCTCGACACGGAACTGGGCCAGGCGCGGCGGTCGCTGCGCGAGAGCAAGGGCGCCGCGGGCCGGCTGGCCCGTCAGCAGTACCAGGGCAGCACCGACATCTCGCCCTACGTCCGCCTCCTCCTCGCCCGCGACCCGGAGCACGCGCTCGACGAAGGGCATGTGATCGGGCAGCTGGCGCAGGAGCGGGCCGAGACGGTGGGCCGGCTGACCGGGAGCGAGCGCAGAAGCCACGAGCTGGCCGGCCGGGCCCGTACCGCGCTCGACCGGCAACTCGTCCTCGCCGAGCGGCGCAAGAAGGAGCGGGACGACGTCCACAGCCGCCTCACGGCCGTCGAGCGACTGCTCGCCTCGCTCAGCACGGACCAGCTGACCGCGCTGGCCGAGCTCGAGCGCAACGGGATCGCGAAGGCGCAGGACACCCTCATGACCTCCGGCGCGCTCAGCGGCGGGCGGAAGCCGACACGGGAGGGCGAGGAGGCCGTGCGCTACGCCGTGCGGCAGCTCGGGAAGCCGTACGAGTGGGGCGCGGAGGGCCCGATGTCGTACGACTGCTCGGGGCTGACCTCACAGGCCTGGGGGGACGCCGGTACGGCCATCCCCCGCACCAGCCAGGAGCAGTGGGCGCGGCTCCCCCGCATCCCGCTCGCCGAGCTGCGCCCCGGTGACCTCGTCGTGTACTTCCCCGAGGCCACGCATGTGGCGATGTACCTCGGTGACGGGTTGGTGGTCCAGGCGCCCCGGCCCGGCGCCAAGGTGAAGGTCTCCCCGATCGCGGCCAACCCGGTCCTGGGCGCCGTACGCCCGGACCCCGACGGCCGGCCGCTGCGGCGCTACACGCCGCCGAGACTGCCCGCCCACGCCCTGGACGGCACGGACGAGGGCTACGCGCCCGCGGCGGCCCCACAGACGTCCGTCTTGTAGATCAGGCCAGGTCCTGCGTCAGGTCGGGGCTTCCCGGCCCGACACCGGACCCGAAAACCCGGACCTTCACAGACCCGCACTCCACAGACCCGACTCCAGCCGGGGGCCTCGCGACACCAGACACCAAGCATCAAGCGCCAAGCACCGAGCACCGAGCACCGAGCACCGAGCACCGAGCACCACCGAAGTCCCCGGACGAAGCCGACGACCAGTTACGCGCCGGCGGGCACCCCGGCGACCTCCGCCAGGTACGCGCCCGTCTTCTCGGGCTCGTAGAAGAAGTCCTCCAGGTCGGAGGGGTCGTTGAAGGCGTTGGCGAAGCGGTCCGCCACCGGGGGGAGTTGGCCGGCGGCGCCGATGAGGTTCAGGACGTGCTCCGGCGGCGGGGCCAGCATGGCGTTGGTCCACTTGGTGACGTGCTGGGCGGTGTTCCAGTAGCGGTCGAAGGTCGACTGCATCCAGCTCTCGTCGAACGGCTTCTCCTCGTGTTCGAGGATCGCCGCGAGGTACGCGGCCGCGCACTTGGACGCCGAGTTGGAGCCCTGGCCGGTGATCGGGTCGTTGGCGACGACCACGTCGGCGACGCCCAGCACCAGGCCGCCACCGGGGAGGCGGCCGATCGGGTTGCGGACGGTCGGGGCGTACCGGCCGGAGAGTGTGCCGCCCGCGTCCGTGAGCTCGACGTCGGTGGTCCGCGCGTACTCCCAGGGCGTGAACTTCTCCATGAGCCGCAAGGTCAGGGCTAGGTGCTCGGCCGGGTCCTTGACGCCGCCGAAGGCGTCGAGCGGGCCGCCGGGTATGCCCTCCCAGAACAGGATGTCCGCGCGGCCGGAGGTGGTCAGCGTCGGCATCACGAACAGCTCGCCGACGCCCGGGACCAGGTTGCAGCGGACCGCGTCGAACTCCGGGTGCTCCGGGCGCGGCGCCAGGCCGTGGACGTACGACACGGCCAGGGCGCGCTGCGGCTCGCCGTACGGGGAACGGGAGGCGTCCCGGCCGAACATCGACACCAGCTCGCCCTTGCCCGCCGAGACGAGGACCAGGTCGTACGTACGGGAGAAGTAGTCGAGGTCGCCGACCGCCGCGCCGTGGATGACCAGCTGGCCGCCGCGCTGCGCGAACGTCTCCATCCAGCCGGCCATCTTCACCCGCTGGTCGACCGACTGCGCGTAGCCGTCGAGCCTGCCCACCCAGTCGATCACGCGCTGCGAGGGACCCGGGTCGAAGGAGCCGGGAGCCGCGACCGAGATACCGAGCCCCTCGATCTTCGGGGCCTGGGACTCCCAGAAGTTCAGCTGGAGATCGCGCTCGTGCTGGAGTGCCGTGTCGAACATGCACTGGGTCGACATGACGCGGCCGGAGCGGATCTCGTCCGCCGTCCGGTTCGACATCAGGGTGACCTCGTACCCGTGCGACTGGAGGCCGAGGGCGAGCTGGAGACCGGACTGGCCGGCTCCGACGACGAGTATCTTCCGCATGCGGGTGATGGCTCCTAAATCGCGACTACTCAGGGGTTTCGTCGAGCGCGTGGCCCACGAGGGACAGAAGGGTCTCGATCACCGAGATCCGGCGGCGCGCATCCATGATCATTACAGGTATGTGCGCGGGGATCGTCAGGGCCTCCCGCACGTCCTCCGGCTCGAACCGCTCGCTCTCGTCGAAGTGGTTGACCGCGACGACGTACGGCAGCCCGCAGCTCTCGAAGTAGTCCAGCGCCGGGAAGCAGTCCTTCAGGCGGCGGGTGTCGGCCAGCACGACCGCACCGATCGCCCCGCGCACCAGGTCGTCCCACATGAACCAGAACCGCTGCTGGCCCGGCGTGCCGAACAGGTAGAGCACCAAATCGTCGTCGAGCGTGATGCGGCCGAAGTCCATGGCCACGGTGGTGGTCAGCTTGCCGGGCGTGTCGGTGAGGTCGTCGGTCTCCTCGCTCGCCTCGGTCATCAGCGCCTCCGTCTGGAGGGGCGTGATCTCCGAGACCGCCGTGACCAGCGTGGTCTTGCCCACGCCGAACCCGCCCGCGACCACGATCTTCGTGGCGATCGGAGCGCGGGTGCGGTCCGTCTGCCACGGCTGCAACGGCCCGTCGGGCTCGACCGACGGGGAGACGCCCGCAGCGGCGGCGTCAGAGACGACGGAGTCCACTCAGCACCCTTTCCAGCAGAGCGCGGTCCGGCCGGCCCACGCCGTGGCCGGTACCGGTTCCGTACACGCGGATCTTTCCCTGGTCCGCCAGGTCGCTCAGCAGCACGCGGACCACACCGAGCGGCATCTTCAGCAGCGCGGCGATCTCGGCCACCGTGCGCATACGGCGGCACAGTTCGACGATGGCCCGCATCTCCGGCATGACCCGGGTGCTGAGGGAACCATTCGTCAGTTCCTTGCGCTCCTCCGCCGCCTCGATCGCGGCGGTGGCCGCCACGAACGTCTCGACGAGGAGGACGTGCCCGAAGCGCGTACGGCCGCCCGTGAGGGAGTAGGGGCGGACGCGGGCGGCCTTGCGGTCGCCGCCGCGCACCGGAAGGTGCGGCCTGGAGTTCCCGGGCGCGGTGCTCATCGGGCGCTCCCCGCCGACTCGGTCTCCAGGGACTTCCGCAGTTCGTTGCGGAGTTCGGGGGTCAGCACATGGCCGGCGCGGCCGACGAACAGCGCCATGTGGTACGCCACGACGCTCATGTCGCAGTCCGCGGCGCCGTGGACACCGAGCAGCGAGCCGTCGCTGATCGACATCACGAACAGGCTGCCCTCCTCCATGGCGACCATGGTGTGCCTGACCCCGCCGAACGTCATCAGCTTGGCGGCGCCGACGGTGAGGCTGCCGATGCCGGAGACGATGGTGGCGAGGTCCGCGGAGGAGCCGCGTGGGCCGGTGGGTTTGTCGTCGCGGGCGGCGCGGGCCTCGGCGGTGTGGCCGGGGTCGGAGGACAGCAGGAGCAGACCGTCCGACGAGACCACCGCGACCGACTGGATGCCTGGCACCTCCTCCACGAGGTTCGTCAGCAGCCAGTGCAGGTTACGAGCTTCACTGCTGAGGCCGAAGGTACTGGGCGCGGTCAACTGCTTGCCTCCTCGACTGTGCCCCCCGTGGCTTCTTCGCCTTGTGCGGGTCGTGCCGTTCCGGTGGCCGGAACGTGGTTCTGGGCCGTCTGTTCGGCGATCTCCTCTGCCACGTCACGGTGTCCAGCCTCTGCCCCTCGGCGGAAGCCACCGAGGCGGCGACGCAGTGCCTCGGCATCGACGGATCCGGTGCGCTGGCGTGGTGTCTGGGCGGGTGCGGAGATCTTCGGGGTGCGCTTGGGCAGCCCCTTGCTGGTGACGGGGTCGTCGCCCTCGTCGGGGGTGCGCTCGTGGGCGTCCGGCCCGATCGCGTAGGGATCGGCGACGGGGCGGGCCTGCGCGACGGGCGCCACCGGCTGCGCCGGTGCCTCGGGCACTTCGGGCGCCTCCGGCGTGGACCGCTCGGGTGCCGGGGCCGTTTCGGCCGCGGGTACCGGAGTCAGCACCATGGTGGTCTCGGCGGGCGTCTCGGGAGGCGCGACGGAACCTCGCTGCGGCGGAACGGACAGCGGCGCCCGCGGCACGTCCGGCGACGGTGCGTCCGCCTCCGGTGTGCCCGCGCCGGGTACGTCCCGCTCCGTCATGTCCGGCCGCGGTACGTCCGTTTCGGCGTCCGAGGAGTCCCGTACCGCCTTCTCCGCCAGGGCCACCAGCGGGTCGTCGCCGGCCGAACGGCCGCGCAGGACGTTGGAGTTGGCCTCCGCGTCGGCGCCCGGCAGGCTGTAGGCCTGTGGGCCGCCGGCCGACGGTTCGGCCGACGGGACGGCGGACGGCGGGGCCGCCGCGAGCAGGTTCTGCGGGAGGACGACGACGGCCGCGATGCCGCCCTGCTTCTGCTCCCGCAGCTGTACCCGCACGCCGTGCCGGTGGGCCAGGCGGGCCACGACGTACAGGCCGAGCCCGAGACCCTCCGCGCCCTCCTGGTCGTAGGGGGACGCGGGGTCGAAGTCGGCGAGGCGAGCGTTGAGCCGGGTCAGCCGCTCGTCGGTCGTGCCGATGCCCTCGTCCTGGACGGAGAGCATGACCTCGCCGTTCTCCAGGAGCCAGGCGGAGACCTCGACGGGCACGTCGGGCGGGGAGAACGAGCTGGCGTTCTCCATGAGCTCGGCCAGCAGGTGCGAGAGGTCGTCGGCGGCGAAGCCGGCGATGTGCGCGTGCGGCGGCAGTGCGGCGATGCGGACGCGTTCGTAGCGTTCGATCTCGCTGACCGCCGCGCGTACGACGTCGACGAGCGGTACGGGGCCGGCGTGCTGCTGGACGTGCTCGGTGCCGGCCAGCACGAGGAGGTTCTCGCTGTGCCGGCGCATGACCGTGGCGAAGTGGTCGAGCTTGAAGAGGGTCGCCAGGCGGTCGGGGTCCTGCTCGCGCTCCTCCAGGCCCTCGATCACGGCGAGTTGCCGCTCGACCAGGCCGAGGGTGCGCAGCGCGAGGTTGACGAAGGTGCCGCCGATGCTGGTGCGCAGCCGCTCCAGCTGGGCGGCGGACTCGGTGAGATCGGCGCGCAGTTCCTCGCGGGCGTCGGCCATCTTCTGGCGCTGGCCGACGAGGTGCTTGCGGTCGGCTTCCAGGGTGGCGACGCGCTCGTGGAGGGCGGCGGCGTGCGCGTGCAGGGCGTTGACCGAGCGGACGACCTGGGCGAACTCGTCGTTGCGGCCGGTGAACTTGACGGGTTCCTCGGCGGCGGGGTTCTCGGCGTCCGCCAGCCGGGCCGAACCGCGCCGCAGCACGGAGAGCGGCCGGGTGAGGGAGCGGGCCATGGCGGTCGCGATGCCGATGGCGAGCAGCAGCAGGGCGCCCAGGGCGGCGACGCGGATCTCCAGCGCGGTGACGTCGTCGTCGCGCAGCTGGGCGAGGTCCTTGGCACGGTGCTCGTAGAGCGAGGACTCCGCGCCGCGCATCAGCTCGACGCGGGCGGTGAGGGCCGCGTCGAGCTTCTTGGCGCTGGTGGCGAGTTCACCGTCGGACAGCTTCGGCTGGTCGGTGAGCCGGGCGAGGTACTTGACCGCGGTGTCGACCTCGGGGCCGGTGACCGTGGAGTCGTAGGACGTGACGGCCGACTCGGGCGCGGAGTCGCGGAAGTCGAGGAGGGCCGCGTCGGAGCGCAGCCGGGCCTGCTGGGCGGCGGCCGTGAGGGCGTCGCGCTGCTCGGTGTCGGCGTCGGACGAGACGGGGACCGTGATCGGCAGGCCGGTGGTGGGGCTGAGGACCGTCTCGGTCTCCGTCGGCACGCTGAGCGCGGCGAGCAGCAGCCCGCGGGCGGCCGCGGCCTGCTGGACGGCGGAGTCGAGTTCGGCGAGGGCGTACGCGCCGGAGCCCGCGCGGACCGGCATCTGCTCGGCCAGCCGCTCGGCGAGCCGGTGGAGTTCGGTGATGGCGGCGGAGTAGGCCCGGTGTGTCTCGAGAGCACTGCTCTTGCCGGTGAGCGCCGCTCTGCGCACGGCCGCGACCTCGTCGAGGTCCGCCCGCAGCGCGTCGGGTGCGTCGGGGTCGGCGCGCAGATCCTCCGCCAGCCGGTCGACCCGGGCGCTGCGCTGCTCCGCGGGCGCCTTGGACTTGGGCCGGCCCGCCGCGACGTAGGAGGTGACCTCGTCCCGCTCGTCGGCGAGCGAGTGGGCCAGCACCAGCGCGTCCTGGGTCTGCCCGGTGAGTGTCACCAGATCCTGGGAGTCACCGACCTGCCCGGAGGCGGTCAGCAACGACGGGGCTCCCGCGCCGGCGATGGCGGCGGCCACCACGGCTACGGCGACGATGAGCCGGTTGCGTACGTGGGTGGGACGGCCCCTGCCGACGGAGGTGCTCTGCGCGCCCCCTTCGGAGGCCGACTTCTTTCCTGCGCGCCGAGGCCGCGTCTTCTGCACCGGTGCTCGCATTCCTGACTCGTGTACTCATGGGCCCGGATGACGTTCCGTCAATCGGCTCGTACAGCCTCCCCCGAGCTCTCGGCTTCGCCCGAGCCAGGGGGCACCCCCACCGGCTCTCGACCCTCCCAGTGCCGGTGGGCAGCGGTCCCGCATCATCTGACCGGCCACCCGAAGGAGTGAACATCGGAGGGGAGTTGGTGGGCAAGTTCCCGTGGCGGGTGTCACGGCCCTGTCCGGCGGGCCGGTTGGACGTGGGCGGCGGGCTTTGGCAGTATTCGCCGCCACACCTTCCCGGAGTGTCCCATTCCCCGCAAACCAGGCGCCTGACCTGCGCCGGTGCAGGGATGCGGCAACGGATGCCAGCCTTTTGCGCACCTTGTGAAGGGGTCGTGCAGACTGGCCGAATGCGTACCGAACTTGTGTCGGAGCCCGGCCGCCGGGACCACCCCAACGAGGACTTCGCCAGTATCGGACTACCCGCTTCCGGACAGGGTGGTTCACTCGTCGTCCTGGACGGCGTCACGCCGCCGCAGGGCGCCACCGGCTGTCTGCATTCGGTCCCCTGGTACACCGCGCGTCTCGGCGGCGCCCTGACCGAACTGACCGTTTCCCGCCGGGATGTCACCCTGTCCGAGGCCCTCGCTCGTGCCATCGCCCGTACCGCCGAGGCCCACGCGGACACTTGTGACCTTTCTCACCCGCGTACGCCGCAGGCAACCGTCGTCCTCGCCCGCTGGTCCCGGGAGACCGTCGAGCACCTGGTGCTCTCCGACTCGGCTCTGCTGCTCCGGTCCCCGGACGGCGCGGTCACCCCGGTCCTGGACGACCGCATCGCCCGGCTGCCCCGCTCCTCCCTGGCCACCGACGCCGTGGTCGACGCCACCGTCCGCAACAAGGAGGGCGGCTTCTTCACCGCGGCGGCCGATCCGGCGGTGGCCGCCCGCGCCGTGACCGACACCGTGCCGCGCGCCGAGGTCCACGCCCTGGCCGCGCTGACGGACGGGGCGACGCGCTGGGTGGAGAAGTTCCGGGAGGGCGACTGGGCGGCCTGCTTCACGCTCATACGGAAGGAGGGGCCGCGGGGCCTGGTGGACCGGGTCAGGGAGCTGGAGCTCGCCGACACCGAGCGCCGGTTCCTGGGGCGGAGCAAGACGCACGACGACGCGACGGCCGTGTACGTGGAGTTGTGAGCCGCCGAGGGCTGTCCCGTAATCCCCGGTGGATCAGCGCGCGGCGTCAGATGCGGTGCGTCGCAAGGCGGAGAGCCATCCGCGAACTGGGCGTATTCGGGCGATCCGACAACGCGGCGAGGTGCCGTAGCTGTCGTCGTGCGCCCGCCGGTGGTTACGGGACAGCCCTCAGGGAAACCGTGGGGCGGGATCCGGCGAGCGCCCCCAGGACGGCGCCGCCGCTCCTACCTCTCGGTCCCCCGGTTCAACTGCTGGAGCAGCCGGGCCAGTTCCGCGACCTCGCCACGGTCCCAGTGCGCGAGCTGGTTCACGTACCGCGCCCGGCGGGCCTCGCGCACCTTGCCGACCCGGCCGCGGCCCTCCGGGGTGAGGTCCACCAGCCAGGCCCGGCCGTCCGCCGGATCCGGTTCGCGGGTGACCAGGCCGAGTTCCTCCAGGGCACGCAGCTGCCGGGACATGGTGGCCTTGCCGACGCCGATGTAGCCGGCGAGCTCCGTGGCGCGCTGGCGGCCGCACTCCTCCAGCCGCACGAGGAGTCCGTAGGCGGCGGACTCCAGGTCCGGGTGGACCTCACGGGCCATCTCGCCCTGGCTGGCCCGCGCGCGTCGCAGCAGCACCGTCAACTCGCGCTCCAGGGACAGGAACTCCTGGTCCACACCACGCCGCAGCGCCGGCGCGTCGTCTCGATGCGCGTCGCCGTTTCCGCCCTCGTGCACGTCAGCACTCCTGATCCGGTTTCCCGTTCCTGAAAGTTCTCGCCACAATCCGTCATCGCCGCAGCTCCGCCAGTATTTCGCAGGCTTAGACCAACGGCAGCCCCCGGACCCTCTTCCCACGGTCTCGTCTACGTGCGTAGCTTCTTTACCAGGTAACGCATGGCATGCCCACGCCACAACAGTGGGTGATCCGGTCCCTCCCCCGCACCACCAAGCCTCGGAGGCACGTCATGCCCGTGCACAGATCCGGCTCCATCCTCTCGCGCGCCGCCACCGCCGCCGTCGCGCTCCTGCTCGCCGCCTTCTCCCTCGCCTTCCCCGCCGCCGCCCGGGCGGCCGACGTCCCGGCCCGCGGCTCCGCCCAGATGGGCATGGGCGTCCTCGCCCACGACGGTCAGGGCGGCACCCCCACCACGGGTGACGCCACTCAGACGGAGGGTGTCGACGTCTCCGGCCATCAGGGCAACGTCGCCTGGTCGACCCTGTGGAGCAGCGGGGTCAAGTGGGCGTACACCAAGGGCACGGAAGGCACGTACTACACGAATCCGTACTTCGCCCAGCAGTACAACGGCTCCTACAACGTCGGCATGATCCGCGGCGCGTACCACTTCGCCACCCCCGACACCACCAGCGGCGCCGCCCAGGCCAACTACTTCGTCGACCACGGCGGCGGCTGGTCCAGGGACGGCAGGACGCTGCCGGGCGCCCTCGACATCGAGTGGAACCCGTACGGCGCCGCCTGCTACGGAAAGACGACCAGCGCGATGGTCGGCTGGATCGCGGACTTCCTGAACACCTACAAGGCCCGCACCGGCCGCGACGCGGTGATCTACACGGCCACCTCCTGGTGGACCCAGTGCACCGGCAACTACGGCGGCTTCGCGGCCGCCAACCCGCTGTGGATCGCCCGGTACGCGTCCGCCCCGGGGACCCTGCCGGCCGGCTGGTCGTACTACACGATGTGGCAGTACACGTCGTCCGGCCCCACGGTCGGCGACCACGACAAGTTCAACGGGGCCCTGGACCGGGTGGTGGCACTCGCCAACGGCTGACCCACGCGCGCACCGACCAGCGCCACGCACCGCGACGCCCGCACGCCCGCATGCCCGCATGCCCGCACGGCACGACGAAGGCCCGGGCCTCCCTCACGAGGGTCCGGGCCTTCCTCATCCGATGGCGTCCGTCACGCCGCCACCGGAACCTCCGGCGCCGCGCTGTTCGTGGCCGGCGTCAGCGCCAGTTCCAGGACCTGGCGGACATCGGTGACGGCGTGGACGTCGAGCTTGTCCAGCACCTCCGCCGGGACGTCGTCCAGGTCGGGCTCGTTGCGCTTGGGGATGATCACGGTGGTGACCCCCGCCCGGTGCGCGGCGAGCAGCTTCTGCTTCACCCCGCCGATCGGCAGCACCCGTCCGGTCAGCGAGACCTCCCCGGTCATCGCCACGTCCGTACGGACCAGCCGGCCCGACAGCAGTGACGCGAGAGCCGTCGTCATCGTGATGCCGGCGCTCGGGCCGTCCTTGGGGACCGCGCCCGCCGGGAAGTGGATGTGCACACCCCGGTCCTTCAGATCGGCGACCGGCAGTTCGATCTCGGCGCCGTGCGAGCGCAGGAAGCTCAGCGCGATCTGCGCCGACTCCTTCATCACGTCGCCCAGCTGACCGGTGAGGGTGAGGCCCGCCGCGCCCGTCTCCGGGTCGGCGAGGGACGCCTCGACGAACAGGACGTCGCCGCCCGCGCCGGTGACCGCGAGCCCGGTGGCGACACCGGGGACGGCCGTACGCCGTTCGGCCGGGTCCTGGGCGGACTCGGGCACGTGGTGCGGCCGGCCGATCAGCGCGCGCAGGTCACCGTCCGTGATCGTGAACGGCAGCTCCCGCTCGCCCAGTTCGTGCTGGGCCGCGACCTTGCGCAGCAGCCGAGCGATGGACCGCTCCAGGGTGCGGACACCCGCCTCGCGCGTGTACTCGCCGGCGAGCTTGCGCAGCGCGCTCTCGTCCAGGACCACCTCGTCCTCGCCGAGCCCCGCCCGCTCCAGCTGGCGCGGAAGCAGGTGGTCACGGGCGATGACGACCTTCTCGTCCTCGGTGTAACCGTCCAGGCGGACCAGCTCCATACGGTCGAGCAGGGCCTCCGGGATCGCTTCGAGCACGTTGGCGGTGGCGAGGAACACCACGTCGGACAGGTCGAGCTCGACCTCCAGGTAGTGGTCGCGGAAGGTGTGGTTCTGCGCCGGGTCGAGGACTTCGAGCAGCGCCGCTGCCGGGTCGCCGCGGAAGTCGGAGCCCACCTTGTCGATCTCGTCGAGCAGGACCACCGGGTTCATGGACCCGGCCTCCTTGATCGCGCGGACCACCCGGCCGGGCAGCGCGCCGACGTACGTACGCCGGTGGCCGCGGATCTCGGCCTCGTCGCGGACGCCGCCGAGGGCGACCCGCACGAACTTGCGTCCCATCGCGTGCGCGACGGACTCGCCGAGCGAGGTCTTGCCGACGCCGGGCGGCCCGACGAGCGCGAGCACGGCCCCGCCGCGCCGCCCGCCGATGACACCCAGCCCCCGGTCGGTACGGCGCTTGCGCACCGCCAGGTACTCGGTGATCCGCTCCTTCACGTCCTCCAGACCGGCGTGCTCGGCGTCCAGGATCGCCTTCGCCCCCTGGATGTCGTAGACGTCCTCGGTCCGCTCGTGCCACGGCAGTTCCAGGACGGTGTCGAGCCAGGTGCGGATCCACGACCCCTCGGGCGACTGGTCGCTGGACCGCTCCAGCTTGTCGACCTCCTTGAGGGCGGCCTCGCGGACCTTCTCGGGGAGGTCGGCGGCCTCGACACGGGTGCGGTAGTCGTCGGACTCCTCGCCGTCCTTCTCGCCGTTCAGCTCGCGCAGCTCCTTGCGCACGGCCTCCATCTGGCGCCGGAGCAGGAACTCCCGCTGCTGCTTGTCGACGCCCTCCTGGACGTCCTTCGCGATCGTCTCGGCCACATCCTGTTCGGCGAGGTGGTCTCGCAGTTGCTGGGTGGCGAGCTTCAGGCGGGCCACCGGGTCGGTGGTCTCCAGCAGCTCCACCTTCTGTTCGGTGGTCAGGAACGGCGAGTAGCCGGAGTTGTCGGCGAGCGCGGAGACGTCGTCGATGGCCTGCACACGGTCCACCACCTGCCAGGCGCCGCGCTTGCGCAGCCAGGCGGTGGCGAGGGCCTTGTACTCCTTGACCAGTTCGGTGACGTGACCGGGCAGCGGCTCGGGCACGCTCTCGTCGATCCGGGTCCCCTCGACCCACAGGGCGGCGCCCGGTCCGGTCGTGCCGGCGCCGATGCGCACCCGTCCCCGGCCGCGGATCAGCGCACCCGGGTCGCCGTCGGCCAGCCGGCCGACCTGCTCGACCGTGCCGAGCACGCCTGTGCCCGGGTAGGCACCGTCGATCCGCGGCACCAGCAGCACCCTGGGCTTTCCGGGCTCGGTCCGCGAGGCGGCCTGGGCGGCCTCCACCGCGGCCCGTACGTCGGCGTCGTTCAGATCCAGTGGTACCACCATTCCGGGCAGCACGACCTCGTCGTCGAGCGGCAGCACAGGCAGAGTGAGCGGTGTGGACGTCGAAGCCATGATCTCCCCTTCGGCAGTCAAGTTGAGCTATGCCGACTCAATGCACGGGGGTCTTCGAATGTTCCCCGCCCCCTGTTCGCTCTGAGCGATCACGACTGTCGAGATGGGTGATGCCCGGCATATCGTCACCACGGTAATACCTCTTAATCGCTGATGACTGTTACATGACGACCGTTACAGGGGGATGTCGTGGAAGGAATCGTCCGGAGCTGGGTCGACGGGTGGGTCGTCTCGCGCGGGGCGGCCTCGCCGGTGATCGAGCCCTGGGGCTGCACGATCGACGTGGGTCTGGAACGCCATGTCACGCGGCACGTCTTCGGCGCGGTCGGGGACGAGGTCGACGAGGCGGCGGTACGCAAGGTGGCCGAGGCGGTGACCGGGGACGGGGTGTGGCTCAAGGTCTTCCAGCACCCGTCCGTGATCGCGGGCCTGCTGGGCGAGGGGTGGTGGGTGAACCCCGAGCCCGGCTACCTGATGACGGTCCCGCTGACGGTTCCGCCCCCGGGCTCCCCGGCGGCTTCGGCCTCCGGGGCGGGCGGGGCGGCCTCGGGGGTGCGCCGGGAGACGGACCTCCCCGACGGCTACCGGCTGCGCGTCTGGTCGCGCGGCGGCGTGATCCGCGCGATGGTCACGGCTCCCGACGGCTCCCTGGCCGCACGCGGCCAGACCGCCCCGGTCGGCCGGACCGCCGTCGCCGACCAGATCGAGACCTCGCCCGCGCACCGGCGCCTGGGGCTCGGCGGCACGGTGATGCGGACGCTCCAGCGGGCGGCGGCCGAGCAGGGTGCGGAGACCGGCGTACTGGCCGGCACTCCGGCGGGGCGGGCGCTGTACGAGACGCTGGGCTGGCGGGTGGTGGCGCCGCTGACCAGCGCGAGGTTCACGCCTCCCGCGCCGCCCGCCTCCGGGTGAACGGCGTCGGCGTCGGCGTCGGCGTCGGCGTCAGATGGACACCGAGATCGGCATCGGCGGCAACGTCGGCGTGGGCGCAGGCATGGGCGAAGGCATGGGCGAAGGCATGGGCGCGGGCATAGGCGTCGGCGTCGGCGTCAGCGTCGAGACAGGCGGCGACATCGAACGCGCGGCCGGAAAAGTGCGTTGCGCTCACCTCGGTCCCGGCTCGAGCCTTCTCCCCATGATGAATACACAGATCTTGCTCGACGCCTACGACGCCCAGATGCGCTGCACCCCGCCCCCTGGAGTCGCACACGAGTTCGATGGTCCGCTGCTCCGCCTCGACCTCGGCTTCCGCGGCTTCGTCAGCGGGCCGCGCGACCTGGGCGGCCTGCAAGGCCCGGAGGTCGACGAGCTGATCGTCCGGCAGCGGGACTTCTTCGCGGCGCGCGGGCAGGCCGTGGAGTGGAAGGTCCGTGGGCACGACACCCCGGTCGACCTCACGGACCGGCTGCGCGCGGCGGGCTTCGTGCCCGAGGCGCAGGAGACCGTGCTCGTCGCTCCCGTGGCGGAACTGGCGATGGGGACGCCCGCACTGCCCGACGGAGTCACGCTGCGGCGGGTCACCGCCGACGCCGACCTGCACCGGGTGGCCGCCCTGGAGACGGCCATCTGGGAGACGGATCTGAGCGCGATCGCCGACGACCTCATCGGCCGCGTCTCGCGCACGCCGGACGAGATCGCGGTCCTGGTCGCCGAGGCGGGCGGCGAGGTGGTCTCCGCGGCCTGGCTGTCCTTCCGCCCCGGCATCGAGTTCGGCGCGCTGACCGGCGGCTCCACCCTCGCCGAGTGGCGCGGCAAGGGCATCTACCGCGCCCTGGTGGCCGCCCGCGCCGAGCTCGCCGCCGCCCGCGGTGTCCGTTACCTGCACGTGGACGCCTCCGACGACAGCGCACCCGTCCTGCGGCGGCTGGGCTTCCGCGCGGTGACCACGACGACTCCGTACGTGTGGTCCCCGGCCTAGGACGACCTGGCCACGCTCAGGCCGGTTCGAGGGCGGCGGTGCGGCTTCGCTGCCACCGCCGTAGCGCCGGCCACGTGGCTACGCCGATCGCCAGCGACATCGCATGCCCCCAGTTCGTCACGGGGTCGGAGAGCTCGACGAGGTCCTGCGCCAGCACCCCGCCGAACACCGCGAGCAACGGCCCGCGCAGCCACGGGGTGAGCAGGCCCGCCAGGGCGCCGACGCTGGTGGCGACGCCGAAGCTGATGCCGTAGTCGGAGCGGTGGAGCGAGCTTGCGGGAAGGTGGCCGACCAGTACGGCCAGTCCGACCGGGACCTCGGTGGCGAGGGTGGCCAGCACATGCCCGAGCAGGAAGACACCGGCCGTGCGCAGGCCGCCCGCCCTGCGCTCCAGAGCGGTGAGGACGAGCAGGAAGCCGATCGCGTACGGCGACGCCATGCCGCCCGCGATCCACAGCGCGCTGGCCGACAGGACGAATACGGGGGTGCGCAGGAGGTGCGCCACATCGGTGCTGGAGCCCTGGTGCAGGGCGTGCACCAGGTCGGGGTCGGCGTAGGCCGTGATCAGTGAGGTGACGGTCAGGACGACCGCGAAGGCGAAGGTGAACGGCGTGCCGGCGGGGGTGGGGAACAGACGCCAGGGGCGGATCCGGGGGCGGGGACGTGCCGCCTCGAAGAGCGGCGCGGGGTCGAGCGCGGGCGCGAGGGCCGGAGTGCGCTGTCGGGGCATCCCGTCCAGCAGGCCGGAGACCTCCCGCGAAGGGGCGTCCGGGGCCGCCGCCGGGTCGGCGGGCGCGGTCCGTTCCACGGTGAGGCGCTCCTTCCGTTTCGCCCCACCCTTCGCGCCCCACGGGGCCGGTGTCTATGACCGGCGCCACGTGGGCACCGATTCACAGCAACCTCTCAGACGTTTCTCGCGTCCGCGGTCGCGCACACGTCCGCGGGCGGCCCCGTTCACTGCGCGGTGACCGGGCACGGCAGCCGCTCGGCGTGACCGCGGAAGGGGAGTAATTACGTCAACGTGCCGTCAGTGAAGTGTCAGGATGGGCGGATGCCCATGTCGTACGACATCCCCGAAGTCCTGGACCGTCGTGAGGGCCCGTACGGCGAGGTCGTGCTGCGCCGCCACGGCGAGCTGCTGCAGATCATCGCCAACGGCTGCTTCCTGATGGACACCTCCGACGGCCGCTCGGAGCGGCTGCTCGTGGACGCGGCGCTCGCCGCCCTCGGCACCGGCTCCGGATCGGCCGTGCTGATCGGCGGCCTGGGCGTCGGCTTCTCGCTCGCACACGCCGCGGCGGACGTCCGCTGGGGCCGGATCACGGTGGTGGAGCGCGAGCCCGCCGTCATCGACTGGCACCGGGAGGGTCCCCTGTCCGGGTTGTCCCGCGAGGCTCTCTCGGACCCGCGCACGGAGATCGTCCGAGCCGACTTGATCGACTACGTCAATGAGACATCCGACACGTTCGACGCGCTGTGCCTCGACATCGACAACGGGCCGGGCTGGACGGTCACCGAGGGCAACGAGGGGCTCTATTCACCGGCCGGACTGGCAAGCTGCGCAAGGGCGTTGAAGCCCGGCGGGGTGCTCGCGGTGTGGTCGGCGCAACCGTCGCCGGAATTCGAGGGAACCTTGTGGAATGCCGGTTTCACGCAGGTGCGTACCGAAGAGATCCCCGTTGCCCGGGGCGTTCCCGACGTCGTCCACCTCGCCGTCCGACCTGGATAGCAAAGCCGTGGTGACTCCCCGTACGCTGCTGCCCTGACGCGGATCATTCAAGCGTCAATCGCAAGCATGCGCAGGCCGAGGAATCACCCCACTGATTCCGGAAAGCACACTCAGGGGCGGGCGATGGAGCAGACACACACCTCCCACAACGGCACGGCGACGGCGACTCCGGGCGCCCAGCGTCGGGTCCTGGTGGTCGAGGACGACCCGACGATCGTCGACGCCATCGCGGCCCGACTGCGTGCCGAGGGATTCCTCGTGCAAACGGCGGGCGACGGCCCGGCGGCCGTCGACACCGCCGAGGCTTGGCAGCCCGATCTGCTGATCCTCGACATCATGCTGCCCGGCTTCGACGGCCTGGAGGTCTGCCGTCGCGTGCAGGCCCAGCGGCCGGTGCCGGTGCTGATGCTGACCGCGCGTGACGACGAGACCGACATGCTGGTCGGGCTCGGCGTGGGCGCCGACGACTACATGACCAAGCCGTTCTCGATGCGCGAGCTCGCCGCGCGCGTGCACGTGCTGCTGCGCCGGGTCGAGCGGGCCGTCGTCGCCGCCTCGACGCCGCGCAGCGGCATCCTGCGCCTCGGCGAGCTGGAGATCGACCACGCGCAGCGCCGGGTACGGGTGCGCAGCGAGGACGTCCACCTGACGCCCACCGAGTTCGACCTGCTGGTGTGCCTGGCGAACACCCCGCGCGCGGTGCTCTCCAGGGAGCAGCTGCTGGCGGAGGTCTGGGACTGGGCGGACGCCTCCGGCACCCGTACCGTCGACAGCCACATCAAGGCGCTGCGCCGGAAGATCGGCGCGGAGCGGATCCGCACCGTGCACGGTGTGGGCTACGCGCTGGAGACCCCGACGCCATGAGCGACGGGCGGTCGGCCGCACGGAGGAGCCCCGGGGAGCCCTGGGGCGGCGTACGCCCGTTCTCGATCAAGACCAAGCTGGGTGCGCTGGTCGTCATCTCGGTGCTCATCACCACCGGGCTGTCGATGATCGCGGTGCACACCAAGACGGAGCTGCGCTTCATCACGGTCTTCTCGATGATCGCCACACTGCTGATCACTCAGTTCGTGGCGCATTCGCTCACCTCGCCGCTGGACGAGATGAACAAGGTGGCCCGGTCCATCTCGCACGGCGACTACACCCGCCGGGTGCGGGAGAGCCGCCGGGACGAGCTGGGCGACCTGGCGCAGACGATCAACATCATGGCCGACGAGCTGGAGGCGCAGGACCGTCAGCGCAAGGAGCTGGTGGCCAACGTCTCGCACGAGCTGCGCACACCCATCGCGGGTCTGCGCGCCGTGCTGGAGAACGTCGTCGACGGGATCGCGGTGGCGGACACCGAGACCATGCGCACCGCCCTGAAACAGACGGAACGGCTCGGGCGGCTGGTGGAGACGCTGCTCGACCTGTCCCGGCTCGACAACGGCGTCGTACCGCTGCGCCTGCGGCGGTTCGAGGTGTGGCCGTACCTGTCCGGTGTGCTGAAGGAGGCCAACATGGTCGCCTCCGCGCGCGCGGGCATCGCCTCGGGCTCCGGCAGCCACACCCGCACGGACGTCCATCTGCACCTGGACGTGTCCCCGCCGGAGCTGACCGCGCACGCGGACCCGGAGCGGATCCACCAGGTCGTCGCCAACCTCATCGACAACGCGGTCAAGCACAGTCCGCCGCGCGGCCGGGTGACCGTCAAGGCGCGGCGCGGGGCGCTGCCGGAGTCGCTGACGCTGGAGGTCCTGGACGAGGGGCCCGGCATTCCCCGCTCGGAGTGGCACCGGGTCTTCGAGCGGTTCAACCGGGGATCCGTGAACCGGCCGCACGGGCCGGGCAGCGACGGCGGCACCGGACTGGGACTCGCGATCGCCCGGTGGGCGGTGGATCTGCACGGCGGCCGGATCGGCGTGGCCGAATCCGACCGGGGGTGCAGGATCATCGTCACTCTTCCGGGACTGGCATCCGCGCCAAGTTGACGTAAAGTTCGAACCGGAGCCATAAGATCCGCGAGCGGCCGCGCCGTCGGACCCGCGTGATCAGGCATAGGCCCACGTCAGCGACGTGCAGGGCCTGTATCGACGCACCCGCTTCGAAGCGGAACCCCACTTGTTTCCCGCCATTTCCGGCCCCGAAACGCACTTTCCGGTGTGACTTTCGCGACGATGAACCGGCCCGACCTGACCTTCCCGGTCATGGGGGCGTAGCCTTTATTTCCGCTGTCCATCACCTTGTGAAGCGGAAGAGGGCGGTTGCCGCCGTGTCGCCACAGTCCCCCAGTAACGCATCGAGCATCTCGACCGAAGCCGACCAAGCGGGCAAGAACCCCGCTGCGGCGTTCGGACCCAACGAGTGGCTCGTCGACGAGATCTATCAGCAGTACCTCCAGGACCCGAATTCGGTAGACCGTGCCTGGTGGGACTTCTTCGCCGACTACAAGCCGGGAGCGGCCAGCTCACCGGCTCCGGCGGGACCTGCGGCCGCGGGGGCCGCAGGGGCCACCACCCCGACGCCCGCCGCCCCGGCCCAGGCCGCACCGGCCGCTGCGGCCCCGGCTCCGGCCGCTGCCGCCCCGGCTGCTCCCGCGCAGCCCGCGGCCGCCGCCCCGGCGCCCGCCGCGGTGCCGGCCCCGGCCCAGGCGAAGCCCGCCGCCGCGGCTCCGGCCGCCCGGGCGAAGGCCGAGCCGGCCGCCCAGCCGGCGGAGGGTCCCGAGTTCGTGACCCTGCGCGGTCCGTCCGCCGCGGTCGCCAAGAACATGAACGCCTCCCTGGAACTGCCCACGGCCACGTCCGTGCGCGCGGTCCCGGTGAAGCTGCTGTTCGACAACCGCATCGTCATCAACAACCACCTCAAGCGCGCCCGGGGCGGGAAGATCTCCTTCACGCACCTGATCGGCTTCGCGATGGTGCAGGCCATCAAGGCCATGCCGTCGATGAACTGGCACTACGCGGAGAAGGACGGGAAGCCCACCCTCGTCAAGCCGCCGCACGTCAACTTCGGCCTCGCCATCGACCTGGTGAAGCCGAACGGTGACCGCCAGCTCGTCGTCGCCGGCATCAAGAAGGCCGAGACGCTGAACTTCTTCGAGTTCTGGCAGGCCTACGAGGACATCGTCCGCCGCGCCCGCGACGGCAAGCTGACGATGGACGACTTCACCGGCGTGACGGTCTCCCTGACCAACCCCGGCGGCCTCGGCACCGTCCACTCGGTCCCGCGCCTGATGCCCGGCCAGTCGGTCATCATGGGCGTCGGCTCCATGGACTACCCGGCGGAGTTCCAGGGCACCTCCCAGGACACCCTGAACAAGCTCGGCATCTCGAAGGTCATGACGCTCACGTCGACCTACGACCACCGGGTCATCCAGGGCGCCGCCTCCGGCGAGTTCCTGCGCGTCGTCGCGAACTCCCTGCTCGGCGAGAACGGCTTCTACGACGACATCTTCGAGGCGCTGCGCATCCCCTACGAGCCGGTCCGCTGGCTCAAGGACATCGACGCCTCGCACGACGACGACGTCACGAAGGCCGCCCGCGTCTTCGAGCTGATCCACTCCTACCGGGTCCGCGGCCACGTCATGGCCGACACCGACCCGCTGGAGTACCGCCAGCGCAAGCACCCCGACCTCGACGTGAACGAGCACGGCCTCACCCTGTGGGACCTGGAGCGCGAGTTCGCGGTCGGCGGCTTCGCGGGCAAGTCCCTGATGAAGCTGCGCGACATCCTCGGCGTGCTGCGCGACTCGTACTGCCGCACCACCGGCATCGAGTTCATGCACATCCAGGACCCGAAGCAGCGCAAGTGGATCCAGGACCGCGTGGAGCGCCCGCACGCCAAGCCGGAGCGCGAGGAGCAGCTGCGCATCCTGCGCCGGCTGAACGCGGCGGAGGCCTTCGAGACCTTCCTCCAGACGAAGTACGTCGGCCAGAAGCGCTTCTCCCTGGAGGGCGGCGAGTCCGTCATCCCGCTGCTGGACGCGGTCCTCGACAGCGCGGCGGAGTCCCGCCTCGACGAGGTCGTCGTCGGCATGGCCCACCGCGGCCGCCTGAACGTCCTCGCCAACATCGTCGGCAAGTCGTACGCGCAGATCTTCCGCGAGTTCGAGGGCAACCTCGACCCGAAGTCGATGCACGGCTCCGGTGACGTCAAGTACCACCTGGGCGCCCAAGGCACCTTCACCGGCCTGGACGGCGAGCAGATCCGTGTCTCGCTGGCCGCGAACCCGTCCCACCTGGAGACGGTCGACCCGGTCATCGAGGGCATCGCCCGCGCCAAGCAGGACATCATCAACAAGGGCGGTACGGACTTCACGGTCCTGCCGGTGGCGATCCACGGCGACGCGGCCTTCGCGGGCCAGGGCGTGGTGGCCGAGACCCTGAACATGTCGCAGCTGCGCGGCTACCGCACCGGCGGCACGGTCCACATCGTCATCAACAACCAGGTCGGCTTCACCGCGGCCCCCGAGTCCTCGCGTTCCTCCATGTACGCGACGGACGTGGCCCGCATGATCGAGGCCCCGATCTTCCACGTGAACGGCGACGACCCGGAGGCCGTGGTCCGCGTCGCGCGGCTCGCCTTCGAGTTCCGCCAGGCGTTCAACAAGGACGTCGTGATCGACCTCCTGTGCTACCGCCGCCGCGGTCACAACGAGTCGGACAACCCGGCCTTCACCCAGCCGCTGATGTACGACCTGATCGACAAGAAGCGCTCGGTGCGCAAGCTGTACACCGAGTCCCTCATCGGTCGCGGCGACATCACCCTGGAAGAGGCCGAGCAGGCGCTGCAGGACTACCAGGGCCAGCTGGAGAAGGTCTTCACGGAGGTCCGCGAGGCCACGGCCCAGCCGACCGCCGTCGCGGTGCCCGACCCGCAGGCCGAGTTCCCGGTCGCCGTGAACACCGCGGTGTCCGCCGAGGTCGTCAAGCGGATCGCCGAGTCCCAGGTCAACATCCCCGACCACGTCACGGTCCACCCGCGTCTGCTGCCGCAGCTCCAGCGCCGGGCGGCCATGGTCGAGGACGGCACGATCGACTGGGGCATGGGCGAGACCCTCGCCGTCGGCTCCCTCCTCCTGGAGGGCGTCCCCGTCCGTCTGGCCGGCCAGGACTCGCAGCGCGGTACGTTCGGCCAGCGCCACGCGGTGATCATCGACCGCGCGACGGGCGAGGACTTCACGCCGCTGCTGTACCTGTCCGAGGACCAGGCCCGGCTGAACGTCTACAACTCCCTCCTGTCCGAGTACGCGGCGATGGGCTTCGAGTACGGCTACTCGCTGGCCCGTCCCGACGCGCTCGTGATGTGGGAGGCCCAGTTCGGCGACTTCGTCAACGGCGCCCAGACGATCGTCGACGAGTACATCTCGTCGTCGGAGCAGAAGTGGGGCCAGACCAGCGGGGTCGCCCTGCTCCTGCCGCACGGCTTCGAGGGCCAGGGCCCGGACCACTCCTCGGCCCGTGTCGAGCGTTTCCTGCAGCTGTGCGCCCAGAACAACATGACGGTCGCCATGCCGACGCTCCCGTCGAACTACTTCCACCTCCTGCGGTGGCAGGTGCACAACCCGCACCACAAGCCGCTGGTCGTCTTCACCCCGAAGTCGATGCTGCGCCTGAAGGCCGCGGCCTCGAAGGCGGAGGAGTTCACGAGCGGCCAGTTCCGCCCGGTCATCGGCGACGCGACGGCCGACCCGGCCGCCGTGAAGAAGGTCGTCTTCTGCGCCGGCAAGGTCTACTACGACATCGAGGCCGAGCGTCAGAAGCGCGGCGCGTCGGACCCCGCGGCCGCCGAGACGGCGGTGATCCGCGTCGAGCGCCTGTACCCGCTGCCGGGTGCCGAGCTCCAGGCCGAGATCGCCAAGTACCCGAACGCGGAGAAGTACCTCTGGGCCCAGGAGGAGCCGGCCAACCAGGGTGCCTGGCCGTTCATCGCCCTGAACCTGATCGACCACCTGGACCTGGCCGTCGGCGCGGACGTCCCGCACGGCGAGCGCCTGCGCCGTATCTCGCGCCCGCACTCGTCGTCCCCGGCGGTGGGCTCGGCGAAGCGGCACCAGGCGGAGCAGGAGCAGCTGGTGCGTGAGGTGTTCGAGGCGTAAACCCAGGCCTGCGGACTTCGTTCGCTCCGGGGCCCTGTCCCGAGCCCTCGTGGCTCGGGACAGGGCCCCGTTCGTTGCCCGACCAGGCGGGATAGCCTGGAGGGGTTCGTTGACACCCACTTCTTTGCGGAGCATTCGTGTACTTCACCGACCGCGGCATCGAGGAGCTCGAAAAGCGGCGCGGCGAGGAGGAGGTCACCTTCGAGTGGCTCGCCGAGCAGCTGCGCACGTTCGTCGACCTCAACCCGGACTTCGAGGTGCCGGTCGAGCGGCTGGCGACGTGGCTGGCGCGGCTGGACGACGAGGACGACGAGGACGAGTAGGACGTCCGTTCGCCCAGGACGTCCGTTCTTCCAGGACGTCCGTTCTTCCAGGACGTCCGTTCTTCCAGGACCCGCCAGCTGCGCGCGCCGCGCGGGGTGCGGTTTCGACGCCCCTTTCCACCGCGCCGGTCCGTCGCGTTCGCTTGTGCCGTCGGCCGGTCGCGTTTCTCACGTGCCGGTAAGTAGCGGTTGCTACGGCGTGCCGGTCAGTCGCGTGGCCGGCCCAGGTCGTACAGCAGGCCCAGCGCCCCGTGCGCCAGGAGCAGCGTCCCCGCCGTGACCCAGCCGCCGCTGCCGCGCCGTACACCCCACAGCACGGCCGGCAGGCCGGCGGTCACCTGGGCGACGGCGAGGACGCGGGCGGGGGGTGTGCCCGCCCAGGGCAGCCAGGGGCCGAGCGGGCCGGTCTCGATCCTGGTCTCCACGGCGTCGAGTTCCGCGCGGACCGTCTCGCGTGGGTACGGAACGTCGGTCTGCCGTGCGTCGGGGCGGGCCCGGACGGCCTCCCGGAGGCGTTCGGTGGGCTCGCCGGGCGTGAGACCGGGCGGCAGGGCGACTCCCCCGCGCGTGAGGACCGCCAGTAGTCCGCGCATCCGCGCGCGGGCGTCGGTCGCGGGGTCGGGCCTGGTCAGGGCGTCCAGGGCCCGGAGGTCGAGGACCGTTTCCGGGCCCAGCCGGGCGGCGAACGTACGCATGGCCTCGTCCTCGCCGACCGGGGTGCCGTCCGCGAGCCAGGTACAGCCGACAGGGCGTCGGAATCCGGCGGCGAGGGTGCAGCCGGCCCGGTCGGCGTCCCACCACAGGGCCAGTACGGGCCAGGGGGCGCCGACGGCGAGAGCGGCGGCCCAGCCGGCGACGACCCGTTCGACCGGGTCGTCGCCATTGCGCCACGGCCTGCCCTCGGGGACGAGGACGCTCCACTCCCCGCCGGCCCCGGTGAGCAGCATCCGGTCGCGCAGCGGGTGCGCGGCCCGGGCGACGGAGTCGGGGCCGGCCCGGCAGAGCAGCAGGGCGCCGGGGGCGGCACGGCCTTCTGGTCGGGGGCCCGTCCGGGAATCTTCCGTCGGCATGGTCACACGCTAGGACCATGTGTCAGCTCCGAGTGACCGCTGATCGGCAGAACGGGTGTATTGACTTTCGACGTCCGCGATATATCGTGTTTTGAAGAAGACGCGATATGGCGCGTCCCCTCGGTCGCGATGTGTCGTCCACGTCGTGTCGCGGATGTCGCGCCGCCCACGCCCCCATGAGCCGTCCTGACCCGCCCTGATCCTTCCTGGAGGTCCGCACCATGTCCGAGTGGTCCGTCGCAGAGCCGAGGAAGCTCACCTTCGACGAGCCGGTGAGCGAGCTGCACGTGCGCGTCGTCAACGGAACGGTGAACGTCGTGGGGACGGACGAAGGTTCCGCCCGCCTGGAAATCTCCGCGATCGAGGGACCGCCCCTGATCGTGACCCAGCAGGACGGCACGCTGACGGTGGCGTACGAAGACCTGCCCTGGAAGGGCTTCCTGAAGTGGCTAGACCGCAAGGGCTGGCGGCGCAGCGCCGTCGTCTCGCTGGCGGTGCCGGCGCGGACGCGCGTCGAGGTGGGTGTCGTCGGTGCCGCGGCCGTGGTCTCCGGCATCGACGGGCGCGTCGAGGTGAAGGGGGTCACCGGGGACACCACGCTGGTGGGGCTCGCGGGCCCGGTCCGCGCGGACACCGTATCGGGCAGCGTGGAGGCCCAGGCCCTCACCGGGGACCTCCACTTCCACTCCGTCTCGGGCGACCTGACCGTGGTCGAGGCCGCGGGGTCCTCCGTGAAGGCCGACTCGGTGAGCGGGTCGATGATCGTCGACGTCGATTCGACGAGCAGTCCCTCCGAGATCAGCCTGACCAGTGTCTCGGGTGAGATCGCCATCCGGCTGCCGCACCCGGCGGACGCGGAGGTGGAGGCCAACACCGCGAGCGGCTCCGTCTCCAACGCCTTCGAGGACCTGCGGGTCGGCGGCCAGTGGGGCGCCAAGCGGATCACCGGCCGGCTCGGTGCGGGCAACGGCAGGCTGAAGGCGACGACGGTGTCCGGGTCCATCGCCCTGCTGCGCCGGCCGGCGGTCGAGGAGGAGCCGTGGGACACGAACACGGAGGCGGGGCCCACGCCTTCGGGTGACGGCCCGGCGAGCGGGCCGGCCGCCGTCTCGGGGGACAATTCCGATTCCGGCCCCACCAGCGACCCGGCCGACGGCCCGACCGACAAGAAGGTGCTCTGACATGCCTCCCGTCTTCGCCCATGGCCGCCTGCGCCTGTACCTGCTGAAGCTGCTGGACGAGGCCCCACGCCACGGCTACGAGGTGATCCGCCTCCTCGAAGAGCGCTTCCAGGGGCTGTACGCCCCGTCGGCGGGCACGGTCTACCCCCGGCTGTCCAAGCTGGAGGCGGAGGGCCTGGTCACCCACACCACCGAGGGCGGCCGCAAGGTGTACGCCATCACCGACGCGGGCCGCGCCGAGTTGGCCGACCGCAGCGGCGAACTGGCCGATCTGGAACTGGAGATCCGGGAGTCGGTCGCGGAACTGGCCGCGGAGATCCGCGCCGACGTGCGCGGCGCGGCGGGCGATCTGCGCCGCGAGATGCGCGCCGCGGCGTCGGAGGCCCGGCGCGACACCTCGGCGGGACCGGGGAGCCTCGGCGACTACGCGGACCGCGGGGGCCACGGTGACCACGCGGACTTCGGCGACAAGGAGTCGTGGCGCATCGCCAAGGAGGAGATGCGGCGCGTCAAGCAGGAGTGGAAGGAGCAGGCCCGGCGGGCCAAGGACGAGAGCCGGCGGGCCCGTGACGAGGCCCAGCGGGCCAGGCGTCAGGCCAAGGAGGCACAGGACCGGGCCCGCGCCCAGGCCCAGGAGGAGTTGCAGCGCATCTCCCGGCGGGTCCAGGAGCAGGTGCAGGACCACTTCGCGCGGGGCGACTGGCCGACGGGCGTACGGGAGGGCCTGACCGAACTCGCCAAGGAGTTCGGTGATTTCGGGAAGGACTTCGGGAAGGAGTTCGGCAAGGACTTCGGCTTCGGCCGCGCCGGCGCCGAGAAGACGGCGGCTCCCCCGCCGGAGTACACCCGCACCCCGGAGGACTTCCCGGCCGAGTACGAGCCGTCCTGGGCCCACGGGGACCTCACCGGCGATCCGGCCCGGGATCTGGACCGGCTGCTCGACCGTTTCCGGGACGACATCCGGGACGCGGCCCGCGACCACGGCGTCACCCCCGAACAGCTCCGCGACGCCCGCGGCCGGCTGTCGACGGCGGCGGCCCACATCGGAGCGATACTGCGCACGCCGAAGGCGTGACAGGAGCGGCGGGCGCCGACCGGGCGCCCGTCCCCACCCGCCCGCTCAGCCGGCCTTGGCCTCGCCGGAACCGGAGCCGAACCCGGGCCCTGCCCCGAAGTCGGCGCCGTACAGCACCCGGCTGAGCGACTCATGGGTCACGCCGTGATCGGCGAGTACCTCCGCGGGCACGCCGGGGCGGGCCGTGAGGGCGAGCAGCAGATGCTCGTCGCCGATGCGCCGGTCGCGACGGCCGAGGGTCACGCGCAGCGACTCGGTGAGCAGTTCCCTGGCCCCGCGGTCGAAGAGCCGCCGCCCGGACAGCCGTGCGAGAGACCCGGCCGGGCCCCCCTCCGCCAACACCCCCTCCCCGTGCGCCTCCTCGATCCGGGAGACGATCTCCGTCAGGTCGATCCCCAGCCCGGACAGGGCGTCGGCGTCGGCACGGGAGAGTCCGCCCCGGCGGCGGGCCTCGCCCAGATCCCGTACGACCTCCTCCCGCTGCCCCGGCGGCAGGCCGAGCGCGGCCAGCGCGAACGAGCCGCGACTGCCCTCGCGGTCGAGGAGCGCGAGCAGGACGTGGGTCTCCTCGACCCGCTCCGCACCCGCCCGTTCCGCGTGCGCCACCGCCTCCACCACCACCGCGCGGGCGTCCTTGGTGAAGCGTTCGAACATCACTGCCTCCCGTACTTCTTGTGCACGGCCTGCCTGCTGACTCCGAGTTCCGCGGCGATCTCCTGCCACGACCAGCCCTGGTTGCGCGCACTGCGCACCTGTACCGCCTCCAGCTGCTCCAGCAGCCTGCGCAGCGCGGCCACGGCCCGCAGTCCGATCCGCGGGTCGCGGTCGCCGGCTCGCTGGGCGAGATCCGTTGCTTCGGTCATGCCGTCAACTTACGTTGACATGCGAGGAGTGTCAACTGAAGTTGACATGCGAAACGGCCGGCCCGGGGACCGGGCCGGCCGTCGACGCGCGAACGTGGGGAGACGGGTGGGGAAATGGGGAAATGGGGAGATGGAGAGAGAGCGAGATGCGGAGATCAGGAGCCGGTCAGCACGATCTTGCCGAACTGGTCTCCCGACTCGAGCCGTTCGAAGCCCTCCCGGGCCCGGTCGAGCGGGAGCACCTCGTCGATGACGGGGCGCACACCGGTGGCGGCGCAGAAGGAGAGCAGGTCCTCCAGCTCGTCCCGGGTGCCCATCGTCGAGCCGACGACCTTGAGTTCGAGGAAGAAGATCCGGGTCAGCTCGGCGTGCGAGGGCCGGTCCCCGCTGGTCGCACCGGAGATGACGAGCGTGCCGCCGGGCCGCAGCGACTTCACGGAGTGCGACCAGGTGGCGGCGCCCACGGTCTCGATCACGGCGTCCACCCGCTGCGGCAGCCGCGCGCCCGGCTCCACCGCCTCCACGGCGCCGAGCTCCAGGGCCCGCTTGCGCCTGGCCTCGTCGCGGCTGGTCGCGAAGACCCGCAGTCCGGCCGCCCTGCCCAGCACGATGGCGGCGGTGGCGACCCCGCCGCCCGCGCCCTGGACGAGCACCGAGTCACCGGGGCGTACGCCCGCGTTCGTGAAGAGCATCCGGTAGGCAGTCAGCCAGGCGGTCGGCAGACAGGCGGCCTCCTCGAAGGAGAGCTCCCGGGGCTTGGGCAGGACGTTCCAGGTGGGCACGACGACCTGCTCGGCGAAGGTGCCCTGGTAGCGCTCGGTCAGGATGGACCGGGGTTCCCCGGGGCCCACGCCGTGGCCGGTCTGGCCGATCACGGAGTGCAGGACGACCTCGTTGCCGTCCTGGTCGACCCCGGCGGCGTCGCAGCCGAGGATCATGGGCAGCCGGTCCTCGGACAGGCCGACGCCCCGCAGGGACCAGAGGTCGTGGTGGTTGAGGGAGGCGGCCCGGACGTCGACGACGCTCCAGCCGGGGCGGGCCTCGGGGGCCGGACGCTCCCCCAACTCCAGGCCGGAGAGCGGCTGGTCACGGTCGATTCGGGCGGCGTAGGCAGCGAACATGAAGCCGACGATAGGTTCCGGCGGCGGCCGGCGGAACCGGGCGGCCTTGTGACACACGCCCTCTTGCGCGGGACACGGCACACCCATGGGGCGAACGAGTGAAAGAACGGCCCCGCCGCGAGCGACGGGGCCGTTCGGTGAGACCGGGCGACAAGCCGTCGCGTCAGCGGCGGGCCACGCCCTCCGCCCGCGCCGCCGCCGCGACGGCGGCGGTCACCGCGGGGGCGACCCGCTCGTCGAACGGCGACGGGATGACGTAGTCGGGAGCGAGGTCGTCGCCGACGACCGCCGCCAGCGCCTCGGCCGCCGCGAGCTTCATGCCTTCGGTGATCCGTGAGGCCCGCACCTGGAGCGCGCCCGCGAAGATGCCCGGGAACGCCAGCACGTTGTTGATCTGGTTCGGGAAGTCCGAGCGCCCGGTCGCGACGACCGCCGCGTACTTGTGCGCCACGTCGGGGTGCACCTCGGGGTTCGGGTTGGCCATGGCGAAGACGAAGGCGCCCTTCGCCATGGAGGCCACCGCCGCCTCCGGGACCGTACCGCCGGAGACTCCGATGAAGACGTCGGCGCCGTCCAGCGCGGCCTCCAGCGGCCCGGAGATCCCGGCCTTGTTGGTGAACTCGGACAGCTCGCGCTTGACCGGCGTCAGGTCCTCGCGGTCCCGGGAGACGACGCCCTTGCGGTCCGTGACCGCGACGTCTCCGATGCCCGCCTCGACCAGCATCCGGGCGATGGCGACACCTGCCGCGCCCGCGCCCGAGATGACGGCCCGCAGGTCCCCGACCGCCCGGCCGCTCAGCCGCGCCGCGTTGCGCAGCGCCGCCAGCGTCACGACCGCCGTACCGTGCTGGTCGTCGTGGAAGACCGGGATGTCCAGGCGCTCCTGGAGCCGGCGTTCGATCTCGAAGCACCGGGGCGCCGAGATGTCCTCCAGGTTGACCCCGCCGAAGGACGGCGCGAGGCGCACCACGGTCTCGATGATCTCGTCCACGTCCGTGCAGGCGAGCGCGATCGGAACCGCGTCCACCCCGCCGAACTGCTTGAACAGGATCGCCTTGCCCTCCATCACCGGGAGGGAGGCCTCGGGACCGATGTCCCCGAGGCCGAGCACGGCCGTACCGTCCGTCACGACGGCGACCACGGACGACTTCCATGTGTAGTCGTGGACCAGTTCCGGCTTCTCCGCGATCGCGGTGCACACGCGAGCGACGCCGGGGGTGTACGCGAGGGACAGGTCGTCCTTGTCCCGGATCGGCACGGTGGCCTGCACGGCCATCTTGCCGCCGCGGTGCAGGGCGAACGCGGGGTCGAAGGAATCGAGGGGCTCCGCACCGCCCTCCTGGTCCGCACTGTTTTCGCTGCGAGGATTGACGATCTCCGCTGCCACTTTGTCTTACCCCTTAAGTGTTCATGGTTTTGAGGGTGGCCACTCCTGGTGAGGGGTGGGCGGGCATCGCGCACGGCCCAGTCAGGTGATGCGTACGGGCACATACGCGTCGGGCGCGCCGCACACGCGCCCTGAGCCCCGGATGAGGGGTGTAAAGACCCTTCTTACCGGACGGACGCTGCCGGGGACGAGTCCATACCGCGAAGGTCACACGTGGTCACGGGCCAGTGAGATGACTCATGACCGGATATGAGGACAAGTCCTGGACAAAGGCTCGACGAAGGATCAAGTACGCGCAACAGCTTCGCCGGCGGCCGTCGCATCGCGGGCCGCACCGGAGATCCTCCGGCCGGAACGAGAGATTCCCGTAGAAGGTCCGGTCGTGATGTCCGAGCTGGTCGGGTTCGGGGGTCGCCCGTTATCCGATTTTGACATAGCGAGTCACCTGAATGACTGAGTCCGAATGGCAGGATGCCCTAATCACACGAGGTCGCGACACCCGAAGGTGTGTGTTCTCGTCGACCCATCGGCATCTCCACCCATCCGCCGGAGGAATCCACCATGACCGCAAGCTCCACCCGTCGTACGACCGCCGCGCACACCCGGCTAGCAGCGGTCGGTGCGATCGCGGTCGCCGGCGCCCTGCTGCTCACCGGCTGCGGTGACCAGACCAAGGACAGCGGCTCCGGAAGCAGCGAATCCGCCTCCACGAGCTCGGCTCCGCTGGCGGACAAGCTGCCCCAGTCGGTCCGCGACGCCGGCGTCATCAAGGTCGGCTCGGACATCGCGTACGCGCCGGTCGAGTTCAAGGACAGCTCGGGCAAGACGGTCGGCATCGACCCCGACCTCGCCGACGCGATGGGCAAGCAGCTCGGTGTGAAGTTCGACTTCCAGAACGGCACCTTCGACACCCTGATCACCGGTCTGCGCTCCAAGCGCTACGACATGGCCATGTCGGCCATGACCGACACCAAGGACCGTCAGGACGGTGTCGACTCCGACACCGGCAAGAAGGTCGGCGAGGGCGTCGACTTCGTCGACTACTTCACCGCCGGTGTCTCGATCTACACGCCGAAGGGCAAGGACCAGGGCATCAAGTCCTGGTCGGACCTGTGCGGCAAGAAGCTCGTGGTGCAGCGCGGCACGGTCTCCGAGGACCTCGCCAAGGCCGAGTCGAAGAAGTGCGCGGGCGGCAAGACCATCGCCATCCAGGCCTTCGACAACGACCAGCAGGCCCAGACCCGCCTGCGCGCGGGCGGCGCCGACGCCGGTTCCTCCGACTTCCCGGTCGCCGCGTACGCCGTGAAGACCTCCGGCGGCGGAAACGACTTCCAGATCGTCGGCGACCAGGTCGAGGCCGCCCCGTACGGCATCGCGGTCGCCAAGAGCAACACCCAGCTGCGCGACGCGCTCCAGGCCGCACTGGACGCCATCATCAAGAACGGCGAGTACGGCAAGATCATCAAGAAGTGGGGCGTCGACGACGGCGCTGTCACCTCTGCCGCCGTCAACGGCGGCAAGTGACCTCGCCGCTGCCGCTGAAAGGCAACACCCGTGACTGTTGACATCAAGACGGACGGGCCGGCGGACACCCCGCCGGCCGGCCCGGAGGCCATCAAGGCCATCCCGGTCCGTCACTACGGGCGGTACGTCTCCGCCGTCGTCGCGCTCGCCCTGCTGGCGGGGGTCGTCTACGCGTTCTCCCAGGGCAAGATCAACTGGGGAGCGATCCCGGACTACTTCTTCGACGGCCGGGTCCTGACCGGCGTGGGCAAGACGCTCCTGCTGACGGTCCTGTCCATGACGATCGGCATCGTCGGCGGCATCCTGCTGGCCGTGATGCGCCTGTCGAAGAACCCGGTGACCTCGTCCATCGCGTGGTTCTACATCTGGTTCTTCCGCGGCACCCCGGTCCTGGTGCAACTCGTGGTCTGGTTCAACCTGGGCCTGGTCTTCGAGTACATCAACCTCGGTCCGGTCTACAAGGACCAGTGGTCGGACTTCATGACCCCGTTCCTGACCGCGCTGCTCGGCCTGGGCCTGAACGAGGCCGCGTACATGGCCGAGATCTGCCGCGCCGGTCTTCTCGCGGTCGACGAGGGCCAGACCGAGGCCGCGCACGCGCTGGGCATGAGCCACGCCCGGACGCTGCGCCGGATCGTCATCCCTCAGGCGATGCGCGTGATCGTGCCGCCGACGGGCAACGAGGTCATCAACATGCTGAAGACGACCTCGCTGGTGTCGGTCGTCCAGTACTCCGAGTTGTTCCGCGTCGCCCAGGACATCGGGCAGACCTCCGGTGCCCCCGCCGAGATGCTGTTCCTGGCGGCGGCCTGGTACCTGCTGCTGACCTCGGTCTTCAGCGTGGGTCAGTACTACCTGGAGCGTTACTACGCCCGGGGCTCCAGCCGTCAGCTGCCGCCGACGGTGTTCCAGAAGGTCCGGGCCAACATGCTGTCGCTGGGCCGGCCGAGGGGAGGCACGACGGCATGACCGAGAACCCGAGCAAGGCGGACACACCTGTGCAGCCCTCCGGCGCCACCATGGTCAAGTCCGAGGGCGTCCACAAGTCCTTCGGTCACGTCGAGGTCCTCAAGGGCATCGACCTGGAGGTGAAGACCGGCGAGGTGTTCTGCCTCATCGGCCCCTCCGGCTCCGGCAAGTCGACCTTCCTGCGGTGCATCAACCACCTCGAGAAGGTCAACGCCGGGCGGCTGTACGTCGACGGCGAGCTGGTCGGCTACCGCCAGAAGGGCGACAAGCTGTACGAGCTCAAGGACAGCGAGGTCGCGCTGAAGCGCCGGGACATCGGCATGGTCTTCCAGCGCTTCAACCTGTTCCCGCACATGACGGCCCTCGAGAACGTCATGGAGGCGCCCGTCCAGGTCAAGGGCGTCGGCAAGGGCCAGGCCAGGGAGCGCGCGGCGCAGCTCCTGGAGCGGGTGGGCCTGGCCGACAAGGCCGGGAACTACCCCTCGCAGCTCTCCGGCGGCCAGCAGCAGCGTGTGGCCATCGCCCGGGCGCTGGCGATGGACCCGAAGCTGATGCTCTTCGACGAGCCGACCTCGGCCCTGGACCCGGAGCTGGTCGGCGACGTCCTGGACGTCATGCGCGACCTCGCCGAGTCCGGCATGACAATGGTCGTCGTCACCCACGAGATGGGCTTCGCCCGTGAGGTGGGCGACAGCCTGGTCTTCATGGACGGCGGCGTGGTGGTCGAGTCCGGCAATCCGCGCGAGGTGCTGACGAACCCGCAACACGAGCGGACCCAGGCGTTCCTGTCCAAGGTGCTCTGACGGTACGCGGTTGAGGGGCGGTACGAGATCCTCGTACCGCCCCTCACGCATGCGCCGCCACGGGCGCCCTCGGTGGCCTACTTGAGCGCGAGCAGCAGGGTGTCCGACGGGGAGCACCACACGGGGCGGGCCTCGCCGAAGCCCTGCTCGCGCAGCACGCGCGCGTGCCACTGGGGGGACGGCATCTCTCCGTCGGCGTGTTCGCCGTAGATCTCGAAGCGGCGGGCGGTCGGCCCGGCGAGGACCGGGTCCCGGCCGGCCAGCTGCCACCACTCGGCCCAGTCGAGGGCACCGGAGTTCCTGGCCTGATCCATACGGATGTGACGCCGCGCGCGCTCGGCCGCGTTGATTCGGGGCGTGCTCTCGTCGATCATGTGGTCCGCGTTCATGAAGACACCGCCGTCGCGGACGAGTTCCGCGACCTGACCGTAGAGGGCCGCGAGGGGTTCGCTGTGCAGCCAGTGGAGGGCGGTGGCGGTCAGTACGGCGTCGTACGAGTCGTACGGCAGCTTCGCCGGCCAGTCCGGGTCCTTCAGGTCGGCCGTGACGAGGCGGACCCGTTCGTCGCCCGCGAAGGTGCCCTCGGCGATGGCGAGCAGCGCCGGGTCGAGGTCGACGCCGGTGCTGGTGGCTCCGGGGAAGCGGGTGAGCAGCCGGGCGGTGATGCTGCCCGTGCCGCAGGCCAGGTCGAGCACGCGCGGTGTGGTGCCGACGAGCGCCTCGACCATGTCGAGCATGATCCGGAAGCGTTCCTCCCGGTCGGGCATGTACCACTCCTGCTGCCGGTCCCAGCTCTCCTGCCAGGCCGGCCAGTCGGCACCGGTCGTAGTCGTGTCCGCGTCCGTCATCGCACCCTCCACCGCGCACCGCAACGTAATACCCTGAAAGCTTGACCGGCTGTTACCCGATCGCAGACACGACCATAGAGCGCCCTCGTAAGGACTACAAGTGGAACTGGCCTATTACTCGGACTACGCCGTGCGTCTCGTCAACAGCGAGGAACCGGCCCGGGGCAAGGACTCGCTGACCTCGGTCGAGGCCGTCCGCGACCTCTTCGGCGTCAACCAGTCGGCGGGCCGCCGCGCCACCGACGCCGACGTCACGCGCTTCCGCTCGGTGCGCGGCCGGCTGCGCGCGGTCTTCGAGGCGGCGGACACGGGCGACGAGACCCTCGCCGTGGACCTGCTGAACTCGCTGCTCCTGGAGTTCCCGGTGAGTCCTCAGATCTCCGGGCACGACTTCCGCGACGACGACGGCCGCCCGCTGTGGCACATGCACCTGGCGGACCACCCGTCGAACGCGACTGCGGGCTACGCCGCCATCGCCGCGATGGGGCTCGCCTTCCACCTCACCGAGTACGGCGTCGACCGCCTCGGGCTGTGCGAGGCGGTCCCCTGCCGCAACGCCTACCTGGACACCTCGACCAACCGCTCCCGGCGCTACTGCTCCGACCGCTGCGCGACCCGCGCCAACGTGGCCGCCTACCGTGCCCGCAAACGCCTGGAGGCCGACCGGTCGGAGAGGACGGGCCTGGCCGCCGAGAGCGCCCAGCGCACCAGTGCGAGCGGCGAACGCTGATCGGGTTTGCGCGGCCTGAACCGCAGCCGGGCCCGGCCCAGGACCAGTTCGTCGGGCACGGCCCCGTAGTCCGTGCTGTCGCCGCCCGCGTACGGGTTGTCGCCCAGCACCCACCAGCCGCCCTCGCGGCGCTCCGCGGCGCGCTTGACGACGAGCAGGTCCTGTTGGAACGGATGGCGTAGAACCACGATGTCACCGGGCCTGATCCGGCCCCGGTGCTGCACCACCAGCACATCCCCGTGATACAGCGTCGGCACCATCGACGGCCCGGTCACCTCGGCCACCCCGAAGGGCTGGCCCGTCCTCCCGCGCTCGGTCTCCTGCGACAGCTCCGGCATCACCCGGCACCTCCCCGGTTCATCCTCCACCAGTCTCAGTCTGACCCCGGACTTTTGTCCTAAGCCCATGGGGGCACTCGCGAAAACCCGTCCGCCAGGGAGTAATGTCCCACCTGAGAAGACGATCACGAGGAAGGAACGCTCCATGCTTTCCCGCCTGTTTGCCCCCAAGGTGAAGGTCAGCGCGCACTGCGACCTGCCCTGCGGTGTGTACGACCCGGCCCAGGCCCGCATCGAGGCGGAGTCGGTGAAGGCTGTCCAGGAGAAGATGGCCGCCAACGACGACCCGCACTTCCAGGCCCGCGCCACGGTCATCAAGGAGCAGCGCGCCGAGCTCGCGAAGCACCACGTGTCCGTGCTGTGGAGCGACTACTTCAAGCCCCCGCACTTCGAGAAGTACCCCCAGCTGCACCAGCTGGTCAACGACACCCTCAAGGCCCTGTCGGCCGCCAAGGCCTCGACGGACCCGAAGACCGGCGAGAAGGCGCTCGAGCTCATCGCCGAGATCGACAGGATCTTCTGGGAGACGAAGAAGGCCTGATCCTCGATCAGGCGCCCCTTCGACCCGCGACCTCCTTGATCGCGGCGTCTGCCGCACCGCACCCGGTCCACCCGGGGCACCATGTCCGGTGTCCGGGACGGATCGGGTGCGGTGCTGTCCGGGCGGTGTCCGGTGCCCGCCCGACCGCCCCCGCGCCCGGCCGGTCGGGCGGGGGGCTGTGCCATGCTGGTGTGGTGGGTCTGGAGGATCTGGTACGGCTGCGGCAGGCGCGTGACCGCATGGACCGTGAGTACGCCGAGCCGCTCGACGTGGGCGCGCTCGCCCGCACCGCGCTGATGTCCCCCGGGCACTTCCAGCGCAGCTTCCGGGAGGCGTACGGCGAGACGCCCTACGCCTACCTCATGACCCGCCGCATCGAACGCGCCAAGACCCTGCTGCGCCGCGGCGACCTCACCGTGACCGAGGTGTGCCTAGCGGTCGGCTGCACGTCTCTGGGGTCCTTCAGCTCCCGGTTCACGGAACTGGTCGGCGAGACCCCGAGCACGTACCGGGCCCGCTCGCACGAGAGCGGCGCGCAGATCCCGCCGTGCGTGGCGCGCACCTTCACCCGCCCCAGACGACCTTAGGTTCGAGGCCATGGACCTGAAACTCAAGCAGTGCTTCCTCGCCGTCGACGACCACGACAAGGCGCTCGCCTTCTACCGTGACGTCCTGGGCATGGAGGTCCGCAACGACGTCGGCTTCGAGAACATGCGGTGGGTGACCATCGGCTCGCCGCTCCAGCCGGACGTGGAGATCGTGCTGGAGCCGCCGGGCGCGAATCCGGACGCCTCCCCCGCCGACAAGGAGACCATGGCCCGGCTGCTGGCCAAGGGCATGCTGCGCGGGGTCATCTTCACCACCGTCGACTGCGAGGCCCTCTGCGAGCGCGTGCAGGAGGCCGGCGTCGAGGTTCTCCAGGAGCCCATGGACCAGCCGTACGGGGTGCGCGACTGCGCGTTCCGCGATCCGGCGGGCAACCTGCTGCGGTTCATCGAGCGGCCGCGGGACTGACCACGGCCGGACGGCGGTTGCCTACGATCACGTCATGAGCATGAGCATCCGCTGGACGTACGCCTTCGTGGACCGGCCCACCGCGCATCTCGATCGGGCATGCGCCTTCTGGACCGCTGTCACGGACACCCAGCTGTCGGAACTGCGGGGCGACCGGGACGAGTTCGTGACCCTGCTGCCGGACGGGGCCGACCCCTGCGTGAAGGCCCAGGGGGTCACGGCGGGCGAGGGCGGCGCCCACCTCGACCTCGCCGTCGAGAACGTGCCGGGGTTCGTGAAGGGGGCGCTGCGGCTCGGGGCGGAGACGGTGGCCGAGCACGAGGGCTGGGCGGTCCTGCGCTCGCCCGGCGGGCAGGTGTTCTGCGCCGTGCCGTGGCACGGTGAGGCGGTACGGCCTCCCGTGGTGCGGGGCAGCCGCCTCGACCAGGTCTGCGTCGACGTCCCGCCGTCCGCGTACGACGCCGAAGTCGCCTTCTGGGGCGCCCTGCTGACCGACTGGGACGCGCTGCCCGGCTCGCTCCCCGAGTTCCACGTGGTCAGGCCGCCCGTGGGGCTGCCGGTGCGCATCCTCCTCCAGCGGCTGGACGAGGAACGCCCCGCCTCCGCCCATCTGGACCTGGCCTGCGCGGACATCGAGGCGACCCGCGCCGAGCACGAGCGGCTGGGCGCGGTGCCCGTGTCCCACGGCCGCCACTGGACGGTGATGCGGGACCCGGCGGGCGGCACGTACTGCCTCACGGGCCGCGACCCGCTGACGGGCGGCCTGCCGCGGCACTCGGGCGGTTAGGCGTGCAGACGGATCGGCGTCGGAGACCGCCGTGACCGGCTGCGGCGGCCGCCCGGTTCCGTCACTCCCAGACCTCCACGTCCACCACGGCGTCCACCGGGATCGGCCCGTACACGTGCGGGAACTCCTCGCCGCCGGGCCGCGGTGCCTCGTACTTCACCGGTACGCCGAGCCGGGCCGGGTCCACGACGAGGACCACCAGGTCGGTGGGGGCGCCGGGGGCGCCGTACAGGAAGTCCGCCACCCGCGGGAGCTGGGCGCGGGTCGAGCAGTGGATGAAGCCCTCCTCGGCGAGGGTGCGGCCACGGGTCGACATCTCGTACGCGCCGACCGCGCGGGCGGCGTCCCACAGACGGCGTTCGGTGATGTGCAGGAGGTACGGGTCTTCGGACATGGGGTCACGCTAGCCCCCGGCCGGGGCCGCTCCGGCCGCCGGGTTCAGGTCTCTCCGGCCGACGGGTTCGCTCGGGCCGACAGGTTCGGGGTGCTCTCGCCGGGGGCGGAGGCGGTCCCCAGAGGCTGGGCTTCCTTGACCGGAACCGGGCCTCCACCGGGGGTGTACGCCCCGCAGTCGGCGTTCCGGCACGATCCGGGACCCCACACCGGTACCCAGGCCCCCAGCGTCTTGTGCCGCCGTACGACGACGGTCTCGACGGCCTGTCCACAGTCGGGGCAGACGGCTGCGTCGCTGTCCATGTCCTCAAGGGTAGGCCGGGCGCGCGCCCGGCGCTTGCTGCGGACCGGGCATGACAGCGGGCCCCGCACACCGTGGGGAAGTGCGGGACCCGCGGGCCGGAGCCTCCGGGGACCGTGCGGGGTCAGGAGCCGCACGGTCCCGGTGCTCCGGGGTTCTCCGGGCCGGCGCTCAGCTGCTGCGCCGGGTCACGTACTCGGCCAGGGCGAGCAGGCCGCCCGCCGACTCGGGTTCGGGGATCGCGCGGGCCAGCTCGCCCATCGCCCGGGACATCCGGTCGGCGGCCTGCGCCTGCGCCCAGTCCCGCCCGCCGGCCCGCTCCACGGCGAGCGCGGTACGCGCTGTCCCCTTGGTGTCCTCCTTGTCGTACGGCATCTCGTACAGCTCGGCCAGTTCGGCGGCGGCCGGTGTACCGGAGGCCAGCGCGGCGACCACCGGCAGCGACTTCTTGCGGGCGGCCAGGTCCGCGCCGGCCGGCTTGCCGGTGCGGTGCGGGTCGCCCCAGATGCCGATCACGTCGTCGATGAGCTGGAAGGCGAGCCCGGCCTCGCGGCCGAACAGGTCCAGCGCCTCGACGTCGTCGTCGGCCGCTCCGGCGTAGAGCGCGCCGATGGCGCAGGCGCACCCCAGGAGCGCGCCCGTCTTGGCCTCGGCCATGGCGAGCACCTCGTCGAGGGTGACCTCGGCGGGAGCGCGCCGCTCCAGGGCCGTGTCCGCCTGCTGGCCGGCGCACAGTTCGACCACGCAGGCCGTGAGCCGGGCGACGGCCGTCCCGGACGCCGGATACGGATCCTCGGCGAGCAGCCCGAGGGCCAGTGCCTGAAGGGCGTCCCCGGCGAGGATGGCGTCGGCGTCGCCGAACACCGTCCAGGCGGTGGGCCGGTGCCGACGCGTGGTGTCGCGGTCCATCACGTCGTCGTGCAGCAGCGTGAAATTGTGGATCAGCTCCACCGCGGCGGCCGCCCGTACCGCTCTCGCCCGTGCGGCCGGGCCGCCGAGCGCGGCGGCCGCGGTGAGCACGAGCGCGGGACGTATCGCCTTGCCCGCGTGGGCCGCCGCCGGTGTGCCGTCCGCGTGCTCCCAGCCGAAGTGGTAGAGCGCGATCCGGCGCATGGAGCCGGGCAGCGAGTCGAGTGCCGCGCGCAGTTCGGGGTCGACCGAGGACCGTGCACGCTCCAGGATCGCCGCCGCCTCCTGCCCGTCGGACGAGACGGACCGGCCGGCCCTGGGGATCGCGATGGGCGTCCGCCTTTCGAACGTCTCGGTTCTCCGCCGTGTCGTGGACTCGGTCATGGCCTCCCCCTCGCAGAGTCGGCGGACGGCGGCGCTTGCGCTCCGTCAGGGCACCTATTCCTCAGGTGTACCCGCCCTGACGGGCGGGGACACGACAGGCCGACGGGGAAGGTCACCGCCAGCGGCCGATCTCGACGTTCTCCAGGACGCCGAGCGCGTCCGGCACCAGGACCGCGGCCGAGTAGTACGCCGTCACCAGGTAGTTGATGATCGACTGCTCGTTGATACCCATGAACCGCACCGAGAGACTCGGCTCGATCTCGTCCGGGATGCCGGACTGCCGCAGACCGACGACGCCCTGATCCTCCTGGCCGAGACGCATCGCGATGATGGAGCTGGTCCGGGCCTCGGTGACCGGGATCTTGTTGCACGGGTAGATCGGGACGCCACGCCAGGTGGGGATGCGGTTGCCGCCGACGTCGATCGTCTCGGGAACGAGTCCGCGCTTGTTGAGCTCGCGGCCGAACGCGGAGATCGCGCGCGGATGGGCGAGGAACAGTTTCGTGCCGCGCCGCCTGCTGAGCAGCTCGTCCATGTCGTCCGGACCCGGCACGCCGTCGTGCGGCTGGAGCCGCTGGTCGTATTCGCAGTTGTGCAGCAGCCCGAACTGCCGGTTGTTGACGAGCTCGTGCTCCTGGCGCTCCTTCAACGCCTCGACGGTGAGCCTCAACTGCTGCTCGGTCTGGTTCATCGGCTGGTTGTAGAGGTCGGCCACACGGGTGTGGATGCGCAGCACGGTCTGGGCGATGCTCAGTTCGTACTCGCGCGGCCTGGCGTCGTAGTCGACGAAGGTGTGCGGGATCTCGGGCTCGCCGGAGTGGCCCGCCGCGAGGTCGACGGCCCTCTCTCCGTACTTGTTGGTGTGCTGCTCGGGAGCCGCGCGCAGCCGCCCGATGTGCTCGCGCAGTGAGTCGGCGCGCTCGGCGACCTGGTCGACGTCCTGGCGGGACAGGATCAGCATCGTGCAGGCGGTGTCCGCGCGGGCGGTGTACTCCCAGATGGCGTCCGGGTCGATCAGCGCCGCCTCACCGAAGTACGAGCCGTCGGCGAGCACCCCCAGCACGGCGTCGTCGCCGTACGGGCCCGTGCCGACCTTCTCCACCCTGCCGTGCGCCAGCAGGTACACCTCGTCGGTCTGGCTGCCGAACGAGGCGATCAACTCACCCGGCGCGTACTCCCGTTGCCGGCAGCGCTGGGCGAGCTCGGCGAGCACCTCCTCATCCTCGTAGTCCCGCAGGGCGGGCAGTTCGCCCAGCTCGGCGGGGATGACCTCGACCCGGTCACCTGTCTTCACGAACGTGATACGGCCGTCGCCGACCGCGTAGGTCAGCCGCCGGTTGACCCGGTACGTACCGCCCTGTACGTCCACCCAGGGCAGCATCCGCAGCAGCCAGCGGGAGCTGATCTCCTGCATCTGGGGAGCGGACTTGGTGGTGGTGGCCAGGTTCCGCGCTGCGGCCGTGCCGAGGCTCTGCTGCGGCTTGCCCTGATCCGTGCGGACCTCTTCGCCTACCGACATTCTGAATTGCCCTCCCGGTCATGCACCGGTGCCGATCGCACCGAGCACCGATCTCGCGACCAGCCTTCCATCACGGAGCGTGCCGGTGCTATTACACGAACGAGCGGGAATGGATCACCGTCGCGATGGGCACAGGGAACAGTCCCGCCCGAGACGCGGCCGGCGGCGGCGCGCGGCCGGGCGAAGTGACCCGACCCGTTCACGTGTCCGACAATGGCCGGGTGACCGGCCCCGACGTCCTCGCCTCGCTGCGCCCCCGGCTCCCCTCGCCGTTGCAGGAGGTCGCGGACGCCCGGTTCGCCCGGCACGGCGTCCGGCTGCTCCTCAAGCGCGACGACCTCATCCACCCGGAGCTGATCGGCAACAAGTGGCGCAAGCTGGCGCCGAACCTCGACGCGGCGGCCGGGCGCCCGATCGTCACCTTCGGGGGCGCCTACTCCAACCATCTGCGGGCCACCGCCGCCGCCGGCCGTCTCCTCGGTCTGTCCACGACCGGCGTGGTCCGAGGGCAGGAGCTGGCCGAGCGCCCCCTCAACCCCTCACTGGCCCGCTGCGCGGCCGACGGAATGCGCCTGCACTTCATCGACAGATCGACTTACCGCCACAAGAACGACCCGCGGACCCTCGCCTCGATCCTGCGCGCGGCCGGCGCCGGGGACGCGTACGTCGTCCCCGAGGGAGGCAGCAACGCCGCCGCCGTCCGCGGCTGTGTCCCCCTCGGCGCCGAACTGCGCGGCCGGGCCGACGTGGTCGCCCTCGCCTGCGGCACCGGCGGCACCCTCGCCGGCCTGGCCGCCGGCCTCGCCCCCGACCAGCGCGCCCTTGGCGTACCGGTCCTCAGGGGCGGCTTCCTGACCGCCGAGGTGGGCACGCTCCAGGAGCGCGCCTTCGGCGCCCGCCGCGGCGACTGGTCGCTCGACGACCGCTTCCACTTCGGCGGCTACGCCCGCACCACCCCCGAACTCGACGCCTTCGCCGAGGACTTCGAGCAGCGCCACGGCCTGCCCGTCGAACGTCTCTATGTCGCCAAGTTGCTCTACGGACTTGTCACTCTCGCCGAAGAGGGCCGCCTCCCACCGGGAAGCACCCTCGCGGCTGTGATCACCGGACGGCCGTGACGGGCGCCCTCACGCCGCTTCCCGGTAGGCCGCCGCCTCCTCCAGGTCCAGTCTGCGCAGCAGGGTGCGCAGCATCTCGTCGTCGATGTAGCGGCCGTCGCGCAGCTTCACGAAGACGGCGCGTTCGGCGCTGATCATTTCCCGGGAAAGGCGGCTGTAGGTGTCGTCGATGGTCTCGCCGGTGACCGGGTTGACCTGCCCGAGCCGCTCCCAAACGGCGTTGCGGCGGCGCTCCAGGACCATGCGCAGGCGGTCGGCGAGCGGCGGCGGGAGGGCGTTGCGCTCGTCGGCGAGGAGTTCGTCCAGGCGCCGTTCGGCGGCCCGGGAGGCCTGTGCCTGGGCGTTGGCCTCGGCGAGGGTGGCGGCCTGCGGGTCGGGCTCGGGGAACTTCAGCAGGCGGATCAGCGGGGGCAGGCTCAGGCCCTGCACCACCAGCGTGCCGATGACCGTGGTGAAGGTCAGGAACAGGATCAGGTTGCGCTGCGGGAAGGGGGCCTCGCCGTGGTGCATGGTGAGCGGGATCGAGAAGGCGATGGCCAGGGAGACGACGCCCCGCATGCCGGCCCAGGCGGTGACCATCGCCCCCTTCCAGGTGGGATTCTCCTCCCGGTCGCGGATCCGCGCCGACAGCAGCCGGGGCACGAAGGTCGCCGGATACACCCACACGAACCGGGTCACGACGACCACCAGGAAGAGGGCGGTCGCGTACCAGGCGGCGTCGCTGCCCTCGTACGCCCCGAGTCCGCGCAGGACCACGGGCAGTTGCAGTCCGATCAGCGCGAACACCGCGGACTCCAGGACGAAGGCGACCATCTTCCACACCGCCGTCTCCTGGAGGCGGGTCGCGAAGTCGACCTCCCACGCGCGGTGGCCCAGGTAGAGGGCGACGACGACCACGGCGAGGACACCGGAGGCGTGGAACTGCTCGGCGACCGCGTACGCGACGAACGGGATCAGCAGGGACAGCGTGTTCTGGAGGAGGGGCTCCTTCAGGCGGGTGCGCAGCCAGTGGATCGGCGCCATCAGGACCAGACCGACCCCGACACCGCCGACCGCCGCGAGCAGGAACTCGCCGAAGCCCCCGGCCCAGGTGGCGCCCTCGCCCACCGCGGCGGCGAGGGCCACCTTGTAGGCGGTGATGGCGGTGGCGTCGTTCAGGAGCGACTCGCCCTGGAGGACCGTGGTGACCCTGGACGGCAGCCCGACCCGGCGGGCCACCGCCGTGGCCGCGACCGCGTCCGGCGGCGCCACCACCGCGCCCAGCACCAGCGCCGCCGTCAGCGGCATCTCCGGCACGATCTGGTACACGGCCCAGCCGACGACGAAGGTCGCGAAGAGCACGTAACCCACCGACAGCAGCGCCACGGGACGCAGCTGCGCCCGCAGGCCGAGGTAGGAACTGTCGGTGGCCGACGTGTACAGCAGCGGCGGCAGCAGGAGCGGCAGGACGACGTCGGGATCGAGGGTGTAGTCCGGCACCCCCGGCAGATACGACACCACCAGGCCGACCGCGACCAGCAGCAGCGGTGCCGGCACGGGGGTTCGCCGGGCGGCCGCGGCGATCGCGGCGCTTCCGGCCACCAGCAACAGCAGTGGCATCACGTCCATGGTTCCCGCCCGCCCTCGAATTCCGCGCGGTCGGCCGCGCAGCCGTCGTAATCTGGCAATCATGAAACAGTGCACGCACGCCGACGCGCTGCCGCACCCGGAACCCGACGCGCTCAGCGTCACGTGTCCGGAGTGTCTGGCGGACGGTACGCACCCGGTGCAGCTGCGCCTGTGCCTGACCTGCGGCCACATCGGCTGCTGCGACTCGTCACCGGGCCGGCACGCCACAGGACACCACAAGGACTCCGGACACCCGGTGATGCGGACCTTCGAACCGGGCGAGGACTGGCGTTGGTGCTTCGTGGATCACGTCCTCGTGTGACCCTGGTAGGGCACGTGCCCTACCGTCCGACGGGTACGGTTCGACCGTCTGACGTCTGGGTACGTCAACCCGGCGCGCGCTCTTCCCATTTGGGCCCGCAGACCCCTAGCCACGGAGCGTATCCGTAGGTTTACTATGAGTGACAGCAAGGGGTTGGGGTCCTGGGGACAGCAAAGTCGAGAGCGCGATAGCGTCACCGCTGAACCACACTTCGCGTTACCCCGAGGGGCGACCCTCGGCCCCGAAAAGCTTGTACCACCTTGGAGGTGAGGGTGTCCCAGATCGCAGGCGAGCCCGCGACCCAGGACTTCGTGGAAGTCCGGCTGCCGGCTGCGGGTGCCTACCTGTCGGTGCTGCGGACGGCCACGGCCGGCCTCGCAGCCCGTTTGGACTTCACCCTGGACGAGATCGAGGACCTGCGCATCGCAGTGGACGAAGCGTGCGCGATCCTGCTCCAGCAGGCCGTGCCGGGCTCCGTGCTCAGCTGTGTCTTCCGACTCGTCGACGATTCGCTCGAGGTCACCGTCTCCGCGCCGACCACGGATGGTCACGCTCCGTCACGGGACACCTTCGCCTGGACCGTGCTGTCCGCCCTCGCGGGCAAGGTCTCCTCCGCCGTCGACGAAGACAAGACCGTGTCGATCAGCCTCTACAAACAGCGCGGCGCGGGACCCGGGCCGGCGTGAGGGACGGGGACGGGCCGGTGCGGGACGAAGAACGCGGCACACGGGAGCTGCCGGCCGAGAGCGCTGCTCCGGACGGTTCCCGACGCATGGCGGACGGCATCGACGGAATCCCCGACCAGGCCCGGCCGCATCCGGAGGACGACACCTCGGAGGCCGGATTCCTGGACGACGACGGGCAGCGGGATCGGGAAGGTGCCGTGCAGGGCGCGCCTCGGATGCGGCGGACCGGGGCCTTCCCCGTCCGGGCCGAGGCGAGGGCTCGGGGAAGGGCAACGGGCGGGACGATGAGCGAGCACGAGCGAGACGAGAAGCCGGAGGCGCAGACCGCGCCGCGGGCCACGCACCACGACCCGCAGGACCGCAGCGGAGCTCGGGCCCTGTTCGTCGAACTGCGCGGACTCAAGGAGGGCAGCGCCGAGTACGCAGAGCTGCGCAACCGGCTGGTCCGTATGCACCTGCCGCTCGTCGAACACCTCGCACGGCGCTTCCGCAACCGCGGAGAGCCGCTGGACGACCTCACCCAGGTCGCCACCATCGGCCTGATCAAGTCGGTCGACCGGTTCGACCCGGAGCGCGGTGTCGAGTTCTCGACGTACGCGACCCCGACGGTCGTCGGTGAGATCAAGCGGCACTTCCGCGACAAGGGCTGGGCGGTGCGGGTGCCGCGCCGGCTCCAGGAGCTGCGGCTCGCCCTCACCACGGCGACCGCCGAGCTCTCCCAGCAGCACGGCCGTTCCCCCACGGTCCACGAGCTCGCCGAGAAGCTGGCCATCTCGGAGGAGGAGGTCCTCGAGGGCCTGGAGTCCGCGAACGCGTACTCCACGCTGTCGCTGGACGTGCCCGACACCGACGACGAGTCCCCGGCGGTGGCCGACACGCTCGGCGCGGAGGACGAGGCGCTGGAGGGGGTCGAGTACCGGGAGTCGCTCAAGCCGCTGCTGGAGGACCTCCCGCCGCGCGAGAAGCGGATCCTGCTGCTGCGCTTCTTCGGCAACATGACCCAGTCGCAGATCGCGCAGGAGGTCGGCATCTCCCAGATGCACGTCTCCCGGCTGCTCGCGCGCACGCTGGCGCAGCTGCGGGAGAAACTGCTGGTGGAGGAGTAGCGGCTACTTCCCCGCGTCCCGCTGTCGCGTGTCCTGCTGCCGCGCGTTTCCGGGCCCCCGGATCCCGAGGGCCCGGGTCGTCTCGGCGTTGACGAGCAGGACGAGCGAGGTGACGGCGACGACCGCCAGCGCGATCCCGGCCGGGATCGCCACGCTGTCGGAGCGGAGCAGGTTGTAGGCCACCGGCAGCGCCATGATCTGCGTGATGACGGCCGGGCCCCGGCTCCAGCCGCGCCGGCCGAGCAGTCCGCGGGCGGCGAGCAGCGGCAGCAGCGCGAGCACGATCAGGGTGACTCCGCCGGTGACGGCCTGTCGGCGGTCGTCCGGGGCGCCGGTGAAGCCGAGGACCAGGATCCAGCAGCCCCCGACGAGCAACGCGAGCCCTTCCAGGGCGGCGAGCGCGGCGGCGTACGTCAGGCGCCGCGGGCGGGGACCGGTGGTCTCCGGGGTGGCGGGGGTCCGGGAACTGGCGGGAGTCTGGCTGCTCACCCGAGAAGGGTAGCCCGCACACTTCGGGCGTCCGTGTCGAGCCTCACGTCCCGATCTCTTACCCGATCCCCAACTCGGTGTGGGTCGAGTACCACCCAGTAGGTACGCTGCAACTCATGCGTGCACTTCTCGTGGTCAATCCGGCGGCAACCACCACAAGCGCACGTACGCGCGATGTGCTGATCCACGCTCTCGCGAGCGAGATGAAGCTCGAGGCGGTCACCACCGAGTACCGCGGCCACGCGCGCGACCTGGGCCGGCAGGCGGCGCAGAGCGAGGACATCGATCTCATAGTGGCCCTCGGCGGCGACGGCACGGTCAACGAGGTCGTCAACGGCCTGCTGCACGCCGGCCCCGACCCGGACCGTCTGCCCGGCCTCGCCGTGGTCCCCGGCGGATCGACGAACGTCTTCGCCCGCGCCCTGGGCCTGCCGAACGACGCCGTCGAGGCGACCGGCGCCCTGCTGGACGCACTGCGCGAGGGCCGCGAGCGCACGGTCGGCCTGGGCCTGACCTCCGGTACGCCCGGCACCGACGACGAGTCCGTCCCGTCCCGCTGGTTCACCTTCAACGCGGGGCTCGGCTTCGACGCGGGCGTGGTCGGCCGGGTCGAGCAGCAGCGCGAGCAGGGCAGGAAGTCGACGCACGCGTTGTACGTGCGTCAGGTCGTCCGGCAGTTCTTCGGGGAGCACAGCCGGCGGCACGGCACGGTCACGGTGGAGCGGCCCGGCGAGGACCCGGTCACCGATCTGGTGGTCGCCATAGTCTCGAACACGTCCCCTTGGACGTATCTCGGCAATCGCCCGATGTACACGTCGCCTAAGGCCTCGTTCGATAAGGGGCTCGACGTACTCGGTCTCAGCCGTCTGTCCACGGCCGCGGTTGCCCGGTATGGCACCCAGTTGCTCACTTCGTCCCCGGAGCGGGGACCCTATGGCAAGCATGCGACCTCACTGCACGACCTGGACCAGTTCACCTTGCATTCGAAGGCGCCGCTGCCCCTTCAGATGGACGGCGACCACCTCGGACTGCGTACGAGCGTGACGTTCACAGGCGTACGCCGTGCACTGCGTGTGATTGTGTGAGCGGAACGGGCGAAAGTCCTTTCACTCGAACGTTTAGACCAGGATCCACCCCATGGAAGTACGGCTGTGACCTAGTCGACACCGAGGAATCAAAAAAAACTTTCTGGAAGGGGTTGTATCCGCCGTCGAGGTTTGCGAGTCTCTACGTGGCGATCGGGACGGCCCGCTACATCGGCCTCCACAGATCACCGGAACCCCTCTTCAAATCCAAGGACCACGCCAGCGAACCTGGCGGGCGGCCCTTCACTTGTTGAGGGATTCGTGAAAGCGTTCACATTCACAAGCAACTTGCACGTAATACCAAGGAGAGGTAGCAGCCATGGACTGGCGTCACAACGCCGTTTGCCGCGAGGAAGACCCCGAGCTCTTCTTCCCCATCGGCAACACCGGTCCTGCGCTGCTGCAGATCGAGGAAGCCAAGGCCGTCTGCCGTCGCTGCCCCGTTATGGATCAGTGTCTGCAGTGGGCGCTCGAGTCCGGTCAGGACTCCGGCGTCTGGGGTGGTCTCAGCGAGGACGAGCGTCGCGCCATGAAGCGCCGCGCCGCCCGCAACCGGGCTCGTCAGGCTTCCGCCTGACAACAGCCACCCCGCTAACAGCCTGAGCTTGGCGGCGCGTACAGCGCGTACGCATCTCCCGCCCCCGAGCCGCAGCGCGCAGTACCCCCGATGCGCTTAGCAAGAGCAGCAACGAGCTTTCGGCCCCGGACCACTCAGTGGTCCGGGGCTCAATGCTGTACGGGGCGGCCGGTGTTGCGGGAAGTGGCCGGCGTTGTACGGAAGTGGGCGGCCCTGGGGAGGCGACCGGCGCCGCACCAGGGGGCCGGCCTGGCACCCCGCCTACTTCTGCCCCCGCACCGGAATGTCCAGGATCACCCGGGTGCCACGCTCCGGAGCCGGGACCATGTCGAAGCTTCCCCCCAACTCCCCCTCCACCAGAGTCCGTACGATCTGGAGGCCGAGGTTGCCGGAGGTGTGCGGGTCGAAGCCCTCGGGCAGACCGACGCCGTCGTCCTGGACGGTGACGAGCAGCCGGGCCTCCTTCGTCGTGCCGCCGCGGACCGCGGAGACCTCGACCGTGCCGGTTTCGCCTTCACGGAAGCCGTGTTCAAGGGCGTTCTGGAGGATTTCGGTCAGCACCATCGACAGCGGCGTGGCGACCTCCGCGTCCAGGATGCCGAAGCGGCCGGTGCGCCGGCCGGTGACCTTGCCCGGGGAGATCTCGGCGACCATCGCGAGGACGCGGTCGGCGATCTCGTCGAACTCCACCTTCTCGTCCAGGTTCTGAGACAACGTCTCATGCACGATCGCGATCGAACCGACCCGGCGGACGGCCTCCTCCAGCGCCTCACGGCCGCGCTCGGACTCGATGCGCCGGGCCTGGAGCCGGAGCAGGGCGGCCACCGTCTGGAGGTTGTTCTTCACCCGGTGGTGGATCTCCCGGATGGTCGCGTCCTTGGTGATCAACTCGCGCTCGCGGCGGCGCAGTTCCGTGACGTCACGGAGCAGGACCAGCGAACCGATGCGGGTGCCCTTGGGCTTGAGCGGGATCGCGCGGAACTGGATCTCACCGTCGTGGGCCTCGATCTCGAACTCGCGCGGCGCCCAGCCGCTGGCGACCTTGGCCAGCGCCTCGTCCACCGGACCCCGGGTCGGAGCGAGTTCGGAGGTGATCTGTCCCAGATGCTGGCCGACGAGGTCGGCGGCGAGACCCATCCGATGGAAGGCCGACAACGCGTTCGGGGACGCGTACTGCACGATGCCGTCGGCGTCGAGGCGGATCAGGCCGTCCCCGACGCGCGGCGAGGCGTCCATGTCGACCTGCTGGTTCGGGAACGGGAAGGTGCCGGCCGCGATCATCTGCGCCAGGTCCGAGGCGCTTTGCAGATAGGTGAGCTCCAGACGGCTCGGGGTACGGACGGTGAGCAGGTTGGTGTTGCGGGCGATCACCCCGAGGACGCGCCCGTCCCGTCGTACGGGGATCGACTCGACCCGGACGGGGACCTCCTCGCGCCACTCCGGGTCGCCCTCCCGCACGATCCGGCCCTCGTCGAGGGCGATGTCCAGCATGGGACGTCGGCCCCTCGGGACGAGGTGGCCGACCATGTCGTCCTGGTACGAGGTGGGCCCGGTGTTGGGCCGCATCTGGGCGACCGAGACGTACCGGGTGCCGTCTCGGGTGGGGACCCACAGGACCAGGTCGGCGAAGGAGAGGTCGGAGAGCAGCTGCCACTCCGAGACCAGCAGGTGGAGCCACTCGAGGTCGGAGTCGTCGAGGGCCGTGTGCTGGCGTACGAGTTCGTTCATGGAGGGCACGTGTGCGAGCGTACCCGGCGGTTTGTACGGGTCCTAAAACACCCGCGGGCCGCGGCGCCTGGGAGGGACCCTCAACCCTCCCGGCACCGCAGCCCGGAGCAATATCGGCCACGGGGTGTGCGGTCCCGATCGGCCGAAGGATGAGGATGCCGGGGCAGTCAGGGCAGAGAGCACCGGATCCTCGGTCCGCTCTCCTGTGCGGGGAGGGCGGAGGCTCGTTGTGTTGTCAACCGTCCTACGCATTCTGGACTAGACCACTAGGTGTGTCCATGCGTCGGAGACTGTTTGTTTTCGGCGATGTCCGGTTGACCCCTGGAAGCCTAGCCCGCGCGGGTCCACCCGCGGGACCAGATGGCCATGGCAATTTCCGCGACCGCCTCCAGTTCCTCCCGGCTCGCCCCGTCCCGGGCCTGCTGGGACATGCCCTGGACGACAGCGCCGGTGTACCGGGCGAGCGCCGCGGCGTCGACGTCCGCCGGCAGTTCCCCTACCGCCACGTCCTGTCCGATCCGGCTCTCCACGGCGGCGATGTCGGCGACGCGACGGGCGCGCAGCGACTCCGTCACCTCCGGGCTCGCGCAGTTCGCGGCCGCGTGGCGGACCAGGCAGCCGCGCGGGCGGCCGGGCAGCGTGTAGGCGACGGCGGCCTCCCGCAGGATCCGCGCGACGGCGGCCCGGGCGGTGGGTTCCTCGACGAGGGCGCGCTCGCCGAAGGAGCCGTAGCGCGTCGCGTACGCGTCCACGGCCTCGGCGAACAGCGTCCGCTTGTCGCCGAAGGCCGCGTACAGACTCGGGGCGCCGATGCCCATGACGCGGGTGAGGTCGGAGACGGAGGTCGCCTCGTAGCCGTGCTCCCAGAAGGCCATGACCGCCTTCTCCAGGGCGGTCGCCCGGTCGAAGGAGCGGGGGCGGCCGCGGGGCTTGATCACCGGCCCGGCCTGCGTCTTCGTCTCCTCGCCGTTCACCATGGAGCGCATTTTATAGCGCATGCTAGAGAAATGTCGGCGGTCTGCCCCGGTATCCATTCCGCCATGACCGCTGGATAGAGATCCCGCCTGGGAGCGAGGGTCCGACTCTGTTAGATTGGTCTAAACCACATAGACCCCTCAGAGATCTTCGAAGCCCCCTCTTCAGCTCTCTCCAGAACGGCAGGCCCAACGTGGAAGTTGTCATCGTTCCGGACGCCGAGTCGGGCGGCGAGCTCATCGCCGAGTCCATGGCGCAGCTCCTGCGACGCAAGCCCGACGCGCTGCTCGGCGTGGCCACCGGCTCGACGCCACTGCCCATCTACCAGGCGCTGACGGCGAAGGTCCGCTCCGGCGCCGTGGACGCCTCCCGGGCGCGGATAGCCCAGCTCGACGAGTACGTGGGGCTGCCCGCCGACCATCCGGAGTCCTACCGCTCGGTGCTGCGTCGCGAGGTGCTGGAGCCGCTCGGGATCGGGATGAGCGCGTTCCTGGGGCCCGACGGCACGGCCACGGACGTGCAGGGGGCCTGCGAGGCGTACGACCGGTCGCTGGCCGGGGCCGGCGGTGTGGACCTCCAGCTGCTCGGGATCGGGACCGACGGGCACATCGGGTTCAACGAGCCCTGTTCCTCGCTCGCCTCGCGCACCCGGATCAAGACGCTGACCGAGCAGACGCGGGTGGACAACGCGCGCTTCTTCGACGGCGCCATCGAACAGGTGCCGCATCACGTCATCACCCAGGGCATCGGCACCATCCTCGAGGCGAGGCACCTGGTGCTGCTCGCGACCGGTGAGGGCAAGGCGGACGCGGTCGCCGCGACCGTCGAGGGCCCGGTCGCGGCGGTGTGCCCGGCCTCGGCGCTCCAGCTCCACCCGCACGCGACGGTCGTCGTCGACGAGGCCGCCGCGTCCAAGCTGAAGCTCGCGGACTACTTCCGGCACACCTACGCGAACAAGCCGGACTGGCAGGGGATCTGACCAACCCCTCGGGTACGGGACTCCCGGGTGCGACACCCCGGGGTACGACACCTCCGGTACGGGTCTCGCGGCCGAGATCCCCCGGGTCGGGGCGCTCGGGCGCGGGACCCCCCGCCCCCCCCCCCCC